>DATMVO010000084.1:0-7629 GCA_035563115.1 Solirubrobacteraceae bacterium
GGGCCGGGGCCCGGGTCGGCAGGACCAGGATCGCCGGGACCCGGATCGCCCGGCTCCGGATCCGGCGGCCCCACCACCGGCGGCAGGCACTCCCCCACCGCGCGCAGGACGATGTGGAAGAAGTCCGGCGACGCCCCGGCCGGCAGCAGCGGCCCGCGGGCGGCCACGCCGTAGGCCACGCACGTGCCGTCGGCGTTCACCGCCGCGCCGCCGACGAGGTCGCCCTCCACCAGCCGCGCGCCCGCTGCGCCCTCGCCCCGGCTGACCAGCACCGTCGTCCCGGTCGCGACCGTCCGCAGCCAGATGTCGCGCTCGCCGTTGACGTCGCCGGCCTCCATCGCGCCGGCCGAGGAGAACACGACGGCCGTCCCGTCCGCCGAGATCGCGGTCGCCAGCCCGGACGTGTTCGCCGCCCCGCCGCCGGTGCCGGTCGGCCGCGAGACGAGCGTCGTGGTGCCCGCGGCGACGTCGCGCAGGTACGCCGAGTCGCCGGCCGTCACGTCCGCCGGGTCGAGCGCCGTCCCGGTCGAGAACGCGATCCGGTTGCCGTCGCGGCTGATCGCGACGCCGCTCGAGTACGTGCTCGTCTTCGTCCCGCCCGTGCTCACCGAGACGAGCTGCGTGTCGCCCGTCGTCAGGTCGCGCAGGTGCACGTCGGTCTGCGTGTCCACGTCGCCGTCGCCGAGGTTGGTCGCGCTCGTCGTCCACACGACCCGGTCGCCGTCGCCGTCGAGCGCGCCGAAGTTCGCGGCCCGGTCGCCGACCCCGCCCGCGGCGCCGTCCGCCCGGCTCGCGATCACCGTCGTCCCCGTCTCCAGGTCGCGCACGTAGAGCTGCCGCACGGCGCCGCCGGGCGCGCCGAGGTTCGTCGCCTCCGAGACGAACGCGACCTTCCGCCCGTCGCCGCTCAAAGACGGCACGGACGTCGAGTCGTCCGCCACCGCCCCGCCGGTCGCACGCCCGACGAGGGTCGTCGTGTCGGCGTCGAGGTCGCGCACGTACGTCTGCTCGGTTCCCGCCGGGTGCGCGGGGTCCAGCCGCGCGCTGGTGGAGAACGCGACCTTCCGTCCGTCGGCGCTCAGCGCGTAGCTGCCCACGAGCGCCGGCAGGATCGCCCCGGCCGCGCCGGTCGCGCGGTCGACCAGCTCGGTCGTCCCGTCCACGACGTCGCGGACGAAGACGTGCGCGCCCTGGCCGTCGTCGGCGGTCCCCGGCTCCAGCCCGTCGGCCTGCGAGGTGAACGCGACGTACCGCCCGCTGTCGCTCACCGCCCGCGCGGTGCCCAGGTTCGACGAGTTCTCCCCGCCGGGGAACGGCGCGGTCGCGGGGCCCGTCGGCCGGTCGACCGGCTCGGTCGTGCCCGCCGCGACGTCGCGCGCGTAGAGGTGCGCGAAGTCGTCGCCGTCGTCGGGGCGCATCGCCGGGTCGAACGACCAGAAGACCGCCACGTTCCCACCGGCCGCGAGGGCGGCGACGAACCCGTTCGCCGTCCGCGTGCCCGCCGGCCCGTCGTAGCGGTTGACGGTGCGGCTCGTGTTCGCGCCGACGTCGCGCACCACCACCCGCGCCTCGTCCTCCCCCGCCGTGTCGCCGGGCGCGAGCGGCGCGCCGGTCACGAACATGATCCGCTCGCCGTCGGCGCTGATCCGCGGGTTGCTGCCGCCGTCGCCGGCGATCGCGCCCGCGGCGCCGTCCGCGCGTGAGACGAGGACGGTCTGGCCGGTGGAGAGCTTGCGGCGGAAGACGTCCAGGTCGGCCGCGCCGTCGTTCTGCCCGGCCACGAGGTTCGAGCCCGTGGTCTGGAAGGCCACCTCGTCGCCGTCGGCGCTCAGCTCCCCCTCGGTCGAGCGCGCGTCCGGCGTCCCCTCGTCGTCGCGCACCGAGGCGAGCGTCACCGTGTTCGCGTCCAGGTCGCGTACGAAGACGTCCTCGCCCGTGTAGATGCCGCCGGGGAAGCCACCGTCGAGGTTGGTCGCGACGGAGGTGAACGCGATCGTCGAGCCGTCCTGGTCGATCGAGGGCTCCGCGGCGTAGGCGTTGCCGACCGCGCCCGCCGCCCCATCGGCGCGCGAGACGAGCGTCGTCGTCCCCGGCCCGAGCGCGCGGCGGTAGACGTCCTCGGTGCCGTTCGTGTCGGCCGGGTCCAGGTTCGCGATGGTCACGAACGCGACGTGCTGGCCGTCGCCGCTGAGGACGCAGTCGCGCGCGCTGCCGGAGCGGTTGGCGTCCGCGTCGGTGCGGCTCACCAGCACGGGCGTCGCGGCGGAGTTGGCGGTCTGCGCGAGGTAGACGTCGACGTCGGAGTCGGTGTCGTCGGGGTGGAGCTTGTCGCCGGTCTGCCAGCAGACGACCGACCCGTCGTCGCTGATGTCGAACCCCTGCGACGCCCAGAAGTAGGTGCCGATGAACGTCGTCGTGTCGAGCGCCCGGTCACGGACGTAGACGCCGCCGCGCACGTCGTCCTCGGGGTCGGGGAGGAGGCCGTCGGCGGTCCCGGCGAACGCGACGTACCGGCCGTCCGCCGACGTCGCCGCGTACCGCGCCTCCCCCGATCCGGGCGCGGCGGGCAGCGCGCCGAGCCCCGACGGGCGGCTGACGAGCACCGTCGTCCCGGGCGCGAGCGCGGACGCGCCGGCAGGGGACAGCGCGCAGCAGAGCGCTGCGAGTGCGAGCATCCGTGCGACGGGCACCGTTCCTCCTGAAAGCCGGGCGATGGCGCGACCCTAGACCCGGACGACCTAGCACCCCCGACAGACTTTCGCGCCCGCGCGGCCTGTCGGACACGATCGTGGCTCCACGGGAAAGCGCAGCGCGATCTGCGGGGAACCACTGATCGAGCGTTAACGAAATCCGCCTACCGTCCCCGGCGTGAGCTCACGTGCAGAGGAGAAGGCGAAGGCCCGCGAGGCCCGCCTCGCCGCCGAGCGCGCCGCCCAGCAGAGCGACGCGCGCAAGAAGCGGCTGGTCACGCTCGGCGGCGTCCTCGTCGCCGCGGCGGTCATCGTCGTCGTCGCCGTGCTGGTCAGCCAGTCGGGGACGGATGACGCGCCCACCGAGGAGGAGCGCGCCGCGCTCTTCGACGGCATCCCGCAGAGCGGCACGAAGCTCGGCTCCGACACCGCCCCGGTCGTCGTCCAGGAGTTCGCCGACCTGCAGTGCCCGTTCTGCGCGCAGTTCTCCGAGACCGGCCTGCCGCCGATCGTCTCCGACTACGTCAAGCCCGGCGACGTGCAGATGGAGCTGCGGCTGATGACCTTCCTCGGCGACGACTCGGTCACCGGCGGCCGCGTCGCGCAGGCCGCGGCGGAGCAGAACAAGCTGTGGGACTTCGCCGAGGCGTTCTACGCCGACCAGGGCGAGGAGAACTCGGGCTACGTCACCGACGACTTCATGCAGGGCATCGCGGACAAGGCCGGCGTCGACTTCGCCAAGGCGCAGGCCGGCGCGGAGGACGCGAAGGTCACCGAGGCGCTCGACAAGAACGCCAAGGACTTCGAGGCGGGCGGCCTGACCGGCACGCCGGGCTTCCTCGTCGGCCCGCGCGGCGGGAAGATGAAGGCCGTCGCGAACCCCGACGACCTGCCGGACGCGATCGCCGACGCCCTCAAGCAGTCGGGGCAGAGCGGGACGTGACCGAGGCGCGCCTCCGAGCCTGCGCCATCGTCCTCGCCGTGCTGGGGATCGGCGTCGCGGGCTACCTGACCTACGTGCACTACGCGGACCTCGATCCCGTGTGCGTCGGCGGCGGCGGAGGCTGCGCCATCGTCCAGGCGTCCGACCAGTCCAAGCTCGCCGGGATCCCCGTCGCGCTGCTGGGTCTGCTCGCCTACCTCACCCTGCTCGCCTGCGGGCTGCTCCGCACGGAGACGGCCCGCATGGTCGCCGCGCTCACCGCGCTCGTCGGCTTCGGCTTCTCCGTCTACCTGACCTACGAGTCGGTGACGGTCATCGAGCACACCTGCCAGTGGTGCCTGATGAGCCTCACGCTGATGACGCTCTCGGCGGTCGTCTGCACCGCCCGCCTGCTCAGGGCCTGAACGCCTGCGGGGCCTCGCCGGTGACGGTCGCGCCGAGCTGCGCGAGCGGGCCGGCGAGGAACTCCTCGCGCAGCAGGCTGAAGACGTCCACATCGAGGTACTGCTCGCCGTGGCGGTGGTACCGGCGCAGCGTGCCCTCGTGGACGAAGCCCGCCTTCTCCAGCGCCCGCCGCGAACGGCCGTTGCGGATGTTCGCGTACGAGCCGAGCCGCTCGCACCCGCACGCCTCGAACGCGATCCGTGCGAGCAGCGCTTTGGACTCGGCGTTGACGCCGGTGCCCCAGTGCTCCTTGCCGAACCACGAGCCGGTCACCGCGCGGCGGTCGCGCCGGCTCGGCTCGGTCAGCGCCGTGACGCCGGTGACGCCGCGCTCCTCGTGCTCGACCACGAACTCGAGCCACGCGCCGCTCTCGCGCACCTCTTCCCGGCCCGCGATCCAGCGCTCCGCGTCGCCGACCTCCTCGTAGCGCCAGGAGAACCAGCGCGTCACGTCGGGGTCGGCGGCGAGGTGGAACAGCGCCTCGGCGTCGCGGGGCTCGGGGTAGCGGAGGGTGAGGCTCGGGCCTCGGGCGGTCAGTGGGGCCATCGCCCGGACATGATGGCGTCCCCGCGCCGCCGGCAAGGAGTCTGTTGAGCTTTCGACCGTCGATGCGAGAGTGCGTGGCCGTGGATGCCGGGGACGAGCGGCCGATCTCGATGAATGCTGGTGGCCTTTGCGAGTCGGCCGCTCGTCATCCGGCGCCGCGGACGCGTGCTCTCGCGCGGCGGGAAAAGATCAACAGGCTCCTAGCGGCGGCGCAGGTCGCGCAGCGTCTCGAGCTCCTCGGCGGTCGGCGGCGGGGACTCCTCCAGCTCGTCCGCGACGCGCAGCTCCCAGCCGGTCTCGGCGCGGACGTCGTCGACGGTGACGCCGGGGTGGACGGCGCGCAGCTCGAGCTCGCCGTCGCCGCCGCGGCGCAGGATCCCCAGGTCGGTGCAGACGACGAGCCGGCCCGACGGCGGGACCGACGTCGTGAACGCCAGCTCCTCCACGAAGACGCGCTTGGAGTGGCGGACGAGGACGATCACCTCGCGCGCGTTGGCGGCGATCTCGGGCGCGCCGCCCGCGCCGGGGAGGCGGACCTTCGGCGCGCTGTACGGGCCGATCACCGTCGTGTTGATCCGGCCGCGCCGGTCGAGCTGCGCTGCCCCCAGGAAGCCGACGTCGATCCGCCCGCCGCCGACCCAGTAATTGAACATCTCGACGACCGACACGAGCTCGTCGGCGGTCGCCGCCAGGTCGTCGTCGCCGATGGAGAGCGGCAGCCGCGCGGGCTTGGCGCCGATCGCGCCCGACTCGTAGACGAGCACCGCGTCCGGCGCGTGGAGCCGGCGCGCGAGGTTGGCGGCCGCGTTGGGCGGCCCGACGCCGACGAGGCAGACCTGTCCGTCGCGCAGCTCGCGCGAGGCGGCGACGGTCATCAGCTCCTCCGCCGTCCACTCCCCCGCGCCGCTCACGCCGGCACCTCCTGCGCGCCCAGCACGTGCTCGTCCATCCACGCCCGGAACCGCTCCCGGTCGCGCGCGATCGCGTCCCACTCGCTGTAGAACTCGTTGTCGCGGACGCTGTAGCCCGCCGCGTACGACGGGTGCGCGCCGCCGGGGACGACGCAGATCGCGTCGACCGTCCACGCCGGGAGCACGACCGCGTTGGGCCGCGGCTCCAGCTCGTCCACCAGCTCCTCCACGGTGACGATCGCGGCGGCCGCGGCGAGCACGGCCTCCTTCTGCACGCCGCTCAGCCCCCACAGCTGGACGTTGCCGTGGCGGTCGGCGCGCTGCGCGTGGATGACCGTCACGTCGGGGCGCACCGCGCGCACCGCGCTCAGCGTCTCCCCCGTGAACGGGCAGTCGACGAACGCGACCTCGTCGTTGTGGTCGGCCAGGTCGGTCCCCGCGTAGCCGCGCAGGACGCCGAACGGGAGGTTCGCCGCGCCCGCCGCGTACGCGTTCGCGAGGCCGGCGTGGGAGTGCTCGACGATCTCCAGCGGCCGCGGCCAGCCGTGCTCGACGGCGTCGCGGAAGCGGTGGAGCGAGCCGACGCCCGGGTTGCCGCCGTAGGAGAAGACGAGCCGCCGCGCGCAGCCCATGCCGATGAGCTGGTCGTAGATGAGGTCCGGCGTCATCCGGACGAGCGTCAGGTCCGTGCGGCCCTGGCGGACGATCTCGTGGCCGGCGGCGAACGGGATCAGGTGGGTGAAGCCCTCGAGCGCCACCGTCGCGCCGTCGTGGACGTGCCGCCGCACCGCCTCGGCGAGCGGCATGACCTCCGCCCGCCGCCGCACCGCGACGCCGTCGTGTTCGCTCTGCGCACACATGTGCGCAAACAGGCTATAGAGTCTCGCCGCGATGAGCGACGACGTTCCCGAGCCCGCCCCCGACGCCGGAACCGCCGCCGATGCGCCCGCGGGCCGGGAGACGCAGTCGGTCCAGGCGCTCGAACGCGGCCTCGCCGTCCTCCAGGTCTTCTCGCACGAGCACCCGGCGCTGACGCTCAGCGACGTCGCCCGGCTCACCGGCATCACGCGCGCGACCGCGCGCCGCATCCTCCTGACGCTCGAACGGCTCGGCATGGTCCGCAGCGACGGACGCCGCTTCTCGCTCACCCCGCGCGTCCTGGCGCTCGGCTGGGCCTACCTCAGCTCGCTCAGCCTGTGGGAGATCGCCGAGCCGCTGATGCGCGACCTCGTCGACCGCACCGGCGAGTCGTGCTCGGCCGCGACGCTCGACCTGCCCGAGGTCGCCTACGTCGCGCGCGTGCCGACGCGGCGGATCATGTCGATCACGCTCGGCGTCGGGACCCGCCTGCCCGCGCACGCGACGTCGATGGGCCGCGTGCTGCTCGCCGACCTGCCGCCCGCGCAGCTCGACGCCTTCCTCGCGTCCACCCCGCTGGAGCCGCACACGCCGCGCACGGTCGTCGACCCCGACCGGCTGCGGCGCGTCGTCGGCGAGGTGCGCGAGCAGGGCTGGGCGCTCGTGGACCAGGAGCTCGAGCTGGGCCTGCGCTCGGTCGCCGCGCCGCTGCGCGACGCGGATGGGCGCGTGATCGCCGCGCTCAACGTCAGCGCCGCCGCGTCGCGCGTGCCCGCCGACGACCTGCGCAGCCGCTTCCTCCCGCCGCTGCTGGAGACCGCCGAGGCGATCTCGACGGCGATCGCGCGCTCGGCGCGCTCAGGCGCCGGGGATCGCGCGCGGACGGTGGAGGCGCGGTAGCGGGGGCTCGCCCTCGTCCTCTGCCTCCCCCGCACTCGCGTCGGCGACCTCGACCGTCCCACCCCCGCGCCGCTTGGCGACGTACATCGCCGCGTCGGCGGTGCGGACGAGCGCCTGCGGATCGATCCGCGCGTCGGTCGCGACGGCGACGCCCATCGACGCCGAGACCCCGAGCTTGCGGAGCAGGCGGCGGGCGATCAGCCCCGCCTCGGCCGTCCCGCTGATGTCCTCGGCGAGCACGACGAACTCGTCGCCGCCCAGCCGCGCCGCGGTGTCGCCGCCGCGCAGCGCGTCGCCGAGCCGCGACGCGACGTCCACCAGCAGCACGTCGCCGGCG
>DATMVO010000085.1:0-6330 GCA_035563115.1 Solirubrobacteraceae bacterium
AGCCGCACGGGCCGCGCGGCGGGCACGCCGCCGGCACCGCTGCCGCCGCGCGCTCCGCCGCCACCCCCACGGGCGGGCGTGGGCGCGACGCGCTCCTCCACCAGGGAGTTCCACGCCCCGCAGCCGGGGCACTTCCCCGCCCACCGGGGCGTCTGGTGCCCGCACTCGGAGCACACGTGCACTGTCGTCGGTCGTGCCATGAAGAGCGGTCGAGGCTACGCGCCAGCCCGGCGGGAAACCGCTCGCCCGCGGGGTAGGTGGCAGACTCGACGCAGTTCCGTCACACCCCCGACGCGAAGGAGACCCATGGCGACGCGAAACGGCAGTGCCGAGTGGAAGGGCAGCCTGCAGGAGGGCACCGGCCAGGTCACGGTCGGCGACGACGTCTACACCGGCGCGTTCAGCTTCAAGAGCCGCTTCGAGGACGAGAACGGCACGAACCCGGAGGAGCTGGTCGCGGCCGCCCACGCGGCGTGCTTCTCGATGGCGCTGAGCGCCGTCCTCGGCGAGGACGGCCACACCCCGGAGTCCATCCGCACGAGCGCCCGCGCGCAGCTGCGGCCGGTCGACGGCCAGCCGACGATCGTCGCGATGGCGCTGAAGACCGAGGGCAAGGTGCCCGGCATCGACGAGGCGACGTTCAAGGAGTACGCCGAGAAGGCGAAGGCCGGCTGCGTGATCTCGCGCGCGCTGGGCGGCGTGGACGAGATCACGCTGGAGACGACGTTCGCCTCCTGAGCCGGAGCGTGGGCCGGTCTACTTGACCGTCACGACCTTCGCCATGCCCTGCACCGCGTGCGGCGGCTGCTTGGGCGAGTTCTGGAGGAAGCAGACGAGGAGGTACTTGCCGGGCTTGGACGCCGTCGTCGTGACGTCGTTCGTGGTGCCCGGCGAGACCACCTCGGTCAGGGCGCTCGGCGGCCCGCCGAGCGCGTAGGCCGGCTCCTTGCCGGCCTTGATGTCCTTGAGCACCCGCTTGGTGCTGACGCCCTTCTTGAGCGGCATGACGAGCGCGTGGTGCTGGACCTTGCCGGCGTTCGTGACGCGGATCGTCCCGCCGCGCGGGAGCGTCGACGGGCCGCCGAACGCGTAGTCCTCCATCGTGACCGTCGTCGTCGGCGCGGGCGCGACCGCCGTGCCGCGCTCCGCGCCCACCGTGAACCAGCCGGCGACCGTCGCGCCCTTGCGGCCGAAGTTGAGGACGGCGTGCTCGCCCGGGTCGAGGTCGACGGTCGTCGTGTACGGCGCCGGGCCCATGAGGAACGTCGACGCGACGAGCGTGCCGACCTTCTCCCCCGCCATCGTGCCGAGGTCCTTCGCGGCGGCCGCGACCTGCTCGCGCGTGACGCCCGGCTTGAGCTCGAGCACCGCAGGCGCCAGCTCGCCCTTCCCGGCCGCGGTGAACCGCAGCGTCGTCGGGCCGGCCTTCAGCGCCTCGGCGCCGGTGACCTGCACGGACGTCGCGGAGACGGCCAGGCCGACGGTCGGCGGCGCCTCCTGCGCGGGGCTGACGGCGGCGGCCACACCGGCGCCGGTGGCCGCGAGCGAGAGCGCCGTGGCGCCCCCGATCAGCTTCTTCCTCACGATGTTCGGGTCCTCTCTGAGCCTGATGGTTCGGTCGTGCTTGGAGCAGGACCGATCCCATCAGGCCTCCGGCCGCCGCGCGACGGCCGGAAGGAGGATCTGCGTCGTCCGCTAGGAGGACGCGACGTCCAACGAACGTCGGACGTCAGAGATGATGTCGTGCGGGTCCTCGAGGCCGGCGCTGAGCCGGATGAAGCCGCCGGAGACCGCGTCGGTGCCCCAGCGCGCGCGCCGCTCGGCGGTCGTGTGGGTGCCGCCGAAGCTCGTCGCCTCAATGATCAGCTCGGAGGCGTTGAGGAACCGCTGGGCGCTCTCGGCGTCCGGCAGCTCGAAGCAGACGACGGCGCCGAAGCGGCCGCCCATCTGACGGACGGCCAGCTCGTGCCCGGGGTGCGTCGGCAGGCCCGGGTAGCGGACGCCGCTGACGCGGTCGTCCTCCGCCAGCGCCTGCGCGAGCTTCAGCGCGTTCGTGCACTGGCGCTCGAGGCGGACGTCGAGCGTGGCGAGGCTGCGGTGCGCCAGCCAGACCTCGAACGGGCCGGGGATCGAGCCCGAGCGCGAGCGCCAGGCGGCGAGGAGGTCGGCGTGCTCGGGGTCGCGGACGGCGACGTGGCCGAGGACGATGTCCGAGTGGCCGGTGAGCGACTTCGTCGCGCTGGCGACGGAGAGGTCGGCGCCGAGCTGGAGCGGGCGCTGGGCGAGCGGGGTCGCGAGCGTGTTGTCGATCGCCAGCAGGCCGCCCTGGGCGTGGACGGCGTTGGCGAGCGCCGGGATGTCGATGACGGTCAGCTCGGGGTTCGACGGCGTCTCGAGCCACACGAGCTTCGCGCCCTCGACCGCCTCGTGGAGCGCGCGCTCGTCGGTGGGGACGAGCCGCACCTCGACGCCGCGCGGGGCCAGGTGCGCGCCCGCGACGTCCCGGACGCCCGGGTAGGCGTCGCTGGGGGCGACGAAGACGTCGCCCGGCCCGAGGAGCTCCATCCCGAGCAGGACCGCGGTGCACGCGCCCATCCCGGACGGGAAGACGACGGCCTGTCCGAGCTCGAGGTCGCTCAGCGCGTCCTCGTAGTTCGTCCAGGTCGGGTTGTTGTGCCGGTGGTAGCCCGAGACGTTCCCGTCGACCTCGCCGGACAGGTGGAACGGCCCGGCGAACACGGGCCCGGGGAGGAACGGCTCTCCCTGCACGGGCGCCGGCAGCCCGGCGTGAACCGTGCGCGTCGCCGCAGAGAAGTCAGTGGCTCGCACGCTCACAGCTCTCGAATCCTTCCTCACGATGTGACCTGTCGCAGAACGGCTTGTCCTTGGAGCGGCCGCAGCGACACAGAGCGATCGGGCCTTCCCCGATCTCCCAGACGCCACCCTCCGGGTCCACCAGGCGCACGGGACCGGTGACCTTCAGCGGCCCGTTGTCGCGCACCTTGATCTCCACCAGGGGTTCGTCCAAGCCAAGCACGGTACCGAGCACTACGCGACCGGGCCGGAAACGGATCTGCCCCGAGCCGGAACCGTCCGTCCGCACCCGCGCGGCGGTGGCGGTGGCGGTGGCGGTGGCGGTGGCGGTGGCGGTGGCGGTGGCGGTGGCGGTGGGAATGATCGACCCCTCACCGAAGCGCCGAGGGTGAGGGGTCGCTCAGTTCCGCTTCGCCACACACACGGACGCGGACCTTCCGACCCTTCCCCGCACCGCCGGCGGGAAAGAACGCACCCTCACCCCCGGCGCGTCGCCGAGGGTGCGGAGATTCCCGCCCAGCGGGAACGAACGCACCCTCGCCGTGCCGGACGTGGTGAGGGTGCGGAGATTCCCGCGAGAGCGGAACTGAGCGCACCCTCGCCGTATGGGCCGCGGCGAGGGTGCGGAGAGTTCCGCTATGCGGAACCCAGCGCACCCTCGGCGCAACGTCGGCGGTGAGGGTGCGGAAAGTTCCGCTCGCGCCGCACAGACGAACGCGGACCTACCGACCCTTCCTTCTCGCTGCCCGCCGTGCAGCGACGGTCACGACTCCAGAGCGGCCCCGAACGAGCGCGGCGACTCCGGCCCGAGAACGTCGAAGGGCGACCGAGAGGCCGCCCTTCGTGTCACAGCTATGCGGCGGAGGCGCCTACTCGGTCGCCTCAGCGGCCGGGGGCGCGTCCTCGGAGGCGGGGGCGTCGGAGCCCTCGTCCGTGGCCGCGTCGTCCGAGCCACCGGCGCCGACGGCGGCCGGCACCTTCTTGGGCTCGATGATCGAGAGCTTGATCGGCTCCTCGCCCTCCTCCGGGTCGCGGCCGTCCTCGAGCGTGTCGACCATGACGGTCGCGCCCGGGTCCAGCTGCGAGCGGAGGACGAAGTCCGCCAGCGGGTCCTCGATGTAGCGCTGGATCGCGCGGCGCAGCGGCCGGGCGCCCATCGCCGGGTCCCACCCCTTGTCGACCAGGAGGTCGCGGGCGGACTCGGTGAGGTCGAGCTGGAGCTCGCGCTCGGCCATCGACTCGCGGATCCGCAGCAGCAGGAGGTCGATGATCTGCTTGATCTCGGTCTTCTGCAGCTTGTGGAAGACGATGACGTCGTCGATCCGGTTGAGGAACTCGGGCCGGAACACCTTCTTCAGCTCGCCCATGATCCGGGTCTTCATGTCGTCGTACGACACGCCCGTCTCGTCCTCCGAGACCGAGAAGCCGAGCGGGGTGTTGCGCGCGATCTCCGAGGCCCCGATGTTCGAGGTCATGATCACGATGCAGTGCCGGAAGTCCACCGTGCGGCCCTGCGAGTCGGTCAGGCGACCGTCCTCGAGGATCTGCAGGAGGATGTTGAAGACGTCCGGATGGCCCTTCTCGATCTCGTCGAGGAGCAGCACGCTGTACGGCTTGCGGCGAACCGCCTCCGTGAGCTGGCCGCCCTCGTCGTACCCGATGTAGCCGGGAGGCGAGCCGACGAGCCGGGACACGGCGTGCTTCTCCATGTACTCCGACATGTCGATGCGGATCATCGCGTCCTCGTCCCCGAACAGGAACTCGGCGAGCGTGCGGGCCAGCTCGGTCTTGCCGACGCCGGACGGCCCGAGGAACACGAAGGAGCCGGTCGGCCGCTTCGGGTCCTTGAGCCCCGCACGGGAGCGACGGATCGCCTTCGAGATGACCTCGACGGCGGCGTGCTGCCCGATGACGCGCTTGTGGAGCTCCTCCTCCATGCGCATGAGCTTCTGGGTCTCGGCCTCGGTGAGCTTGAAGACCGGGATGCCCGTCCACATGGAGACGATGTCGGCGATCTCCTCCTCGCCGATCGAGGCGCGCTCGCCGGACTCGCCGGACTCCCAGCGCTCCTCCAGCTCGCGCTTCTTGTTCGTCAGCCGGCGCTCCTTGTCGCGGAGCGACGCGGCCTTCTCGAACTCCTGCGCCTCGATCGCGTTCTCCTTGGCGCGGCGCGTCTGCTCGATCTCGTCCTCGAGCTCCCGGTACACGGGCGGGGACGTCATCGACTTGATGCGCATGCGGGACGCGGCCTCGTCGACGAGGTCGATGGCCTTGTCCGGCAGGAAGCGATCGGAGATGTACCGGTCGGCGAGCTCGGCCGCGGCCTCGAGCGCCTCGTCGGTGATGTTGATCTTGTGGTGCGCCTCGTAGCGGTCGCGCAGGCCCTTGAGGATCTGCACGGTCTCCTCCGTCGACGGCTGGTCGACGCGGATCTGCTGGAAGCGGCGCTCCAGGGCGCTGTCGCGCTCGAAGTACTTGCGGTACTCGTCGAGCGTGGTGGCGCCGATCGTCTGGAGCTCGCCACGGGCGAGGGCCGGCTTCAGGATCGAGGCGGCGTCGATCGCGCCCTCCGCGGCACCCGCTCCGACGAGGTTGTGGATCTCGTCGATGAACAGGATGATGTCGCCGCGCTGGGTGATCTCCTTCATCACCTTCTTGAGGCGCTCCTCGAACTCGCCGCGGTACTTGGAGCCCGCGACGAGGGCCGCCAGGTCGAGCGTGTAGATCTGCTTGTTCTTGAGCAGCTCCGGCACGTCGCCATGGGTGATCTGCTGGGCCAGGCCCTCGACGACGGCCGTCTTGCCGACGCCCGGCTCGCCGATGAGGATCGGGTTGTTCTTGGTCCGGCGGGAGAGGATCTGCATGATCCGCTCGATCTCGGTCTCGCGACCGACCACCGGATCCAGCTTGCCGTCGGCGGCGAGCTTCGTCAGGTTGCGCCCGAACTGGTCGAGCAGCTTCGAGGACTTCTTGCCCTCGCCCTGAGCGCCCGCGGCGCCACCGGAGCCCTGCCCACCCTGACCGCCGGAGCGGCGGCCGCCGGGGCCGGACAGCATCCGGATGACCTCGTTGCGGATCTTCTCGGAGTCCGCGTCGAAGTCGAGCAGGATGCGGGCCGCGACACCCTCGTTCTCGCGCACGAGGCCGAGGAGGATGTGCTCGGTGCCGATGTAGTTGTGGCCGAGGCTCAGCGCTTCGCGAAGCGCGAGCTCGAGCACCTTCTTGGCACGCGGCGTGAAGGGGATCTGGCCGGAAGTGACCTCTTCGCCGGAGCCGACGATGCGGACGACCTGCGCCCGCACGCGCTCGACCGTGATGTCCAGCGACTCGAGGACTCGGGCCGCCAGGCCCTCTTCCTCACGCAGCAGCCCGAGAAGGATGTGCTCGGTGCCGATGTAGTTGTGCTTGAGCGTGCGCGCCTCTTCCTGCGCGAGAACGACCACCTGCCTGGCGCGCTCTGTGAATCGCTCGAACATGGTGCTGCTTGGTCCTTCCTACGAGGGGAAGCGAAGTTGG
>DATMVO010000086.1:0-2536 GCA_035563115.1 Solirubrobacteraceae bacterium
AGCTCCGCCGCCCGCAGCAGCGCGGCCGCGCGCTCCTCGGCCGGCCGGCGCGACCAGTCGCGGAACCCGCGCTCGGCCCGCGCGATCGCCTCGCCGACGTGCTCGGCCGTCGCGGCGGTCGCCCGTGCGACGACGCGGCCCGGCAACCCGGGGTCGACCGAGTCGAACCGGTCCCCGTCGCGCACGACGTCCTCGCCGATCAGCATCGGGACCTCGAGCGGGAGCCGCGCGTCGAGCTCGGTCAGCGCCCGCAGCGCCTCCTCGCGAACGGTGGCGCGGCGCAGCTCGAGCAGCGGCTCGTTGGCGAACGGGGCGAGGGTCATGGCGCCTCCAGCAGCGTGAGCGGGTCGGTCCCGGCGGCGGTCGCGGCCAGGAACGAGTCGTTGGCGGTGTTCTCCAGCAGCCGGCGCACGAGGTACGCCATCCCGGCGACGAGGTCGCCGACCGGGCAGTAGGTGCGGACGCGGCGGCCCGTCGCGGCGATCGCCGCCTGCGTGTCGTCGCCGAGCCCACGGAGGACCTGCAGCTCCAGGTCGCCGCGGTCGAGGCCGAGCGCGTCGGCGTACGCGCACGCGTGCGCGATCGAGCGCAGGTTGTGCGACGCGATCGCGACCCGCACGTCCGGCACCGCCTCCAGCAGCCGCTTGGTCAGCGCCTCGAAGTTGCGGTCGCACGCGCGGCGGTCCGTGAAGACCGGCGCCTGCCAGCCGTGCTGCGCGGCCTCGACCACCTCGTGGTCCCAGTACGCGCCCTTCACCAGGCGGATCGTCAGCGGGTACGCGCGGGGCGTCGCGCGCTGCCAGCTGAGCAGCTCGTCGAGCTGCTGCGGGGAGTCGGTGAGGTAGGCCTGGAGGACGATCCCGGCCGACGGGCCGTCGGCGAACTCCGGCTCGCTCAGCAGCTCCAGGGTGAGCCGCGTGACCGCCTCGCGCGTGTCGAGCGACTCCATGTCGACGTGCAGGTGCGCGCCGGTGTCGCGGGCGACGCGCAGGAGGTGGCGGAGCCGGTCGCGCGCGCCCTCGATCCCGCGCTCGGGCGCGGAGGCGCGCAGCAGCGGGGTGAGCGCGGAGACCTTCACCGACAGGTTCACCCGGGGCAGTGCGCCGGAGCTGTCGCGCTCGAGCAGCGACTGGTCCGACCAGTTCGCCGACTGGTTGGACCAGTTGGGCGCCGCGGCGGTGAGGGTGCGCAGGGCCTCCTCGCAGCGCTGCGCGTACCGGTCCGCCTCGGACTCGGTGACGGTCGCCTCGCCGAGGAGGTCGACGGTGGTCGCGACGCCGTCGCGCCACAGCCGCTCGATGACGGGGAGCGCCTTCGCGGCGTCCTCCCCCACGATGAAGCGGTGCGCCATGTGGTTGACGCCCCGGGCCGCGGCGGCGGCGATGGGGCGCTTGGCGAGCGGCGCGCCGACGAGCCGGCCGGCGCGGCGGGCGGTGCGGGACTCGTCGGCGTCGTCGAGGAGCTCCTGCAGGTGGCGGGTGACGTCGGCGGGCGTGGTGCACGCGGGGCGCACGTCGACGAAGCGGAAGAGCGCGGCGCGCAGCGCCGGGTCCTCCGTGAGCATCTCGGTCATGCGCCGCTCGGCGCGAGCCGGCGAGAGCGGGCCGGGCGCCGGCATGCGCTTGGCCAGGTCGGTGCCGACGGCGACGATCGCGGCGTCGAGGTCGCCGGTCTTCTGGGTGAGCGCGGCCATGGGAGAAGGTTCCCCGCAGCGGGCCTCCGCTACCAGCGGGTGCGCGTCGCAGGTTCGCCGCGCCGCGTGCGACAGCTGTCGCAGATCCCGCCGTCCGTCCGTCGTCGTGTAGCCGCGGCGCGTGGCGGGCATGGCGGCGGGGTCCCATGTGGAGCTTCGACATCCAACACGAGGCGGGCACGTACGCGTGGCGCCTCTGGGCGAGCGACGGGCACATCGCCGCGGCGCCGCCCGAGCCCTTCCAGTCCCGCTACGCCGCCCACCGCGCCGCCGAGCGCCTCGCCGAGACCGGCGTCGACCTCGAGGTCGCGACCTTCGTCGACCCCGAGTCCGGCCACCACCGCTGGCGCTTCGACCACCCCCAGACCAGGGACCCGCTCGCCGTCGGCTACGAGCGCTACAAGACCGCACAGGAAGCGCAGAGCGCCGGCGAGTCGGCTCGCCACCAGACCGCCATGGCCGGCGTCATGTAGCCGCGGGCGCCAGCGCGGCCTGGATCACGCTGCCGCGCGCCAGGTCGTCTCAACGGGCTGCGGCGTACGTCGATCACCCGGGGGACAGCAGCGGATTCGGCAGGAGGCACGGCAGCAGATGTGGTCACGAAGGAAGGACGCCAACGCGGCAGCGGAGGAGGCGGCGGCGCTCGAGGCGGTGGCCGCGGACGCGCAGGTGCGCTTCGAGCTGGTGCTCAAGGCGTCGGGCATGGCGCTGTGGGACATGGACGTCATCGCCGGCGACCCGGTCAACCCCGACAACGCCTTCCGCTGGTCGCCCGAGTTCCGCGCCATGCTCGGCTTCACCGACGAGCGCGACTTCCCCGACAAGCTCGACTCGTGGGCCTCG
>DATMVO010000087.1:0-4306 GCA_035563115.1 Solirubrobacteraceae bacterium
GAAGCCCGATGCAGCCGACGAGCCCGAGGCGTTCTGCCGCCGCGTCGGCCTCGTCCTCCAGCACGAGCTCGCCGCGCTCCTCGCCGCCGGACCCGGCGACGCGCTGAGCCGCGCGACCGCGCTCACCCTCTGGCGCCTCCCCGCCCCGCCGGACGAGCGGACGGTCCACGTGACGACGACGAGCCAGCGCCGGTCGCGGGCCGGCCTCACGTTCCACCGCACGGCCGACCTCCCCCGCAAGGACATCCGCCGCGTCCAGGGTCTCGCGGTCACGAGCCCGGCCCGGACGATCCTCGACACCGCACCGAGCCTCGACCCCGACACCCTCGAAGCCGTGATCGCCGCCGCCGTCCGGCGCAACCTCACGACCCGCGCCGAGCTCGACCGCCGCGCCACCGGCCGCGTCGCGCAGGCGCTCCACACCGGACCGCGGTTCACCCGCTCGGACGCCGAGATCCTCCTGCTGAAGCTCGTCCGCGCGGCGAAGCTCCCGCTCCCCGAGACCAACGTCGACGTCGCCGGCATCCAGCCCGACGCGGTGTGGCGGGAGCAGCGGGTCGCCGTGGAGGTCGACGGCTACGAGTTCCACGGCGACCGCCGGTCGTTCGAGGAGGACCGCGAGCGCGGCGTCCGGCTCACCGCCGCCGGCTACACCGTCGTCCGCATCACCTGGCGGCAGCTCACGCAGCAGCCGCACACGGTCACCGCGGCGCTCGCGGTGGCGCTGGCCTAGGCGCTCGGGCGCCCGGAGATGAGCGAGGCGACGAGCTCGGAGTCGTGCTCGTACGACATGAGCGCCGCGGCGGCCGGGAGCTCGAGCCAGCGCAGCTCGTCGACCTCCTCGTTGGGCCTGAACCCGTGGTCCTCGCGGACGTCCATCAGCCAGTAGCGGACGAGCTTCGGCCGGCCCTTGTGGTCGGTGTACCGCACCTCCTCGAGCTCCTGCCGCAGCCGGCAGCGCAGACCCGTCTCCTCCAGCACCTCGCGCAGCGCGCCCTGCTCGAACGTCTCGCCGCGCTCGAGCTTGCCCTTGGGCAGCGACCAGTCGTCGTAGCGCGGCCGGTGGACCACGCAGATCTCCACGCCGCCACCCTCGCGCGACCGCATCACCGCCCCGCCGGCGGCCCGGACCTGACGCCGTCTGCCCAGCACGGGCGCGCAGGGTAGAGGACCCGTCCTAGGCTCCTGGGCGTGCCCGTGCAACCCGTCACCGCCGAAGAGGTCGTCCCGCTGCGGCACGCCGTGCTGCGCGCCGGCCAGCCGGTCGAGACGGCGATGTACCCCACCGACGCCGCGCCCGAGACCTTCCACGCCGCGGCGCGCGAGGAGGACGGGCGGATCGTCGGGGTCGCCACCGTGTCGCCCGAGGGCCATCCGGACGGCGCCGAGCCCGGCGACTGGCGCCTGCGCGGCATGGCGACCGACCCGGGTGTCCGAGGCCGCGGCTTCGGCGCGCTCGCGCTGCGGGCCGTGCTCGACCACGTCCGCGACCAGGGTGGCACCCGCGTGTGGTGCAACGCCCGCGCCGGCGCCCGCGGGTTCTACGAGCACGAGGGCTTCGCCTACGACAGCGACGAGTTCGAGCTGCCGGACATCGGCCCGCACTACGTCATGTCGATCCGCCTCTAAGCGCCGGTAGGGTTCGCCGCCATGGCGCCGCCCGAAGAGACGTTCCTCCTCATCGACGGGGAGAACATCGACGCGACGCTGGGCGGGAGCCTCTTGGGGCGCCGGCCCGCGCCGGAGGAGCGCCCGCGCTGGGAGCGGGTGCGCGACCACGCCCAGCGCGTGTGGGAGCAGCCCGTCCGCGGCCTGTTCTTCCTCAACGGCTCGACCAACGTGCCGATGGGCTTCGTCCAGGCGATCACCGCGCTGGAGTACCGGCCGGTGCTGCTGAGCGGCCCGTCCGACGTGAAGGTCGTCGACATCGCGATCCAGCGCACGCTCGACGCGCTGGCCGAGCGCAACCGCGGCGACGTCCTCCTCGCCAGCCACGACGGCGACTTCGCGCCCCACGTCACGCCGCTGGTGCGCAACCCCGCCCGCCGCGTCGGCCTCCTCGGCTTCCGCGAGCTGATGAGCACCCAGCTCACCGAGCTCGTCGCGGACGGCCTCCAGCTCTTCGACCTCGAGGACGACGTCGGGGCGTTCACGGTCGCGCTGCCGCGCGTGCGCGTCATCCCGATCGAGGCGTTCGACCCCTGGAGCCTGCTGGACTAGGCGGCGCTTGCGCTCGCGCCGGCCGCCGCGGCATCGGCGGCCTCGCGCGCGGCGAGCACCTCCGGCAGGTGCTGCTCGGTCCACTCGCGCACGGCGGTGAGCGGCTCGATGAGCGTGAGGCCGAGCGGCGTGAGCGAGTACTCGACGCACGGCGGCACCTCGGCGAGGAGCTTCTCGCCGGGTAGCCAGTGATCACACCACCACCGCGCCGTATTCGGGTCCTCGCCAGCGCCACCTCGGGCTCCGCCTTCGCCGCGCGCTCGGCTGCCCGTCTTTCGCAGGGTGACTGGTTGCGGACTAGTTGAGGTTTCGGTAGCTCGCGACGCGGCGAGGAGCCGACTGAAACCTGGGCTGGTAGTAGAGATCTGCCGCGATATCAATGAGAACCACTGCATGTGGCTCCGTTCCCGCGTCCAGCACCGAGCCTTTGCCGAAGTCAGACCGCTTCAAGCCAGCGTCGGGAAGGGCTGCGCGCACCTCGCTCGCGGTGACCCGAGAGAGTGCGCCGTCACGTATCAGTCGCTCCACGCGCCGGGCGACGTTGGCGTTGCGTGAGCATGCCCGTTGGACTGCGTCAACGGTGGAAGGGCTCAACGGAGCCGCCAGCTTCTGGGCGAAAGCCTGAGTTGTCTGCGGTGCCCGCGCCTTAACCTCGTCTGCATCAACAAGAAGTTGTTCCACGCGACGGGGGTTCAACACAAAGACCTTCTGGCCGAGCACCACCAGATCGGCTCGGTGCTCGAACGCGACGAGCGGAGTGTCCACCGGTACGAGTTGCGTGCCCACCAGCGTCGTGAAGAACTTGCTCTGGCTCCCGAGCCCGTACGTGGGGCTCTTCCCGCGTACGACGATGGCATCGGTGTTCCCCGCGGGAGTACGGATGGCGTAGAAACCCCAATGGCCGTCGCGGACGTCTGCCTCGTCGAGAGGATGGCGCGTGTTAGTCGACCGAAGCTCGCCCACGACGCGCTCGAGGCTCCACGGGGCCTTGGCCTGGAACCATTGGTCGAACCCGTTCAAGCCCGTCGCCATGACCTCGTGGTCTTCGGCGTACCCGTCGGGGTGATACGGAACTTCTGTACGCCCTTGAAGCGCTAGCGCGATGTTGCTGACGATCTTGTCAAGCTCGTGACGTCCCTTAGCCGAAACATTGACATGACCAAGTGCTGCCTCGCCCGGCTTCGGACGTCGAGCAAGCAGTACCTCAAGGGCGTTCGTGGGGGGCATTGCCTGGTTCGCTGGATTGTGGAAGAACGAACGTAACGCCAGCAGCTCGAGTGATGGTGGCCTGCCCGTCTGTCGGCACGCCTCGTGCCAGAACGACGGTGGGGTGACCGTTGACGAGCACTCGCGATACGCGGAGGCGAAAAAGGTACACGAGAGGGTTTACGGCGCCGAGGTCCGCTGCCCAAGCGACTACGAGGATCAACGCTGCACACACACCATAAGCGAGGAGATCTCCGGTCTTTGGCGAGGCGGCGGCGACGACTGGAAGCAGGTAGGAGACGATATAGCCGGTCACTTCAGGATCGACTGGCTGCGCCTGGTTGATCACGACGGGTCTCGGCTGTGCGCGCGGCAGCCACCATAGGAACGCGGCCCAGACCCAAAGGCCGATGAGTCCGGCGCAAAGGGACAGGCGCGCCTCGGTCGCCGGCATAGCGCGAAGGCCGATAATGATCGCCGCCGGGGCGTAGGCGCTGGCTAGAAGGATGAGTCGGCCGAGAGCGGCGTCGCGGGGGGTCACAGTACGAACATATGTTCGCTTCTAGGTCGGACGACTAGAAACTCTGCCGCTTTTGGGTAGCCGCCGCTAGGCGGTGAGCGTCAGCTTCTTGGGGCCGAGGCGGAAGCCGAGGTCGACGAGGAGTGGCTCGAGCGGGCCGCCGACGACGGGCTCGCCGTTGGCGCGCTCGACGTCGAGCTTCTTGATCTTGCCCGCGCGGACGAACTCGGCGAGCGCCTCGAACGCGGGGCGCAGCCGGGGGTCGTCGTCCTCGACAAGGGTCGTGAAGCCGCGGCCGCCGCGCTCGACGTAGATCGCCGGCTCCCCGTCGGCGAGCACGACGAGCGCGCCCGCCTTGCG
>DATMVO010000088.1:0-2999 GCA_035563115.1 Solirubrobacteraceae bacterium
GCCGCTGCCACGCCGGCCGCGGTCGCACGCCGGCTCCTCGCGTCGCTCCAGGGTGAGCTGGCCGCCCAGGGCGCGCGCCGGCTCGCGAAGCCGACGACGCTGAAGCTCTCCAGCCCGCTGGCGGGCACGGTGCGGCTGCGGATCGTCGCCGGCAAGCGCGTGCTCGTGCAGGGCACGCGGCGGTTCGCCAAGCCGGGCGCCGCGCGGATCGCGCTCTCGGCCACGAAGACCGGGCGGGCGAAGCTGCGGCGGGTGTCGAAGCTGAAGGCGACGGTGCGGATCACCGTCACCCCGCGGAGTGGGAAGGCCGTCACGGTGGACGGCCCCCTCACGCTCACGCGGGCGGCGAGGCGCTAGCTCAGAAGCTCGCCGGCTGCTGGTAGGCGCCGAAGACGTCCTTCATCGCGCCGCAGACCTCGCCCAGCGAGCAGCGGTCCTTGAGCGCCTGACGGAGGACCGGCAGCAGGTTGTCGGTCCCCTGCGACGCCGCACGGATCTCGTCCAGCCGCTGCTTGACGAGCTCCTGGTCGCGGTTCGCCTTGAACTCCTTCAGGCGGTCGACCTGACCCTGCTCGGTCGCGGGATCGACCTTCAGCGTGTCCGGCACGTCCGGGTCGTCCTCGACGTACCGGTTGACGCCGACGACGATGTCCTGCTCGAGGCGGTAGCGCTCCTGGTAGCCCCAGGCGGACTCGTCGATCTCCTTCATGATGAACTCGATCGCGTTGACGCTGCCGCCGAGCTCGTCGACCTTGGCGATCACCTCGGTCGCGCGTGCCTCGATCTCGTCGGTCAGGCCCTCGACGAAGTACGAGCCCGCGAACGGGTCGACGGTGTCGGTGACGCCCGACTCGTGCGCGAGGATCTGCTGCGTGCGCAGCGCGATCCGGGCCGCGTTCTCGGTCGGGAGCGCGAGCGCCTCGTCGAAGCCGTTCGTGTGGAGCGACTGCGTGCCGCCGGCGGTGGCGGCGAAGCCCTGCAGCGCGACGCGGACGATGTTGTTCACCGGCTGCTGCGCGGTGAGCGTCACGCCGCCGGTCTGCGTGTGGAAGCGCAGCATCATCGACTTCGGGTTCTCCGCGCCGAAGCGCTCCTTCATGATCTTCGCCCACATCCGCCGGGCGGCGCGGAACTTCGCGACCTCCTGGAAGACGTTGTTGTGGCCGTTGAAGAAGAAGGCCAGGCGGGGCGCGAAGTCGTCGACCTTCAGGCCCGCGTCGATCGCCGCCTGCACGTACGCGATGCCGTTGGAGAGCGTGAACGCGACCTCCTGGACGGCGGAGCAGCCCTTCTCACGGAAGTGGTAGCCGGAGATGGAGATCGTGTTCCACTTGGGCACGTTCTCCCTGCAGTACGCGAAGAGGTCCGTGGTGAGCCGCATCGCACCCTCGGGCGGGTAGATGAAGTTCCCGCGGGCGATGTACTCCTTGAGGATGTCGTTCTGCGTCGTCCCGCGGAGCTTCTCGGACGGCACGCCCTGCTCCTCGCCGACCAGCTGGTAGAGCAGCAGGAGGACGGACGCGGGCGCGTTGATCGTCATCGAGGTGGAGACCTCGTCGAGCGGGATGCCGTCGAACGCGGCGCGCATGTCGTCGATCGTGTCGATCGCGACGCCGGTGCGGCCGACCTCGCCGAGGCAGCGCGGGTCGTCGGAGTCCAGGCCCAGCTGGGTCGGGAGGTCGAAGGCCATGGAGAGGCCGGTCGAGCCCTTGGACAGCAGGTACTTGTAGCGGGCGTTGGACTCGCGGGCGGTCGCGTAGCCGGCGTACTGCCGCATCGTCCACGTCTGCTTGCGGTACATCTCGCGGTGCGGGCCGCGGGTGTACGGGTACGCGCCCGGCTCCCCGAGGCGCGCCTCGAGGTCCCCCGGGACGTCGTCGGCCGTGTAGAGGTGCTGGATCTCGATGCCGGAGTCGGTGAACCGGCGCGGATCGTCCTTGCCGACGATCGGTGCGACGGTGAGGCCTTCCTCGGCAGCCTTGGGCTCGGTCGCCATGGAGCGAAGCCTACGCTCAGGCGGCCTGAGGAGGCGCTGCCGTCAGCGTCGCCAGAAGAAGAGGACGCGCTTCAGCCGTGCGCGCCGGCGGCGCCGGCGCTCCATGATCCGGCGGCGCTCGTCCGGATCGCCGTAGCGCTCGCTGATCGTGAGCTCGTCGAGCTCCTCCGGGGTGAAGTGGAACCGGTCCATGGGTGTCGGTTGCGTAGACACGCCTGTCACGTTACGCCAGTTCCGCCAGCCACGCGAGGGTCTGCAGCACGAGCAGGACGGCGATCCCGCCGCTGCAGCGCGACATCAGCTTCTCGGTCCGGTTGTTCCGTGTCCGTGCCTGCTCGTGCAGGCGAGCTGCTTCGAGCATCCAGCTCCGCGGATCATCGGAGAGCGCCGGTGCCGCAGGCCGAGCGAGCCGCCGGTGCACGCGGGACGCGGGCAGCGAGAACCGCAGATCCCAGGGCCACAGGACGACGGCGGAGAGGGCCAGGGCCGCGGTGAGCGACGCGAGGGCGAGCCAGGCAGCGGGGGTGAGGCCGGTGTCGCGGAGGACGGGGGTGCCGAGGAAGGAGGCGACGAGCGCGTGGGCGGCGACGAGGGTGCCGGTGCGCAGGCGGATGCCCGCGACGAGGCGCTCCTGGTCCGCGAGGGCGTCGCGGGCGATCTCGAGGACGACCTCCTCCAGCTCCTTCACGCACCGGGGTAGGGCGTGAGCGGCGGAGGTTCGCCCCCTCAGGCGGCGCGGAGGGCGGAGTGCAGGCCGGAGCGGTCGTCGACGCCGAGCTTCTCGAGCGCGGTGCGGAGGTGGCCGCGGACCTCGCTCACCGAGACGAAGAGCGCCTGCGCGATCTCGCGGTCGTCGAGGCCGAGGGCGGCGAGCTCGCAGACGCGGCGCTCGGGCGGCGTGAGCGTCTCGGAGATCGGCGGCGGCGCGATCGCGTGGCCGGCCGCCATCAGCGCCTGGCGCGCGAGCCGCTCCAGCCGCCGCGCGCCCATCGCCCGCGCCTGC
>DATMVO010000089.1:0-8807 GCA_035563115.1 Solirubrobacteraceae bacterium
CGCCGCCCTCGCACCCGCCGCCTCCGCCGCCGTCGCCGTCGACCGCCCCAACGAGAGCCAGGTCCTGGTCGCCGCCGACGGCGCCGCCCCGCGGATCGTGGCGCGCGACGGCGCGGCGCCCTCGCTCTCCGCCGACGGCAGGGTCCTGGCCTACGTGCGGTCCGAGGAGGGCACGATCCGGCTCGTCTCCGGCCGGCGCGGCCGCACGCTCACCCAGCGGGAGAAGGGCCGGCGGAGCACCCCGCACCACATCGAGACGGTCGAGCTCTCCGCCAACGCGCGCACGATCCTCGCGCGCGACCGCTACCGCTGGCGCGTGATCGACGTCGCCTCGCGCGCGGCGCACACCGTCACGCAGGACGAGTCCGTCCGCCCGCGCTTCTCCGCCGACGGTGCGTGGATCGCGTGGGCCGGCCAGTCCGGCGGCGCGTACGTGCGGCGCACGGACGGCAAGGGCGGCACGGTCCGCATCGGCCCCGCCGACGCCCACGGCGTCGCCTGGCTGGGCAACGAGCTCGCGGTCCTGCACGGCGCCGCGGGCGCGCGCACGGTGACGGCCTTCACGCCGGGGACGCCCGCCCAGCGCCCGCTCCCGGTCGCGGTCGGCGGCGCGACCGGCCTCGGGCCGGCGTTCGGCACCACGCGGCTCACCCTCCTGCACAGCGCGGAGGAGGAGCGCGACCTCAGCCGGATGGACGTCGTCGAGGTCGCGAGCGGCGCGGTGGTGCGCTCGATCGTCCCGACCGGCGGGCTCATCCTCGGCGACAGCGCGGGCTTCTCCGACGACGGCGGCACGCTCTACGTCCTGCGCGGCGCCACGCTCACCGCCGTCGACCTGGCCAGCGGCGCGGAGCGGCGGCTCGCGACGAGGGTCGGCCTGGAGCTGTCGGCGACCCGGCGCTGAGCCGGGTCGTCATAACCTCTCGGCTCGGCACCATGCGGACGCGCAACATCGATCCCGGCGACCTCGTGCTCGTGAACAAGCGCGGCCGCCTCTTCCACGCGCGCGTCCGCTCGATCGACCACTCCTCCGGCATCCTGCGGCTCGACCCGCTGGAGCGGAACATCTCCTACCGCGAGGCCACCGCGCGCGAGATCGCCGACCACTGGCGCCACGCGGGCCGGCCGAAGGACGAGGCCAAGCAGCCGCCCGAGCAGCTCGACCTCAACGAGTGGATCGTGTCGTAGGAGCCTGGCGCGCCGAAGGTCGACGCGGATCGAACACGCGTCGTTGTCTGTGCAACAATGTGGGGACGATGGCCAAGCTCTCCGTCACCCACATCACCGATCCCGGGTGCCCGTTCGCGTACTCGGCGATGCCGTTCCTCACGGCCCTCCAGTGGCGGTACGGCGATCAGCTCAGCTGGCGCCACGTCATGATCGGCCTCACCGAGGACCGCTCCGAGTACGAGGGCCGCGGCTACACCCCGCTCAAGATGGCCCAGGGGCAGCGGATGTTCCGCCGCTTCGGCCAGCCGTTCGTGCGCGAGCCCAAGCCGCGCATGGCCGCGACCGCCCGCGCCTGCCGCGCCGTCGTCGCGACGCGTCTCTCCCAGCCCGAGCTGGAGGAGCCGGTCTTCCGCGCGCTGCAGTTCGTGCAGTTCACGACGACGCTGCCGCTCGACGACGACGCCGCGCTCCGCGAGGCGCTGGCGCGCGTGCCGGGCGTCGACGTGGAGGCCGTCATGGCGCAGCTCGACAGCGATGCCGTGACCGAGGCGTACGAGGCCGACCGCGCGCTGGCGCGCACCGCCGAGGGCGGCCCGACCGAGTTCCAGGGCAAGGCCGCGCAGACCGACGGCCCCGTCCGCTTCACCGCCCCGTCGCTGCTCTTCGAGACCGAGGACGGGCGCACGCTCGAGGCCGGCGGCTTCCAGCCGCTGGAGGCCTACGACGTCGTGATCGCCAACCTCGACACGTCGCTCGAGCGCCGCCGCGCACCGTCCGACGTGAGCGAGATCCTCCGCGCGTTCCCGGCCGGCCTGACGACCCGCGAGGTCGCGACCGTCCTGGCGATGGACTCGTTCTTCGCGCCGGACGACGCCGCCGCCGAGGACCAGCTGCTCGAGCTCGTCGACCGCGGCGACGCCTTCGCCGAGCCGCTCGGCGACTCGACGTTCTGGATCGACGCCGCCTCCCCGCTCGCGCGGGACGAGAGCGCCGTCGGCGCCGCCGCCGCGGCCTAGCCGCCGCTAGGAGCCGCCGCCGTCGCCGCCTCCCCCGCCGTCGCCGCCTCCGCCGTCGCTGCTCCCCGCATCGACGGCGGAGTCGAAGGCGCCGTCGAACGCAGCGCCGACGAGGTCGCCGATGCCGTCGAGGAACGAGAGGTCGAAGTCCCAGTCGACCCCGCCCGCACCGGCGCCGCCGTCAGCCGCGACGGGGACGAAGCCGTCCTCGCTCAGGCGGCGGAGCGCGCCGTCCAGCTCGGCCAGCGGGCCGGGCGAGAGCAGGAGGACGAGCCCGCCGAGCGCCGCGGCCTGGGTCGCGACCCGCACCCCGGAGGCGCCGCCTTCGCGGACGGTCTCCTCGATCCGCTCCTCGCGCTCGTAGGACGCGCGCTGCCACGACTCGCCGGACGGCGTCAGCGTCACGACCGTCCGCGGGAAGACCCCCAGCACCTTGCGCCGCTCGACCTCCACGAGCCCCTCGCCGCGCAGCTCGTCGCGCGCGGCGGCCTGGACGTCGGCGCCGATCCCACTGCCGAGCGACTTGACGACGCTGCTCAACTCCGATCCGTCGCCGCTCCACGTCGCGTGCAGGCGCCGGTCCAGGTGGCGCAGCGGCGGCGCGTCGGGCGCGGTCACCGACCCGGGGACGAGGTGGAGCTCCTCGCGCGCCGGCCCGCGGCGGCGCGGGCGCTCGCGCCGGTCGATCCGCCACACGCCGCGCAGCACGAGCTCCTTCAGCGCGAGCTTGAGCAGCTCCTGCCGGTCGATCTTCGGGTCGCGGAGCATCCGCGTCGCGGCCGCCGAGAGCGGCCACGTCTCCGTCGCATCGCTCACAGGGCGAGGATCACCACGACGATCGCCAGCACGAAGAGGCCGGCGTAGAACAGGCCCACGACCAGCGGCTTGTTCTGCGCCCAGAAGTCGGGCTTGGCCCGGTCGCGGGTGTAGCGGCCCTCGGGCGGGGTGCCGACCCAGTCGTCGTCGTCGCGGCTCATACCGCCATTCTTCACCGAATGCTCGACGCCGCACTCGCCGCCATCGATCCCGACGCGCTCGCCCGCGACCTCGCCACACTCGTCCAGGTCCCCTCGCTCACCGGTGACGAGCGCGAGGTGATGGAGCGGTTCGCGGAGCTCGCCGCCGCGCAGGGGCTGGAGAGCGAGGTCGTCGAGCACGACCTGCAGGCGCTCCGCGCGCACCCGGACCACCCCGGCGAGGAGGCGCCGCGGACCTCGCTGTTCGGCGCGCTGGCGACGCTGCGCGGGCCTGAGGGCGCGCCGCGGATCGCGCTCAACGGCCACCTCGACGTCGTCGGGCCGGGAGAGCAGCCGTGGCAGCGGGACCCGTTCAGCGGGGCGATCGCGGACGGATTCGTCCACGGACGCGGGTCGGCGGACATGAAGGGCGGGCTCGTCGCTGCGCTCCACGCGGCCGGCGCCGTCGCGCGGGCCGCGCGCGCGACCGGCACCGCGCTCCCGCTGGAGGTCGTCGTCCAGGCGGTGCCGTCGGAGGAGGACGGCGGCCTGGGCACGTTCGCCGCGCTGGAGGCCGACGCCCGCTTCGACGCCGCGCTGATCCCCGAGCCGACGGCCTTCGGCCTCGCCGCCGCGCAGGCCGGCGCGCTCACCTTCAACGGCACGATCCCCGGCGTCCCCGCGCACGCGGCGGTGCGGCTGGAGGGCGTGAGCGCGATCGACCGCTACGTGCTCGTCCACCAGGCGCTGCAGGAGCACGAGCGCACCGTCAACGGCCGCCCCAGCCACCCGCTCCTCGACGCGCTCGAGCTGCCATATCCGTTGCTCGTCGGCAAGGTCCAGGGCGGCGCGTGGTCGAGCCAGGTGCCGGACCTCCTGACGTTCGAGGGCCGCGTCGGCGTGCGGGTCGACGAGACCGTCGAGGAGGCGCGCGCCGCGCTCGAACGCGTGGTGCACGAGGCGTGCCCGGAGGCGACGATCGCCTGGACGGGCGGGCAGTACGCGCCGGGCGCGACCGCCCCGGACCACCCGTTCCTCGCGCGCGTGGCGGACGCGACGGAGGCCGAGCGCGGCGTCCGCTCCCCCGCGATCGGCGTCCCCTACGGCAGCGACATGCGGTTCTTCACCGCGCGCGGGATCCCGGCAGTCATGCTCGGCCCGTCCGGCATCGAGCTGGCGCACGCGGTCGACGAGCGCGTCCCGGTCGACGACCTCGTCCAGATCGCGCGGATCTACGTGCGGGCGCTGCTCGGCGAGGCGGCTCAGTCGCGCTGACGGCGCACGATCGCGACGATCACGAGCACGAGGACGACCGCGACGAGCGCCTCCAGCGCGAGCGTGACCCCGACCGGCTCGTCCTCGGTCGCGTTGCGGACGGCGCGGAAGGCGATCGACGCGCCGAAGAAGACGACGAGGGTCCAGAGGAGGGTCGTGCGCTGCATGCGGCCGGGCAGGCTAGCGGCCGGCGGGGTCAACGCGGGCGGAGCCGGTGGAGCCTCACGCGCTCCGGGTCGCTCGCCGCCGGCTCGGCCGTGTGGTGCCAGATGCGCCTGGCGATCGGGAGGAACTCCGCGGTGCCGGCGCGGCCCGGGTCGGCGAGGACGATCTCGCCGCCTGGCTTGACGAACCGCGGCAGCAGCCGGACGAGCGACTCGACGTTCTCGCGCAGGTAGAGGACGTCGGCGGCGAGCACGAGGTCGAACGGCTCGGCCTCCAGCTCGTCGGCCGCGGCGCGCCAGTCGGCGGGCAGCACGTCGGCCTCCACCTCGTTGAGCGCGAGCGTGTGCGCGGCGTAGACGGCGGCGTCCGGCGAGCCGTCGGTGGCGAGCACCCGCGCGCCTCCGCGGGCGGCGGCGACGGACGGCAGCCCCAGGCCGCAGCCCAGCTCCAGCACGCGGGTGCCGCGCGGCGGCGGCGTCTCGGTGAGCGTGCGCGCGAGCGCCAGCCCGCTCGGCCACGGCACCGCCCAGTAGGGCACGGAGCGGCCGGCCTCCTGCTCGGCGGCGCGCAGGGCCGACCAGTCCTCCGGGCGGACGAGGAGGAGCGGTGGCGCGTCGCCCGGCATCGGCACCCGCTCCACCCGCGCGTCGAGGAGCGCGGGCGGCGGCTCGACGCCGTCCGGGCGGATCCCGCGCAGCGACTCGGCCAGCGACGCGAGCAGCGGTGGCGAAGCGGAGGTCATGCCGCCGCGAGCCTCCGGGTGACGAGGTCGGCGAGGAGCCGGCCGCGGAGGGTGAGGACGGCGCGCCCGCGCGCGTCGTCGAGGTCGAGCAGCCCGTCGCGGGCCAGCTCGCGCGCTGGCTCGGAGCCTGCGGGGAAGCCCTCGCTGGTGCGGACCTCCAGCATCAGCCGCTCCAGCGCGCGCTGCGGCGCGTCGAGCTCCTCCCCGCCGTCCTCGGGCACGCGCCCCTCGGCGACCAGGCGCGCCCACCGCGCGGGGTGCTTGACGTTCCACCACCGCCGCCCGCCGACCGCGCTGTGCGCGCCCGGGCCGACGCCCCACCACTCCCCGCCGCGCCAGGCGTTGGCGTTGTGGTGGCACTGGTCGGCCTCGGTCCGCGCCCAGTTGGAGACCTCGTACCAGCGCAGCCCGCCCGCGGCGAGCAGCTCCTCGGCCAGCAGGTACCGGTCGGCGAGCGCGTCCTCGAACGGCGCCGGCGACGCTCCGCTCCGGATCCGCGCGTGCAGCCGCGTGCCGGGCGCGACGGTGAGCCCGTAGGCGCTGACGTGGTCGGGCTCGGCGCTCAGCGCGGCCT
The DNA here is from genome assembly GCA_035563115.1 of Solirubrobacteraceae bacterium. Lineage (GTDB taxonomy): Bacteria > Actinomycetota > Thermoleophilia > Solirubrobacterales > Solirubrobacteraceae > CADCVT01. The sequence goes on from DATMVO010000089.1 coordinate 5,899, forward strand.
CCAGCGACGCGCGCCAGTCGTCGCCCGACTCCTCCGGCGCGCCGTAGATGAGGTCGAGCGAGACGTGCGCGAACCCGGCCGCCCGCGCGGCCCGCGCCGCCTCGACGGGCCGGGTCGCATCGTGGGTGCGGCCGAGCGCGCGGAGCACGTGCGGCACGGCGCTCTGCATCCCGATCGAGAGCCGCGTCACGCCCGCCTCCAGCAGCCCGTCGAGCACCGCGCCGGTGAGGTCCTCCGGGTTGGCCTCCACGGTCACCTCGGCGCCGGGCCGCAGCCCCAGCTCGTCGCGGATCGCCCGCAGCGCCGCCGCCAGGTCGCGCGGCGGCAGGAGCGTGGGCGTCCCGCCGCCGAAGAAGACGGTGTCCACCGGCCGCGCCGCCGCGCCCAGCTCCCGCCGCGCGATCGCCACCTCCGCGGCGGCCGTGGCGGCCCAGCCGGAGCGGTCCCCGGCGACGTACTTCGTGAAGTCGCAGTAGTCGCAGATCGCCGCGCAGTAGGGCACGTGGAGGTAGATCCCGAGCGGCGGCGTCACCGCTCCGAGGGTACGGCGCGGGAGGCACCGCGAACCGGCGCGTTTGACCCGCGGTCACCCCGGGCAGGGAGGCTCGCGCAGTCGAGCAGTCCGAACGGCGCTGAGCCAAGGAGAACGGGCAGAACATGACGGGCCACCTGCGGCGGACCATCGCCGCGCTGATCGCGATCGGCGCCTGCGCGCCGGCCGCCACCGCACAGGCGCAGAGCGCCCCGTGCACCGACGCGGAGCTGAAGGGCGCGCAGTGCCGGACGGTCCCCGTCCCGCTCGACCACGCCACCCCGGGCGGCGAGCAGCTCCAGCTGCAGGTCGCGACGTACCCGGCGAAGGGCGCGCGCAAGGGCACCATCTTCTTCATCCCGGGCGGTCCGGGCCAGTCCGCGCTCCCGCTCGCGCCGACCCTCGCCGAGGGGCTGCAGGACGTGGCGCCCGGCTACGACCTCGTCTTCTCCGACCCGCGCGGCACCGGCACATCCGCGCCGCTGCGCTGCGCCGCGCTCCCGGGGTCGACGCTCCCGGTCACCGCCTCCATCGACGAGGCGGGCAAGAAGGCGGCCCAGTGCGGCGCCGAGCTGGGCGCCCGCCGCGCGCACTTCTCCACCTACGCGCAGTCGCGCGACATCGACGCGATCCGCGCGGCGCTCGGCGTCGACAAGATCATCCCGTTCGGCGTCTCCTACGGCGGCCAGGTCGCCGGCGACTACGCGCGCCGCTACCCGCAGCGCACGCAGGCCGTGATCCTCGACTCGCCGTCGCCGGTCGAGGCGATCGACGCGATGGCCAAGCTGCCGACGCTCGCGATCCCGCGCGTGCTGCGCGAGACGTGTTTCCCGCCCGGCTGCCAGGCCATCTTCGGCGACCCGGCCGAGCTGCTCGCCACCGTCGTCACGGCGCTGCGCGAGAAGCCGCTCCGCGGCCGCGTCGTGCTCCCCACGGGCCGCAAGAGGAGCCTGGCGCTGACGGCCTCCGACGTCTACCTCCTGGTCCGCCAGTCCGACGCCGACCCGGCGCTGCGGACGGCGCTCCCGGCGGCCCTCGCGGCCGCGGCCGACGGCGACGCCGCGCCGATGCTCCGCCTGGCGGTCGGCGTCACCGGCGGCGAGCCCGAGGACGAGGAGCAGGAGCCCGACGTCAACGAGGTCCGCTTCCTCGCGACCCAGTGCGCGGAGGGCCGCCTGCCGTGGGCGCCGGAGTCCGATCCGGCCACCCGCGAGGCGCTGCTCGAGCAGACGCTCACCGCGCAGCCGGAGGCGTGGGAGCCGTTCGGCCCGGAGGCGCTCGCCAGCTCCGCGACCGCGCTCTGCGTCGGCTGGCCCGCGACGCCGCACCCGCCGTACGTCCCGTCCGCCGGCCGCGGCCCGGACGTCCCGGTGCTCGTGCTCGCCGGCCGTGACGACCTGCGCACGCCGCTCGAGGACGCGCGCCGGACGGCGGCGCAGTACCCGCAGGCGACGCTCGTCGCGGTCCCGAACACCGGCCACTCGGTCCTCACCACGGACGTGAGCGGCTGCGCGGCCGAGGCGGTCACCGCGTTCCTCGCCGGCGGCACGAAGCCGCAGTGCGAGAACACGCCGCTCCTCCCGGTCGCGCCGCCGGCGTTCAAGACGTTCCGGGACGTCCCGACGCTCAGCGGCGACCTGCCGACGACCGTCGAGCGGACCGCGGTGGCGGTCGACGTGACGCTGCGCGACCTCGAGCGCCAGCTCCTCTCGCTCGTCCTCGGCGGCGGTTCCGGGAACGCGTCGGTCACGGCGCGCAAGCTGCGCATCGGCGGCCTGCGCGGCGGGCGGATGATCGTCGACGAGGACCGGCTGCGGCTCCTGAACTACGAGGTCGTGCCGGGCGTCCGCGTCAGCGCGTCGGCCTCGCTGAAGGAGGACGGCCCGTCCTCGATGCGGCTGACGGTCACCGGCAGCGGCGCGACCGGCACGGTCGTGGTGCCGGAGAAGGGCAGCTCGTTCCGGGCGACGCTCGGCGGCTACACGTTCACGTACCGCCAGAACGCGGTGCTCGGGTAGGCCGAAGGTCGTGATCGCGGCGGCGCGGGGCTTGCCCTCGCGCCGCCGCGTGCAGTACGGTGCTCGGCGGATGCAGCACCGCCTCCACATCACCGCCGCCACGTCCTGAGAGACGGACTCCGGGGCCGCTCCGCGCGCGCCTTCGTCGAGTCCGCGTCTCCACCTCGACGTGTCCGTGTACGTGATGACCCCTTGCGGAGGACCCTCCCTTGCATCCCCTCTCCGTCGGCCTCGGCCGGCGACCCTCGCTCGACGCCGAGCTCGCAGCGCTCGGCGACCCCTCCCTCACCCCCGCCCGCGTGCTCGCGCAGCACCGCGGCGCGTGGCTGATCCGCGCGCCGGAGCCCGGCGCGTCGCCC
>DATMVO010000090.1:0-17153 GCA_035563115.1 Solirubrobacteraceae bacterium
CCCGCAGCGCGCGGTGGTCGCGGACGAGGAGGACGGTGGAGCGGACGAGCGCCGCGTACGGGAGCGCGTCCTGCGGCGCGTGCTGCGACGGCAGGGCGCGCCGCAGCGCGACCGCGGCGGCGACGACGATCGCCGCGGCGACGAGGAAGACGGCTCGCCAGCCGGCCACCTCCGCCACGGCCCCGGCGAACGTCCGCGCCAGCAGGATCCCGACCACGATCCCGCCGGTGACGATGCCGAGCGCCAGCCCGCGCTGGTGCGGCGCCGCGAGCTCGGCCACGCAGGCGACGATCACCTGCGTCACCACGGCGAGGACGCCGACGAGCGCCATCGCGATCAGCAGGACCGGCGCGTTCGGGGCGGCCCCCGCGAGGAGGAGCGCGGCGGCGAGCGCGAGCAGCAGCCGGAAGACGAGCGGCGGCCTCGGCATGAGGTCCCCCAGCGGCACGAGCAGCAGGAGCCCGGCGCCGTAGCCGACCTGGGTGACGGCGACGAGAGCGCCGGCGGCGCCCTCGCGGAGCGCCAGCTCCTCCCCGATCGTCGCGAGCAGCGGCTGCGCCAGCGCAATGGTGGCGACGGCGACGCCGCACGCGACGGCGGCGGTCGCCGTGACGCGCGCGGTCAACAGGGGTGGTTGCGTTTCGATACCAGTCGTCACCGGGCCGGAACGTAGCAGTGCGGTTGCGTTCTGCAACCGGTCGGCCTACGCTTGCCGCATGAGCTCCCCCGGCGCCTCCGCCCTGCGCACGAGCACGTGCCCGGTCGCGCGCGCCACCGCGGTGGTCGGCGACCGCTGGTCGCTGCTGATCGTGCGCGAGGCCTACGACGGCGCGCGGCGGTTCAACGACTTCCAGCGGCGGCTCGGGATGGCCAAGAACATCCTCTCCGGCCGGCTGCGCGCGCTCGTCGCCGACGGGGTGCTGGAGACGACGCCGGCCGCTGACGGTGGGCCGTACCACGAGTACCGGCTGACGGAGGCGGGGCTCGACCTGTTCCCCGTGCTCGTCGCCCTGCGGCAGTGGGGCGAGGCGCACGCGTTCGCCGAGGGCGAGCCGCGGTCGGAGCTCGTCGACGACCGGGCGGGCCGGCCGGTCGTCCCGCTGCGGGTCGTGGCCGCCGACGGGCGTCCGGTCGACGCGACGACCACCGTCGTGCGCAAGCCCAGGACGGCCGCCTGACCGGCGCCCCCGGCCGCCGCTCCGTTCGTCATCATGCCCGTGCCGTGCACGCTCCGCTGATCGCCATCACCACCTCCGAGCTGCGCTCCCCGCAGTCCGTGCGCGAGCGCCCCGAGGGCGAGCCGCCGATGCGCGAGATGGCCCTGGGGTTGACGTACCCCCAGGCGGTCGCGCGCGGGGGCGGCGTGCCGGTCGTGATCCCGCCGTTCTCGTCGGACGAGTCGATCCGCGAGCTGCTCGCGCGCGTGGATGGGATCGTCCTCGCCGGCGGGCCGGACATCCACCCGTCCTTGTATGGGCAGGAACCGTCGCCCGAGCTGGGGCCGACCGAGCCGGAGCTGGACGGGTCGGAGATCGCGCTCGTGCGGATGGCGCTCGAGCGCGGGCTGCCGATGCTGTGCATCTGCCGGGGGCTCCAGGCGCTGAACGTCGCGCGCGGCGGGACGCTGATCCAGGACCTTCCCGGCCACCGTCAGGAGGAGCCGGGGCACATCCCGGTCCACGGCGTCCGGGTCGAGCCAGGCTCCCTCCTCGCCGACGGCCTCGGCGCGACGACGTCGCAGGTCAACTCGTTCCACCACCAGGCGGCGGATTCGCTGGGTCTGAACCTGCGCGCGGTCGCGTGGGCGGACGACGGGCTCGTCGAAGGGCTCGAGGCGGTCGACCGCGACTGGGTCGTCGGCGTCCAGTGGCACGCGGAGGGCCTCCTCGGCGCGCCCGACCAGCACCGCCTCTTCGAGACCTTCATGGACGCGTGCACGCCAGAGGCGCACAAGCGCCGCGCGGCGGCGTAGGCGTTCTCTCACCAGCCGTCGTTTCGGAACGCGCGGCGTGGTCGCGCTCGTTCGGGTTCCGGCCAAGGGCTCGGGCGGTGGCTGCGGGCGGCGGCGGGTTGGGTGTGCGGTTCGTCGTCGCGCTCTCCGTGCGGTCGCTTTCCCGCCCCAAGCGCACGGCGCTCGGCCGAGGGGCGGGTTGCCGTCCAGGACGGACGGTTTTCCACCCCTCGTGACCCGGTCCGCGCCGTGGGGCGGGTTCCCGCCCGCGCACAACTTCCCACTCGTCACGCGCCGATCGACGAGTGGGAACATAAGCGCCTATAGGGAGCACAACTTCCCACTCGCCGCCGGGCGCCGAGCGAGTGGGAAGTTATGGCGGAGCCGACCTGACCACCGGTCCGGGGACCGACGACCCCGCTCATCAACCGACCCACCCGCCACCGCCCAGCCACGGCAGCGGGCACCGCCCGACCCGAGCTGAGCGCGACCACGCGGCATTCGACCAGGTGGAACGGAATGTCCGACCGAGTGGCGGATGAAGACGGGGTCGCACCGGTTTACGTTCCATGCCATTCCGGTGAACGCTCAGCACATGGCAGCGACGACGGCGCTCGAGCAGCTTCCGCCGGGCGGGGACCGGTACGACCCGGAGGGGTACTTCGATGAAGGCTTCGAGGACGTCGGGAAGCCCCGCGAGCACTACGCCGAGATCCTCGAACGGCTGGCGGAGACCGACCTGGACGAGGCGGTGAAGACCGTACGCCGCACGCTCCTCGACCTGGGGTGCGCGTTTGGCGCCGGCGAGCAGCGCGAGGCGTTCCGCGTGGACGTCGTCCCCCGCGTGATCACGCCCGAGGAGTGGGTCGTGCTGGCAGCGGGGCTCGAGCAGCGGGTGCAGGCGCTCGACGCGTTCATGCACGACATCCACGGCGCCCGCGCGATCGTGAAGGAAGGGCTGATCCCCGAGCGCGTCATCACCGGCGCCGACTACTGGGAGCCCGAGCTGGACGAGTTCGCCGAGCCGCGCATCCGCGTCGGCATGGCGGGCCTCGACATCGTCCGCACGCCGACCGGCCAGTTCCAGGTGCTCGAGGACAACCTGCGCACGCCCTCGGGCCTCGCGTACGCGTTCGCCGCGCGCAGGGCCGTTCTCCCCCACGCCGCCGCGCCCGACGGCGCGCACCCCGCACCCGTCGACCTGGAGGACGCCGCGATCGAGGCGCTCGGCCGCGTGCTCAGGAACGCCGCGCCGGGCGGACCCGACAAGGCCCGCGTCGTCCTCCTCACCGACGGCATCCGCAACACCGCGCACTGGGAGCACCGGGAGCTGGCGGAGCGTCTGGACATCCCGCTCGTCACCCTCGACACGCTCGACCTCGACCAGGTCGACGTCGTCTACCGCCGCACCGACGACGACCGGCTCAACGACGTCAACGGCCAGCGCACCGCCGTCGGCCGGGCGCTCGAACAGCACCTCAGGGACGGCCGCGTCGCGGTCATCAACGCGCTGGGCAACGGCGTGGCGGACGACAAGCTCGTCCACGCGCACGTCGAGGACATGGTCCGCTTCTACCTGCACGAGGAGCCGCTCATCTGCTCCGTGCCGACCTTCGACCTCGCGGAGCCGGACCGGCTGACCGAGGTCCTCGACCGCATCGACGAGATGGTCGTCAAGCCGCGCAGCGCCTACGGCGGCGAGGGCGTCTTCGTCGGCCCGACCGCGACGCCGCAGCAGCGCGACCAGATCGCGGCGACGGTCCGCGACGACCCCGAGGCGTGGATCGCGCAGGAGACCGTCTTCTTCTCCCGCCACCCCACGGTCATCGACGGCGAGCTCGCACCCCGCCACGTCGATCTCCGCGCGTTCGTCACCTTCGACGGCGAGCGCGCGCAGGCCATCCCGGGCGGCCTTAGCCGCGTCGCGTACGAAGAAGGGAACCTCGTCGTGAACAGCTCGCAGGGCGGCGGAGGCAAGGACACGTGGGTGCTGGAGCGATGAGCAAGCAGTCCGAGTGGGCGCGCTGGAACGGCGCGGACGAGGTCGCCGCCACGCTCGGCGTCGAGGAGGAGGTCATGCTCCTCCACCCCGGGAGCTGGGGCCTGGCGCAGCGGATCGAGGACGTCCTGGAGGTCGTGCCGGGCGAGCTGCAGGCGCAGGTGAGCTCCGAGACGCACAGCGCGGCGGTGGAGATCCAGACCGGCGTGCACCGCTCCGTGCAGAGCGCCGTCGGCGAGATCGCGTCGCTGCGCTGCCACCTCACCGAGCTGCTCGAGCCGCTCGACCTGCGCGCCGCGTGCAGCGGCACCCACCCGTTCGCGATCTGGCACGACATGCGCGTCGCGGGCGCCGAGCGCCATCAGGCGGTCTTCGGCTCGATGCGCGCGCTCGCCCGCCGCGAGCCGACGTTCGCCCTCCACGTCCACGTCGGGATCCCGACGCCCGCCGGCGCGACCGCTGCGCTCAACCAGATGCGCGCGCACATCCCGCTCCTGCTCGCGCTCAGCGCGAACTCGCCCTACTGGCAGGGCCGAGACACCGGCCTCGCGAGCGCGCGAACGCCCCTCTTCCAGGCCTTCCCCCGCGTCGGGATCCCGCGGGTCTTCAGCTCGTACGCGGACTGGACGCGCTCGATCGACCTCCTGATCGGCAGCAGCGCGCTCCCCGATCACACGTACCTGTGGTGGGACGTCCGCCTCCAGCCGAAGTACGGCACGGTCGAGGTGCGGATCATGGACGCGCAGTCGACGACCGAGCACACCGCGGCGCTCGTCGCGCTCGTGCAGTGCCTCGTGCGGCTCGAGGTGCTGGAGGGCTACGCGTCCTCCCGCGTCCTGCACGCGCAGGAGGTGCTCGACGAGAACCGGTTCCTCGCCGCCCGCGACGGCACCGCAGCCGAGCTGATCGACCCCGACCGCGGCACGCGCGTGCCCGTCACCGAGCTGGCGTACGAGGTGCTCGAGGCGTGCGCGCCGCACGCCCGCGCGCTGGGCTGCGCGGACGAGCTGGACCTCGTCCGCACCGTGCTGCTCGCCGACCCGGGCGCCCACCACCAGCGCACGCTGGCCGGCGAGGACGACGACCAGCGCCGCCTGGTGGCAGCGCTGGCCGAGTCCTTCAGCCCGGTCGCGGTGAGCTAGACCAGCGTCACCGCGCGGCCGTCGAGGAAGCCCTCGCGGCCGACGATGCTCTCGACCAGCTCGGCCGGGATCGGGTCGGAGGTCGTGACGACCATGACGGCGACGCCGTCCTCCCCGCCCTCGTCCTCGTCGGTGCGGTAGCCGACGGCGGCCGAGTTGATGTTCACGCCCGCCTCGCCGAACACCGTGCCGACGCAGCCGATCTGGCCGGGCACGTCGTTGTAGCGGAAGAGCGCCATGTGCTCGGTGAGCTGGAGGTTGAACCGCTGGCCCCACGCCTCCAGCAGGTGCGGCCGGTCGCGGTTGCCCAGCGTCGTGCCGACCACGCGCGTGTCCTTGCCGCCGGTGCGGACGGTGATCCGCACGAGGTCGGTGAAGTCGCGCGCGTGCGCGTTCTTCGTCTCGACGAGCTGGATCCCGCGCTCCTCGGCGAGGAACGGCGCGTTGACCGCGTTCGCCTCCTCCTCGGTGCGCCCGGCGAGCACGCCGAGCAGCGCGGCGATGCCGAGCGGGCGGGTGTCGCGCTCGGCGATCCGGCCCAGCGACTCGACCTCGATCCGCTCCACCGACGAGCCCTCCGCCAGCGCCGTGGCCAGCCGGCCCAGGCCCTGCGTGAGCGGCACGAACGGCCCGAGCACCTCGAGGTCCTCCGCCTTGACGGCCGGCGCGTTCACCGCGGTGGTGACGGACCCGCCGTTCAAAGCCGCGACCATCTGCTCGGCGACCTGGAAGCCCGCGCGGTCGTTCGCCTCGGCGGTCGAGGCGCCCAGGTGCGGCGTCACGACGACCTTGGGGTGGCCGAAGAGCGGGTGCTCGGTGATCGGCTCGCTCCGGAACACGTCCAGCGCCGCGCCGCCGACCTTGCCGGACTCGATCGCGGCCTGCAGGTCCTCGTCCACGATCAGCGGGCCGCGGGCCACGTTGATGACGCGCACGCCGTCCTTGCACTTGGCCAGCGCCTCGGCGTCCAGCCAGCCCTCGGTCTCCGGCGTCTTGGGCAGGTGGAGGGTGAGGAAGTCGGCGGCGGCGTAGACCGCGTCCGAGTCCTCGGCCTTCTCCACGCCCAGCTCGCGGTACCGCTCGGCGCTCACGTACGGGTCGTACGCGAGGACGCGCATGCCGAAGCCCTTCGCGCGCTCGGCGACGAGCTGGCCGATCCGGCCGAAGCCGAGGATGCCGAGCGTCTTGTCCATCAGCTCGACGCCGCTGTACTTCGAGCGGTCCCAGCGGCCCTCGACGAGCGACTTGTGCGCCTGCGGGATGTTGCGCGCGACGGCGAGGAGCATCGCCATCGTGTGCTCGGCCGCGGTGACGACGTTCGACTGCGGCGCGTTCGCGACGACGATGCCGCGCTTGGTCGCGGCCGGGACGTCCACGTTGTCGACGCCGACGCCCGCGCGCCCGATGACGCGCAGGTTCGTGCCGGCCTCGATGAGGTCGGCCGTCATCTTCGTGGCGGAGCGGATGAGGATGCCGTCGTACTCGGCGATCCGGGCGGGGAGGTCGAAGCCCTCCGTGTCGAACGCGGTGTCGACGTCGAAGTGCTCACGGAGCAGGTCGATCCCGCTCTGGCCGATCTTCTCGGCGACGAGGACCTTGGTCATGACTGGTGCTCCACGACGTACTCGATGCACTCGGTCAGCGCCTTCACGTCGTTCGGCTCGATGGCCGGGAACATCGCGATGCGCAGCTGGTTGCGGCCGAGCTTGCGGTACGGCTCGACGTCGACGATGCCGTTGGCGCGCAGCGTCTTGGCGACCGCGGCGGCGTCCACGTCGTCGGAGAAGTCGATCGTGCCGATCACCAGCGAGCGGTTGGCCTCCTCGGCGACGAACGGCGACGTGTACTCCGTGCGCTCGGCCCAGCCGTAGAGGTGGTCGGACGACGCGGTCGTGCGGCCGACCGTGAAGTCCAGCCCGCCGTTCGTGTTCATCCAGTCGAGCTGGTCGGCGAGCAGGAGGAGCGTCGCGACCGCCGGCGTGTTGTACGTCTGGTCCTTGCGCGAGTTCTCCAGCGCGGTGGGGATCGAGAGGAAGTCCGGGACCCAGCGGTCCGACTTGCCGATCTCCTCGATCCGCTCGATCGCCGCCGGGCTGGCGAGCGCGAGCCACAGGCCGCCGTCGGAGGCGAAGGACTTCTGCGGAGCGAAGTAGTAGACGTCGGCCTGCGACACGTCGACCGGGAGGCCGCCGGCGCCGGAGGTGGCGTCGATGAGGACGAGCGAGTCGCCGGCCGGACGCTCGATCGGCACCATCACGCCGGTCGAGGTCTCGTTGTGGGCCCAGGCGACGGCGTCGACCGACTCGTCGTCGCGCGGCGTGGGCGCGCTGCCCGGGTCGGCGGACTCGACGATCGGGTCCTGCAGGAACGGCGCGGCGCCCGTGACCTTGGCGAACTTCGAGGAGAACTCGCCGTAGGTGAGGTGGAGCGCGCGGTCGCGGATCACGCCGAAGGCGAGCGCGTCCCAGAAGGCGGTGGTGCCGCCGTTGCCGAGGATGACCTCGTAGCCGTCGGGCAGGTCGAACAGGCTGTGCAGGCCCTCACGCACGCGGCGCACGACGCCCTTGACGGGCGCCTGGCGGTGCGAGGTGCCCATGATCGCCACGCCGTGCTCGGCGAGGTGCTGCAGCTGCTCGGGGCGCACCTTCGACGGGCCCGCTCCGAAGCGGCCGTCGGAGGGCTTGAGGTCTGGCGGGATCTCCAGCGTCGCGGTGGACGTCATGGTGGACAGCTCCGAAGTTCGTGGTTCAGAACAGAGGTGCCCAGGCGCGCGGCGACTGATGCGACCGCCGCTTCCCGGTGGTGCTCCACCCAAGACGCCAGTCGCGGCGGCGCCTTGGGCGAGCATATCGAGCGCTTGGGCGGCAGTTGTCACCGGTCCGTCAAGACCGGTGACGGTGCGGCAGCGCCGGGCGCTAGAACTCGGTCTGGATCCAGTCCATCTTCGACCGCAGCTCCTTGCCGGTCGTCTCGATCTGGCCCTTCGCCTGCTCCTCGCGCATGCGCTTGAAGTTCTCCTGGCCGGCCCGGTTCTCGGCGATCCACTCGCGCGCGAACGTCCCGTCCTGGATCTCCTCGAGGATCTTCTTCATGTTCGCGCGCGTGTCGTCCGTGATGACGCGCGGGCCGCGGGTGTAGTCGCCGTACTCGGCCGTGTTGGAGATCGAGTACCGCATGCCCGCCAGGCCCTTCTCGTACATGAGGTCCACGATCAGCTTGAGCTCGTGGAGGCACTCGAAGTACGCCATCTGCGGGTCGTAGCCGGCGTTGACGAGCGTCTCGAAGCCGGCCTGGACCAGCTCGGACGCGCCGCCGCACAGCACGGCCTGCTCGCCGAAGAGGTCGGTCTCCGTCTCGTCCTTGAACGACGTCTCGATGACGCCGCCGCGGGTGCAGCCGATGCCCTTCGCGTACGCCAGCGCCAGCGGCTTCGCGTTGCCCGTCGCGTCCTGGTGGATCGCGATGAGCCCCGGGACGCCCGAGCCCTCCGTGTACTGGCGGCGGACGAGGTGGCCCGGGCCCTTCGGGGCGGCGAGCGCGACGTCGACGCCTGCGGGCGGCTCGACCTCGCCGTAGTGGACGGAGAAGCCGTGGCCGAAGAGGAGGAGGTTGCCCTCGGCGATGCCGTCGCGGACCTCGTTCTCCCAGATCTCGCGGTGCAGCTCGTCCGGCGTCAGCAGCATGACGATGTCGCCCTCGGAGGCGGCGTCGGCGATGCCGGTCACGCGGAGGCCGTCGGACTTCGCCTGCTCGACGGACTTCGAGTCAGGACGGAGGCCTACGACGACGTCGACCCCGGAGTCCTTGAGGTTCTGCGCGTGCGCGTGCCCCTGGGAGCCGTAGCCGATGATGGCCACGGTCTTCCCCGAGAGCAGGCCGAGATCTGCGTCGTCGTCGTAGTACATGGCCGAGCAAACTAGCGCGCTTCGCGCAGATCAGGCGGTTGCCGCGGCCACCCAGACGCGAGCGGGGAGCACGACGGAGCCGTCGGGCTGGAGGTACGGCTCGAGGTTGACGTCGATCACGTCGCGCAGGCGCGTGTGGTCAGCGGGCGAGAGGCGCGGGACGACGGAGCGGAGCGTCGGCGACATGTCGCGCTGGTGCTCGAAGTGCTCGTCGGCGGACGCGAAGACGAACGTCGTGTCGAGCGGCTGGACCACGATGTCGTCGAAGCCCGCGTCCTCCAGGTACCGCTCGATCGTGCCGGGCTCGGCGAAGGCGAACGGCCCGGGCTCGCCGGGCGGCGCCGGCTCGACCAGCTCCAGCTCCTTCAGCGCCGAGGAGATCGTCGCCGTCCACGGGTTGTCCTCGAACGCCCGCCACGTCGCGAGGGTCACGCGGCCGCCGGGACGCAGGATGCGGCGCGTCTCCTGGAACGCGGCGCCGGGGTCGGCGAGGAGCATGTAGCCGAAGCGGCAGATGACGCCGTCGACCGAGGCGGTCTCCGCGTCCATCCACTCGGCGTCCATCTGCCGCGCCTCGACGTTGCGGATGCCCAGCTCGTCGGCACGGCGCCGGGCGACCTCGACCATCTGCTCGGACGTGTCGGTGAGGATGACCTTGCCGCCCGGGAGGACGAGCTCGGCGGCGAGCAGGCCGGTGTCGGCGGGGCCGGCAGCCAGCTCGAGGATCGTGTAGCCGGGCTGCGGCGCGACGCGCTCGACCAGCCACATGGAGACGGGCTGCATCGCGCGCTGGAAGGCGGCGCGGCGCTTCTCCCAGCCCTGCGCGGCCTCGTCCCACTTGTCGCGGGCCTGGTCGCGGAACTCGTCGGGATCGTCCACGGCGCGGAGCCTAGCCGCGCGCGGGGGACGTGCGCGCGGCCAGGCTCTCAGCCGGGGTGGGGAACTGCGGGGGACGTCGGGGAACGAGCTTCAGACGGGGAGCAGCAGCTCGGCGCCGCTGGTCCGAAGCAGCCGGCGCGCGGGGCCGCCGGCAGGGGGAACGATCGAGAGCTCGGCGCCCAGCTTGCCCACCGCGCGGTACAGCAGCGCGACGGCGGACAGGTCGAGGAACGTCACGGCCGTGAGGTCGAGCGTGATCCGCCGGGCGCGGCGGCACGACTGGCGCAGCGTCTCCTCCAGGAGGGGGACGGTCTCCATGTCGAGCTCCCCCGCCGCGACGACGTGCGCGCTGCGCGCGCCGCCGAAGAGGACGGAGAGGCCGAGCCTGCGGATGCCCTTGGTCATGCGGCCGAGTGCTCGCTGAGCTGGGTGCGGAGCTTGATGAGCGCCAGGCGCGTGCGGCCCTTGACGGTGCCGAGCGGCACGTCGAGGTCGTCCGCGATCTCGGCCTGGGTGCGGCCGGCGAGATAGAGCATGCCGATGACCTGGCCCTGCTCGGGGGGCAGGCTGGTCAGGCAGTGGCGGACCTCGCGCGCCTGCTCGCGGCGCGTGAGCTCGTCGTCGGCGCCGACCTGCGGTTCGTCCCGCACGGCGGCGAGGACGCGCCCGGCCGTCTCCGTGCGGACCTTCTCGCGACGGAGCGAGTCGAGGGCGCGGGAGCGGACGACGACGAGGAGCCAGGCGCGGAGGGAGCCGCGCTCGGGAGCGAAGCGGTCGCCGCTCTTCCAGAGCTGGACGAAGGCTTCCTGGACGACGTCCTCGGCGGCGGGGGTCATGCCGAGGATCCGCTGGGCCGCGTTGAGGGCGGCGCGAGCGTGGCGGTCGTGGACGAGGGTGAAGGCGTTCGCGTCGCCGGCGCACGCCCGGCGAAGGAGCTGTGCGTCGTCGAGACGGTGGAGGTCGGGGCTGGTGTTCTCGAGGTGGCGCATCGGCACAAACCAAGCTAAGGCGCGCCACCTGGATGCGCAATCGGTATGAGCCGTTTCATACCCAATTCCATCCTTGCCCTCCGTTGTGCGGTATCGGATCCGGTAGCGTCTTTGGAACCATGCCGATGCGTGCCACCACCGTCCGGTTCGACGAGTCCCTCTGGGCGATGCTCGAGCGCGAGGCCCGTGTGCAGGGGGTTTCCGCCGCGCAGTTCGTGCGCGACGCGACGATCCTGCGGGTCGCCGCGCTCGCCGCGCAGCGCGGGGACGAGGACCTGAAGCTCACCGTGGAGGAGGTCGCGGCGGGCGTGCTGCGGACCCGCTCGGGCGCCGGCGCCGCGGACGTCGCGGACGTCCCTCCCGCGGTGCTGGACCCGGAACGGCTGCGCGCGCTGCAGGCGAGCGGGCTGCTGGAGATCCGCGACGACCCGGCGTTCGACCGGCTCACGCGGCTGGCCGGGAAGGTGCTCGACGCGCCGGTCGCGTTGGTCTCGCTCGTGGATCGCGACCGGCAGGTCTTCGCGTCGTGCGTCGGGCTGGGCGAGCCGTGGGCGTCCGACCGCCAATCCCCGCTGTCCCACTCGTTCTGCCAGCACGCGGTCGCGTCACGCGAGCCGCTGCTGGTCGACGACGCCCGCGAGCACCCGGTGCTCAAGGACAACCCGGCCATCACCGACGTCGGCGTCGTCTCCTACGCGGGCGTGCCGTTGTTCGACCCGGAGGGCCACGCGCTCGGCACCCTCTGCGTCTTCGACACCAAGCCGCGCGCGTGGTCGCCGGAGGAGGCGGAGACGCTCTCCGACCTCGCCTCCAGCGTCATGACCGAGATCCGGTTGCGGCGCCGCTAAGCGAGCAGCTCGCGCCGCAGGAGCTTCCCGCTGCCGGTCCTCGGGAGCGGGTCGGTGCGGAGGGTGAAGGCCTTGGGGACCTTGTAGGGCGCGAGGGCCTGCGCGGCGTGGGCGCGGAGCTCCTCGGGGTTGACCGTGTGGCCGTCCGTGGGGACGACGATGGCGACGACGGCCTCCCCCCACTCCTCGTCGGGTCGGCCGTGGACGGCGGCCTCGGCGACGGCGGGGTGGGCTTCGAGAACGGCCTCGACCTCGGCGGGGGCGACGTTCTCGCCGCCGGTGACGATCGTGTCGGCCTTGCGGCCGGTGATGCGCAGGCGGCCGTCGTTGCTCCAGGCGCCGAGGTCGCCGGTGTGGAGGGTCCCCCCCGTCTGCGGCGCGAGGGTCGGGGAGCGGACGACGATCTCGCCGTCGGGCGCGATCGTCACGTCCGTGCAGAAGAGCGGGACGCCGTCGGTGGCGACCTGGGAGCACGCCTCGGTGAGGCCGTACGTGGGCGCGACGGCGACGCCGGCTTCCCGGGCGCGGTCGAGGAGCGCGGGCGGGATCGGCGCTCCACCCAGCAGTGCCCAGCGGAGCCGCCGCGGCTCGCGGAGGCCCGCGTCGAGGAGCCGCCGCAACGTCGTCGGGACGAGCGAGACGATCGTGGCGTCGTCGAGGGCGTCGAGGACGCGCCCGGTGTCCCACTTCTCGTGGAGCAGCACGGTGGTGCCCGCGATGGCGCTCCGCAGCAGGATCGAGAGCCCGCCGACGTGGGTCAGCGGCAGCGCGCACAGCCACCGCTCGTCGGGCGGGTGGCCGAGCGCGACCGCGCTGCCCAGCGCGCTCCACAGCCAGTTCCCGTACGAGAGGACGACCGGCTTCGGCGCGCTCGTCGTGCCGCTCGTGTGCACGACGATCGCGGGCCCGTCGAGGTCGTGGCGTTCGCGCTCCTCCACCGACGGCTCCCCGTCCGGCAGCGCCGTGACGAGGTGGTCGACGTCGTGCGCGCCCGGCTGGCGCAGGTCGAGCGGGACGATGACGGCGCCGTGCAGCAGGCACCCGTGGAGCGCGACCGCGAAGTCCTCCGACGGCGGCAGCGCGAGCCCCACGCGCGACCCGGAAGCCACGCCGGCGTCCCGCAATCCGGCCGCCACCCGGCGCGCGCGGACGAGCAGCTGCGCGTACGTGATCGCGTTGATCGCGGGGTGATCCGGGCGCGCCGCGGCGGCGCGAGGAAGCCAGGCCTCGACGTGCATTCGTAGGGTTGCAGGCTATGGCAGTCGACTGGCAGGCCGCAGGCGAGTACACGGACATCCGGTACGAGACCTCCGGCGACGGCATCGCGAAGATCACCATCGACCGGCCTGAGGTGCGCAACGCGTTCCGGCCCCAGACGGTCATCGAGCTCTCGGACGCGTTCGAGCGCGCCCGCGAGGACACCTCCGTGGGCGTCATCATCCTCACCGGCGAAGGGCCGCTGGCCTTCTGCTCCGGCGGCGACCAGCGCGTCCGCGGCGACAAGGGCTACGAGACCGAGCCGGGCAGCGGCATGGGCCGGTTCCACGTCACCGACCTGCAGGTGCAGATCCGCCGGCTCCCCAAGCCGGTCGTCGCGATGGTCGCGGGGTACGCGGTCGGCGGCGGGCACGTCCTGCACGTCTGCTGCGACCTGACGATCGCCGCCGACAACGCGCGCTTCGGCCAGACCGGCCCGCGCGTCGGCTCGTGGGACGGCGGCTACGGCGCGTCGCTCCTCGCCAAGCAGGTCGGGCGCAAGAAGGCGATGGAGTTCTGGCTGCTGTGCCGCCAGTACGACGCGCAGGAGGCGCTCGAGATGGGGCTCGTCAACACGGTCGTCCCGCTCGAGCAGCTCGAGGAGGAGACGGTCGGCTGGTGCCGCGAGATGCTCGCGCTCTCCCCCTTCGCCCTGCGGCTCGTGAAGGCGTCGTTCAACGCGGACGAGGACGGCATGGCCGGCATCCAGCAGCTCGCGCACGACACGAACCTCCTCTTCTACGCCTCCGAGGAGGCGCGCGAGGGCCGTGAGGCCTACAAGGAGAAGCGCAAGCCGGACTTCGGGCAGTTCCCGCGGCGCCCGTGACCGCCACGAGCCCCGTCAAGATCTGGCTGATGGCCGCGCGGCCGCGGACGCTGCCCGCGGCCGTCGCGCCCGTGCTCGTCGGCACCGCGCTGGCGATCCACGACGACCACTTCGAGATCCTCACGCTGATCGCGACGCTGCTCGGCGCGCTGCTGATCCAGGTCGGGACGAACCTCTCCAACGACTACTCCGACGCGCGGCGCGGCGCCGACACCGAGGACCGGCTGGGCCCGGTGCGTGTGACCGCGGGCGGGCTCGTGCCGCCCAAGCAGGTGCTGATCGCGGTCTACGTGACCTTCGGGCTGGCGGTGCTGGTCGGCCTGTACCTGGTGGTCGTGGCCGGGCCGTGGCTGCTCGCCGTGGGCGCGGCGTCGATCCTGGCGGGCGTCCTGTATACGGGCGGACCGCGGCCGTACGGCTACGAGGGGCTCGGCGAGGTCTTCGTCTTCACGTTCTTCGGGCTCGTGGCCGTAGCGGGCTCGTACTACGTGCAGGCCGAGGAGCTGCCGTGGGAGGCGTTCGCCTTCGCGGTGCCGGTCGGCCTGCTGGCGTCGGCCGTGCTGGTCGTGAACAACGTGCGGGACATGGAGACCGACCGGCGGGCGGGGAAGCGGACGTCGGCCGTGCGGCTGGGGCGCGAGAAGACCCGCGGGATGTTCGCGCTGATGGTCTACGGCTCGTACCTCGTCGTGATCGGCATGGCGATCGCGTGGTCGCCGTGGGTGCTCGTGGCGCTGCTCTCGTTCCCGCTGGCCGTGAAGCTCGTGCGGACCGTGCGCCAGCACACCGACGGGCCGACGCTGAACGAGGCGCTCGCCCAGTCCGGCATGACCGAGCTCGTGTTCTGCGCGCTGCTCGCGGCCGGGATCCTGCTGGCGTAGACGCGCTCGTGGAGGTCTTCCTCGAGGAACGGACGCTTCGGTTCCGCCGCCCCATGCAGACCGCGTGGGGCGAGCTGGCGGAGCGGCCGATCCTCGAGCTGACGCTGGTCGGAGAGGACGGCGTCGTGGGGCGCGGCGAGGCCGCGCCGCTGGAGGGGTACGACGGGGTGCCGTTCGCGATGGCGCGGGCGGCGCTGGAGGCGTACCGGCCGGTGCTGCTGCAGGCCGACTCGTTGGGTGGGCCGGCGGTGCTGGAGGGGTGCCGGGAGATCGCCGACCTCCCCCAGGCGCTGGCGGCGGTGGACATCGCGCTGTGGGACCGCGCCGCGCGGCGCGAGGGGCGGCCGCTGTGCGAGCTGCTGACGGACGTGCCGGCGCCGGCCGTGCCGGTGAACGCGACGATCGGGGCGGTCGACCGGGCGGGTGCGGCGGGCGCGGCGTTCGAGGCGGCGCAGGCCGGGTTCACGTGCGTGAAGGTGAAGGTCGGCGTGGGTGACGACGCGGGGCGTGTGGCGGCCGTGCGGGCGGCGGCGGGGCCGGACGTTGCTTTGCGGGTGGACGCCAACGGCGCGTGGACGGTGGAGGAGGCGATCGCCGCCATCGCCGCGCTGGCGCCCGCCGGGATCGAGCTGGTCGAGGAGCCGGTCCACGGCGTCGCGGGGCTCGCCGAGGTGCGGCGCGCGGTCGCGGTGCGGGTGGCGATGGACGAGACGGCGGCAGAGCCGGGCGCGCTGATGTCGGGCGCGGCGGACGCGGTCGCGCTCAAGCTCTCGCGCGCCGGCGGGATCAGCGGGCTGCTGGCTTCGGCCGAGCTGGTGCGCGCGACCGGCGCCGAGCCCTACGTCACCTCCACCTTCGACGGCCCGATCGGCATCGCGGCCTCCGTCCACGCCGCCGCCGCCCTCGCCCGCCGCGGCCGCGAGTCGGTCCCCTCCGGCCTCGCCACCCTCTCCCTCTTCGAGGGCCTCGACGGCGTGTTGCCGGTCCAGCGCGGCGCCATCTCCATCCCCGACGCCCCCGGCCTCGGCCTCTGAACCTCGCCGGTGGGCTGTTTCACCGTCGGTATGCGACGGTCAGACAGCCCACCTCATCGCGCCGTTGATGGCGGCGGCGACGGCCTCCGGGGCTTCGAGGTGGACGGCGTGGCCAGCGCGGGGGATGACGACGAGCTGGGCGTCGGGGAGCCGCTCGACGAGCTTCTCGCCGAGCGCGCGGAACTTGGCGTCGCGCTCCCCCACGACGACGGTGGCGGGCATGGTGAGCTCGCCGAGGCGGTCCCAGACCGGCACCATCGTCCCCGTCCCCATCCCGCGCAACGACGCGGCCAACCCCGCCGCCGTGTTGCGCTGGCGGTCGCGGCGGGAGGCGGCGGCGACCTCCGGCGACTGGCCGGCGAAGAGCGGCTGGCCGCCCCACCACTTGACGAACGTCTCGAGCCCCGCGCGCTCGAGCCCTTCGGCGAGCTCCGCATCGCTCTCGCGCCGCGCCGCGCGCTCCGCCGGGTCGGGCAGCCCGGCGGACGTCGAGATGAGCACGAGCCGCCGTACCAGCGCCGGCTGCGACAGCGCGAGATGGAGCGCGATCCGCCCGCCCATCGAGTACCCGGCCAGCGCGTACGGCTCCGACTGCGCCAGATCCTCCACGCACGCATCGATCGAAGCGGGCCGCCGATCGGACGCGTCGCCGTGCCCGCGGAGATCCGGCGCGAGCACCTCGTCGTAGATTGCGCGGTCGACATGGCGGCGGACGGGGTCCCAGCCGCGGCCGGTCGCCGTGAACCCATGGAGCAGCAGAAGCCGCAAGATCAGCACGTCCTCCTGCGCGCGTTCGTCGACGAGCTCGCGCGCTGCGGGGTCACCCATGCCTGCACGTCCCCGGGTTCCCGGTCGACGCCGCTGGTCCTCCCTCTGGTCGCCGACGAGCGCATCCAGTCGTTCTCCCACGTCGACGAGCGCGCGGGCGCCTTCTTCGCCCTCGGCCTCGCGAAGTCGACCGGCACCGTCCCGGTCCTGGTCTGCACGAGCGGCACCGCGTCGGCCAACTACGTCCCTGCCGTCCACGAGGCGGCGGAGGCCGGCGTGCCGCTCCTCGTCCTCACCGCCGACCGCCCGCCGGAGCTGCGCGACGTCGGCGCCGGCCAGGTCATCGACCAGATCGGCCTCTACGGCAGCGCCGCGAAGTGGTTCGTCGAGGTCGGCAACCACGAGGCGACGCCCGAGCGCGTCCGGTGGATGCGGTCGCTCGCGTGCCGCGCGGTGTGGACGGCGCTGGACGAGCGGCCCGGCGTCGTGCACCTCAACTTCCCGCTCCGTGACCCGCTCGTGGCGCCGGAGGACACCCCCGAGCCCCCGCCCGGCCGCCCCGACGGCGCGCCGTGGATCGTGCGCGGGATGCGGGTCGAGTCCCCGGGCGCGACCGCGCTGGAGCTGTCGGCGCTGCTGCGCGGCATGCGCCGCGGCGTGATCGTCGCGGGCCG
>DATMVO010000091.1:0-5895 GCA_035563115.1 Solirubrobacteraceae bacterium
CGCCGCGTCGCGCGCCGCGACCGGCGGCGCCCAGGCCGTGGCCCGCGGCGTCTCCGGCCGGCGTTCCGCCGCCTCGACCTTCCGCTCCAATCGGTCGACGCGCTCGGCCAGGTCCTCCGTCATCCGCTCCAGCGTGTGCAGTCGGCTCACCGCCTGCTCTCCTCTCTCGTTGACCATGGGTCGACAACTGTTTACCCACGGTCAGCAAGCCGGTTACACGGTCGCGTACGCTCCTCGTGTGGGGATCCGTTCCACCTACACGCGGCTCCAGGTCGACGAGCGGCGGGCCGCGCTGCTCGCGGCGGCGACCGAGCTGTTCGGCACGCACGGCTACGACGAGCTGTCGATGGCGAAGATCGCCAAGGCGGCAGGCGTCTCGAAGCCCCTGCTCTACCACTACTTCCCGACGAAGCAGAAGCTCTTCGAGGCGGTCGCCTCGCAGGCGGCGCAGGACATCCTCGGCCGCGTCGCGATCGACCCCGCGCTCCCGCCCGCGCAGCAGCTCTCGGCGGGCCTCGACGCGTTCCTCGCCCTCGTCGAGGAGCACGCGACGGTCTACGAGAAGCTGATGCGCTCCGCCGGGATCCCCGAGGTGCGAGAGCTGATCGACGGCGTCCGCGAGCAGACGGCGCAGACGATCCTCGCCGGGCTCGGCGCGGCGGACGCGCCCAAGGTCCGCGCCGCGGTGCGCGGCTGGCTGTGGCTGATGGACGGCGTCTGCCTGGACTGGATCCGCGAGCGCGACCTGACGCGCGCCGAGGTCCACGGGCTCCTGCTCGGCAGCCTGCTGGGCGTGCTGACGGCCGCGGGGTTCGATCCCACGCCGCTCGCCGCCGGCTGAAGGCTCTAGCGCCCGCGCTCGCGCAGCGCCCGGATCGCCTCGCGCTTGGCGTCGCGATCCAGGTGGTCGAGGATCAGGACCCCGTCCAGGTGGTCGATCTCGTGCTGCACGCACGACGCGTGGACGCCCTCGGCCTCGATCACGACCTCCGCGCCGTGCTCGTCCAGCGCCCGCACGCGCACGGCGCTCGGCCGCTCCACCGGGTAGACGGGTCCGCGGATCGAGAGGCAGCCCTCGGTGAAGACCGTCGTCTCCTCGGACGCCCACTCGATCTCCGGGTTGATGAGCGCCTGGAGCTCGGCGTCGGGCACCCCGGGGTCGCGGTACACGAGCAGCCGGCGCAGCGAGCCGATCTGCGGCGCCGCGAGGCCGACGCCCCAGGCGTCGACCATGATCCGCTTCATCTCCGCCACCTGCGCGCGGACGTCGTCGTCGATGTCGGCGACCGGCGTGGTCTTGGAGCGCAGGACGGGGTCGCCCCACTGCACGATCCGCTCGAACGCGCGCTCGCGGCGGCGGATGACCTCGGGGTCGACGCGGTCGCCCGCCTCCGGCTCGTCGTACTCGACGTGGTGGTGCTCGCTGTCGCTCACGGCCGGTACCCCCGTCCCTTCTCGCCCTGACCCAGCTCGTGCCGGAGCAGCTCGTGCGCCCGCTCGGCCCAGTCGCACAGGATGCGGCGGGTGTCGCGCGGGTCGATGATCTCCTCGACGCCGAACCGCTCGGCGGTGCGGAAGGGGGAGCGGACGGCGTTGAGCCGCGCCTCGATCTCCGCCCGCAGCTTCACCGGGTCGTCGGAGGCCTCCAGCTCGCGCCGGTACGCCGCCTCGAGCCCGCCCGCGATGGGGAGCGAACCCCAGTCGCCGGACGGCCACGCGTACCGCAGGTTCAGGCCCGCGTGGTTGCCGTGGCCGGCGCCCGCGACGCCGTAGACCTTGCGGACGAGGACGCTCACCCACGGCACGGACGCCTGGTAGGTCGCGACGAGCGCGCGGGTGCCGCGGCGGATCGTGCCCTGCTTCTCGCTCGCGGTGCCGATGACGAAGCCGGGCTGGTCGACGAGGTTGACGACCGGCAGGCGGAACGTGTCGCAGAGGTCGACGAAGCGCTGGAGCTTGTCGGAGGCGTCCGCGGTGAGGCCGCCGGCGTAGTGGTTCGGGTCGGACGCGATGACGCCCACGGGGCGGCCGTCGAGCCGTGCGAGGGCGGTGATGGTGGAGCGGCCGAAGCGCGCGCCCATGACGAAGAGCGAGCCCCGGTCGAAGACGGCGTCCAGGACCTTCCGCATCTTGTACGGCTTGCGGGGGTCGTGCGGGACGATGGAGAGCAGCTCCTCCTCGCGGCGGTCCGCCGGGTCGGTGGACGCCGTGACCGGCGGCAGCTCCCAGACGTTGGACGGCAGGTAGGAGAGGAAGCGCTTGAGCTGCGCGAGCGCGTCCTCCTCGTCCTTGGCCTCGTTGTCGACGGCGCCGGCGGCGGTCTGGGCGCGGGCGCCGCCGAGCTCCTCCTTGTCCGGCGTCTCGCCCATCGCCCAGGCGACGACGGGCGGGCCGGCGACGAAGAGCTGCGCGCTGTCGCGGACGATGACGGAGAAGTGGGACGCGACCACGCGCGCGGCGCCGAGGCCGGCGCAGGGGCCCAGCGCGGCGGCGACGACGGGGACGCGGTTGAGGTTCGCGCCCATGAGGTCGAAGCCGGGGACGAAGGGCACGTACGTGTAGCCCATCGACTCGAGCGACTTGACGGAGCCGCCGCCGCCCGTGCCGTCGACGAGTCTCACCAGCGGCTGCCTCAGGTCGTGCGCGGCCTGCTCGGCCCACACCATCTTCTGCCAGATCGCGGCGTCCGCGGCGCCGCCGCGGATGGTGAAGTCGTCGCCCTGGACGACGGCGCGGCGGCCGTCGATCCGGCCCTGGCCGACGACCATGTTGGCGGGGGTGAAGCTGCTCAGCTCCCCGCTGTCGTCGTACTCGCCGAAGCCGGCCAGCTCGCCGGTCTCGTGGAAGGTGCCGTCGTCGAAGAGGCGGTCGACGCGCTCCCGGACGGTGAGGCGCCCGCGGTCGTGCTGGCGCTGGACGCGCTCGGGGCCGCCCATCTGGTGGGCGAGCTCGCGGCGGCGCGCCAGCTCGTCGAGCTCAGGCTGCCAGGTCATCGGGTGGGCGAGTCTATTCCGCGAGCACGCCTGCGCGGCGCTCGCTTACAGTGGTCCGCGTGTGGCGGAACTGGACAGGTGAACAGGTCTGCATCCCGGCGGAGGTCGTGCAGCCGGCGTCGACCGCGGAGGTCGTGGCGGCGGTGTCGCGGGCGCGGGAGACGGGGCGTCTGCCGGTGCGGGTCGCGGGGGCGGGGCACTCGTTCACCGACGCGGTGCTCACGGAGGGGACGCTGCTGGATCTCTCGCGCATGTCTCGCGTGCTCGATGTGGATCGGGCCTTGGGGCGTGTGCGGGTGCAGGCGGGGATCACGCTCCACGCGATGTCCGAGGCGCTGCTGGAGCACGGCCTCGGCTTCGAGAACCTGGGGGACATCGACGTGCAGTCGGTGGCGGGGGCTTGTGCCACCGGCACGCACGGGACGGGCGCGGCGCTGCGGAACCTGTCGGCCAACGTGGTCGGGATGCAGCTCGTGTGCGCCGACGGGACGGTGCGGGAGCTGGACGGTGGAGACGAGCTTCGAGCGGCTCGGGTTTCGATCGGCGCTCTGGGGGTGGTGACGGAGCTGACCTTGCAGTGCCAGCCGGCGTTCGTGTTGCGGGGGCATGACGCACCGCGTCCGTTGTCCGACGTGATCGCTTCGCTCGACTCGCTCGCCGACGGTGCCCGCCACTTCGAGATGTACGTCTTCCCGCACAGCGACCTGGCGTTGACGCGGACGAACGAGATCGTGGATTCGCCGCCGCGGCCGCCGGGGCGCGTGGACCGATTCGTCAACGACATCCTGGTCCCGAACGTCGGTCTGCGCGCGGCGTGCGAGGTGGGGCGGCGGGTGCCGCGCGCGATCCCGGCGATCGACCGGTTCATGGCGCGCGCGTTCTCTGAGCGGGTCCGCGTCGATCGCTCCCACCGCATCTTCGCGTCCCCGCGGTACGTGCGGTTCACGGAGATGGAGCAGGCGTTCCCGCGCGAGGCCGCCTCGGTCGTGGTCCCGCAGATCAAGGCGGCGCTCGAGCGGTACCCGGTCGTCTTCCCCATCGAGGTCCGCTTCGTCGCGGGCGACGACGCCCTCATCTCCCCCGCCGCCGGCCGCGACTCCGTCTACGTCGCCGTCCACAACTTCCGCGGGATGCCGTGGGAGGCCCCCTTCCGCGCCGTCCAGGAGATCGGCGACGCCTGGCAAGCCCGCCCCCACTGGGGCAAGCGCCACTTCCACACCGCCGCCACCCTCGCGCCGAGGTACGAGGCGTGGGAGACCTTCGCCGACGTCCGCCGCAGCTTCGACCCCACCGGAACCTTCGCCAACGCCTACGTCAAACGCGTACTGGGGGGCGAACTTTCGAGGTGAGCCGCCTTTCGGTGCGTATGTCACCGAAAGACGTCTCACCTCTCGATCCGTACCTCGCCGAGCTCGCCGGCCGGCAGCACGGCCTCGTCGCGGCCTGGCAGCTCGCCGCCGCCGGGTACGACCACGAAGCGATCAAGACCCGAGTGCGCCGCGGCCGCCTGCACCGCGTGCAGCGCGGGGTGTACGCGGTCGGGCACCCGGTTCTCACGGGGGAGGGGCGGTGGCTCGCCGCGGTGATCTCCCTCGGTCCCGCCGCCGTGCTCAGCCACGGCTCCGCGGCGTGGTTGTGGGGGCTGACGAGAAGCGGAGGCGCGTTGATCGACGTGACGGTCCCCGGCCGCGGAGGGCGGTCGCGGCGGCGCGACGTGCGGGTCCACCGGGCCGCGGAGGTGGAGCGGGTGGTGCACCGGGGTGTGCCGGTGACGACGGTGGCGCGGACGCTCCTCGACCTCGCCGCCGTCGCGCCGCTGGGCGTGGTGGAGGGGGCGGTGGACGCGGCGGAGCGAAACGGCCTCTTCGACCTGCACGCGATCGAGCGGCTGCCGCTGCAGGGCCACCACGGGACGGCGAGGCTGCGGAAGGCGATCGAGCTCTACGACGACGCGCCGACGAAGGAGGAGCTCGAGCGGCGGTTCCTGCGGCTCTGCCACGACCGCGGCCTCCCGCGCCCGCTGTCGAACGCGGTCGTGGCCGGCATGGAGTGCGACTTCGTCTGGCCCGCGCACCGGCTGGTCGTGGAGCTCGACGGCCTCAAGTGGCACGCCATCCGGCGGCAGCTCGTCAGCGACCGGGAGAAGGACGCGGCGCTCGTGCTGGCCGGGTACCGCGTCCACCGGTTCGTCTGGCGGCAGGTCGTCCACCGCCCGGACGAGGTCGACGCGACGATGCGCGCGCTGCTCGCGCGGGCCGCCTAGAGGAAGGTCCGGCCCTCGCCGCGGTAGGTCGGAACGGCGTCGACCACCCGGTCGCCCTCGACGAGGTGGAGGGTGTCGAACCGCTCGCACAGCTCGCCCGCCTTCGCGTGCCGGAAGAAGACCACGTCGCCGACCCGCAGCCACGACGCGGGCTCGCCGTGGAGCGGGGTCTGGACCTCGCCGGCGCCCTCGAGCGGGTCGAGCGACAGGCCGGGCGGGAGGGCGGGCGTCGGCACGCGGTCCGGGCCGACGGCGCCGGAGGCGGGGTAGCCGCCGCCGAGGACGGTGACCACGTCAGCGCTCGGCCGCCGCACGACCGGCAGGGCGAAGAGCGCGGCGGGCTGCGGCGAGAACGCGCGGTACGTGTCGAAGAGCGTCGGGCCGTAGAGCCCTGACCCGGCCGCGGCCTCGGTCACCGCGCCGAGCTCGCGGGCGGTCCGCTCCAGCGACCCCGTCCCGCCGCCGTTGACGAACTCCAGATCAGGCACCACCGCCCGCACCGCCTCGACGATCCGCGCCCGGCGGCCCGCCAGCTCGCGCGCGCTCAGCGCCTGCATCCCGCGGATCGCGACACCCCGGGCGCGAGAGGCGGGCGGCGCGTCGCCGACGCCCGCGATCTGCGCCTCGTACGCCATCATC
>DATMVO010000092.1:0-13937 GCA_035563115.1 Solirubrobacteraceae bacterium
GACGACCCGCAGCTTGCCGCCGTCGTTCGGCGGGCGCTGACGAACTACCTCAGCGGCCAGGCGGAGAACTTGCGCGCCGACCTTGCGCCTGACGCCGATCTGCCTGCGCCGAGCCGCCCGCTCCGCGTGACGGGCGATCCGCGCGTCGAGCACGCCGGCCGCGGCCGCGTGAGCGCCGAGGTCGTCGCCGAGGACCGCCGCGGCGCCGTCTACACGCTGCGCTACGAGCTCGCCGTCGTCAGACGCGACCGCTGGTACGTGGCCGACCTGCTGTCCAGCCCCGAACGCCCCAGGGAGGCGTCTGACCGATGACCCGCAAGCTCACGCTCGCCGTCCTGCTCGTGCTCGTGGCGGCGTGCACCGACGCGACCGTCGCGCATGCCGCTGACATCTCCAACGCCGGCGAGAACGTCGGCAAGACCGTCTCCGGATGGGCCAAGTGGCTCTACGCCGGCGCGGTGGCGATCGGCGCGGCCTGGTTCGCGATGCCGGCCAACCGCAAGGCCGGACCCGCTCTGGTGTTCGTCGCGTTCGCGATCGTCCTCGGCGGCCTGGTCCTCGATCCCGACCTCGCCGGCAAGGCCGGCGAGTCGTTGTGGAAGACGGTCCTGGAGTAGGTCGTGCACCAGGAGCACGTCACCACCTCGCAGACGGTGCGGATCAGGTCGTTTCGCATCGTCTTCGCGCTCGAGCGCCGGCTGTTCAAGATCGACCGGTTCCGGCTGCCGTTCGCGTACGGGCTGCCGCTGCGGTCGCTGGCGTACGCGGCGGCGGCCGTCGTCGCGGTGGCGGCGGCCGGAAGCCTGCCGGTCGCAGGCGCGGCGGTCGGCGCCGTCCCGCCGCCGCTGCGGTTCGTCATCGCGCCAGTGCTGATCTCCGCGGCGATGACGCGGCTGCGCATCGACGGGCTGCCCGCACACAAGGCCGCGCGACTGTGGGCCATCCACGCGATCGCGCCCTCGCTCACCGTCGGCTTCCGGCCGGTTCGCGTCTCGGCCGTTGACCGGATCTCTGACCCGCTCGTGCTCGTGGCCGACCCGCACGCTCCCGCATTGCGGCCCGCGGTGATCCGGGACGCGCGACAGATCGCAGTCCGGGTTCCCGCGCGCGCGAGCGCCGACGGCCAGACGTTGACGCTGACCCAGACGCCGGGCCCGGCGCTGCGGCAGCCCAAGCGGATCCGTGTCGCCGCGGGCGCCCGCGTGCGGATCCGCTGAGGAGCCGGGATGCGGGCACCGTTTCAGTTCGCCTGGCGCAACCTCGTCTTCTCCGCCGGCGCCGACGGGGATGTGTGGGCGCTGTTCCGGCTCGGGCTGACCTCCTACGAGGGGCTCACCGCCGAGCAGGCCAAGGAGCTGCTCGGTGACGTCGCCGCGTTCGCGTACGGCATCGGCGCCGACTTCAACCTGCGGCGCGTCACCCGCCGATGGTCGCCGGCCGAGTACCGCCATCACGCCCTCCGAGGATTCGATCCGCGCACCGGGCACCGTGACGAGCTCGACGCATACCTCGATCGCCAGCAGCAGGCGCTCGAGCAGCGGGGCGGCTGGCGGCCGGAGGTCTACCTCGACGTGCGGCTCGCCGACCCCGCGCAGGACCCCGTCGACGAAGCCGCCCGCGCTGCACGCTCGGCGCTCGCCTGGCCCGGTCAGCTGCTGCACCAGTTGCGCCGCGGTGAGACGCTCCGTCCGGCGGCCGGGATCTCCGAGCGCCGGCTCCGCGAGCTGGCCGACCTGGAGGCGACCGTCTTCGACCGGATCGCCGGGGTGCTCGTGTGCGAGCGCGCGACCAGCCTGGACCTGCAGTGGCTGGTGCGCCGCGCGTTCTGTCGCGGCACCCGCGAGCCGGCGCTGGACGTGCACTGGCGCCCGCAGGCGCTCGCCGTGATGGACGGCGACGCGCTCTCCTACCGGCCGCTGGAAGCCGACATGCTGCGGCTCGTCGACGCGCCGATCGAGCGCCAGAACCGGTCGCTGAAGGTCGCAGGCGAGCACGGCGACAACCTCCAGGCCCATGTCGTCCTCGGCGCTCTGCCCGAGGTCGTCGAGTTCCCAGGCGCACGGGCCGAGCTGCTGTTCGACCCGCTCGAACGCGTCGGGTTCCCGGTCGACGCGGTGTTCAGCGCCCGCTGGGTGCCTAACCGCCGCGCAGCCGCGCTCGTGCGGCGCAAGGTCGTCGACGCCGACCACGAAGCGCAGGAGCAGTCGCATGGCGAGCACGGTCTGACGCCCGACGCGCAGCGCCGGCCGGCGGCCGCCCGGGCGCTGGAGGAGTACCTGACCGCGTCCGACAGCCAGCCGCCGCTGCTGCGTGCGACGATCAGCCTCGCCACCGGCGTCGACGCTGAGGATCCCGACGAGCTGGCCTGGCGCCTTGAGCGCCTGCAGGAGGCGTACGGCACCGTCAAGCTCGAGCGCCCGCTCGGCCCGGGCCAGCTCGCGCTGTTTCGCCAGCATCTGCCTGGCCAGGCGACGCAGCTCGCCGCGTACGAGGACTACCTGCTCGTCGAGCAGCTGGGCGCGATGGTCCCGACCGCCACGCACGCCGTCGGCGCTGACACCGGTCCGTCGATCGGGCACACGCTCTCCGGCTCCCGGCAGCCGGTGTGCTGGGACGTCGCCGAGGGCTGCCACACGGGCAAGACCCCCGCCGTCCTCCTGGTCGGCCCGCCCGGGCGCGGCAAGACGACCACGATGCAGCTCCTCGAGTACCTGGCGTTCTTGCAGGGCTCGCGGGTCATCGACCTCGACCCCAAGCCCGACCATCACTGGACGACGCTCCCCGAGGTCGCGCCGCACACCGAGACGATCGAGTTCACCGCCGATCCGCAGTTCCGTGGCCTGCTCGACCCGCTGCGTATCGCACCTCCGGGTGAAGCCGAAGACCTCGCGGTCGAGTGGCTCCTCTCGCTCTTACGGCGCGACATCCCGCACACCTGGGAGACCGAGATCCGGGCCGCCGTCAAGGATCGCGTCCACCGCGCCGGCAAGGGCACGCCCGCGACCTGCGGCGATGTGCTCGAAGCGCTCGACACGGGCAACGACGACGCGCGCAACGTCGCGCGTGCGCTGGCCGTGTTCGCCGACTCGGGCCTCGCACAGCTCGGGTTCGCGCAGCCACGGACGCCGCCGCCGGCGGCGGGCGGCAAGCAGGTCACGCTGCTGCGCATCCCCGGCCTCGTGCTCCCGGAGGCGGGGACGCCGGCAGACCAGCACACCGCCCGTGAGCGCATCGGCCAGGGCCTGCTCACCCTCGCCGCGACGTACGGGCTGCACCTGATGGCCTCAGAGCCCGAGCGCCACACGGTCCTGGGCTGGGACGAGGTCTGGCTGCTGCTCGCCTCCAGCGCCGGTCGCCGGCTGATCCGCCGCGCGAACCGCCTGGGCCGCGCGCAGAACGGCACCCCGATCCTCGGCACCCAGTACCTGGGCGACGTCGACGACGAGATCCGCGAGCTCATCGGAGCCGCGTTCAGCTTCGGCGCCGAGACCGACGCCGAGGCGGCCCGCCACCTGCAGCTGTTCGGCCTCACGCCGGGAGACCGGGACCTGCAGCGCAAGCTCCTCGGGCTTCGGAGGGGGCGGGCGCTCGTGCGCGACTACCGGCGCCGGATCGCGCGGGTGCAGATCGACCTCTCGCACTCGCCCGCGTTGCTCGCGCACCTGAACACCAACCCCGACCAGGCCGGCGGAGCATGAGCCGCGCCGCCGCCACGGCGCTCGCCGCGGTGCTGCTCCTGCTCGCCCTCGCGCCCACGGCCGCCGTGGCGGCCAAGAAGCGCGCCGACCCGCTCCGCACGCTCGGCGCCGACTCGCCACTGTGCGCCAAGCCGCTCGACCAGCAGGCGCGCATGTCCTGCACCGCGTCCGGTGCGATCGAGCGTCCGTATCCGCTGGACCGGTACCGGTACGACTGGCACATCGACACCGGCGTCACGAAGGTCGACAACAACCTCAACGCGACGCTGCAATGGCTCGCCGCCCTGCTGTGGCAAGGCGTGCTCTACGCCACGATGGGCGTGCTCTTGCTGTTCCAGTGGGCGTTCTCGCTGGACCTGCTCGACGAGGCGATGCGCCCGGTCAGCGTCGCGCTGCTGAGCCTCCACGAGCAGACCTTCGGGCGCCCGTGGACGATCGCCGCGATCAGCGCCCTGGCGATCTGGGGAACCTGGCACGGCCTCATCCGCATGCGCACCACCCACGCGGTCGCGGGGATCGCAGCATCGATCGCGCTCATGTCGTGCGCGCAGGCGATGATCTACCGCCCTGCCGAGACCGTCG
Organism: Solirubrobacteraceae bacterium; assembly: GCA_035563115.1. Lineage (GTDB taxonomy): Bacteria > Actinomycetota > Thermoleophilia > Solirubrobacterales > Solirubrobacteraceae > CADCVT01. Next base: position 4,281 of record DATMVO010000092.1, read on the forward strand.
GCACCGCGTCGGCCGCCGTCAACGACGTCAAGGGCACCGTCCTGGCCGGCGCTACCTCCGGCACCATCCGGTCGCCGTCGCAGTCGGTCGCTGACGCCAGCCGGCGCGTGTTCGACGCGATCGTGCTGCGGCCGTGGTGCGCGGTCCAGTTTGGCGACGTCAAGTGGTGCCTGTCCCGGGCGCCGGGCGACAAGCTCACGCGCGCCGAGCGGTGGCTGCGCTACGACGTCGGCTCCCGCGCCCGCGACGCCGAGTACGAGATGCTCGCCGACGAGGACTTCAAGCCCGGCGCGCGCACCCTCGCCTCCGACGACGAGGACGAGAAGGACCAGTTCGCCGGCTACGTCGTCCGCGACGAAGACCGCGTCAAGGTCGAGATGCAGGAGAAGGAGAACACGCTCCTGCGGTGCGGGCTCATCGCCCTCATCTGCCTCGGCGTCTTCGGCTGGATCGCCCTGCTGGGCTATCTGTCGGTCCAGACGCTGCTGCAAGCGCTCATGGCGCTCCTGCTGCTCATGTTCGCGCCCGTCATGGCGTTCCTTGCCTGCCTGGGCGAGTGGGGCCGGCAGATGTGCCTCGCCTGGCTGCGTCGCCTGACCGTCGCGGTCCTCGCCGGCGCGGTCTACGCGCTGCTGCTCGCGATCGTCCTCGCGCTCGCCAGCGCCGTCGCCCAGCTGTACGACCTCTCGTGGCTGCTGGTGTGGGGCGTCCAGGCGCTGCTGCTGTGGCTGGTTTTCTTCAAGCGCGAGGAGCTCCTGGACTGGATCGCCGGCAAGACGACCGAGCGCGCCCCAGGACGCCGCCTGGCGAACCTGCGCCACGCCAAGCACCTGGCACAGTCCGCGGCGGCCCCGGCGGTCGCCGTCGCCGGCGGCGGCATCCAGGTCGGGCGTGCGGTCGCCGGTGACCGCCGGGAGGAGCGCGCCGCACGCAGCGACGACCGGACCCGCGCCGCGCAGTCGCTCGCACGCGAGCACCTCGAGACCCAAGCGCGCGCCCGCCTGGAAGACCGCTACACCGACGTCCAGGCCCGGCTGCTCTCGCACGACGACGCCAAGGAGAAGCTCGCCGGCCTCAACCGACGCCTGCAGCCCTACGACCGGCGCCGCACCCCGACCGCCGGCCCGGACGGCAAGCCCAAGCCCGTCGCCCCACCAACCAAGGAAGAACAGCGCCTCATCGCCCAGCGCAAGGCGCTCGAAGCCAAGCTCATGCCCCGCGCCGAGGAAGACGTCGCACGGCGGTTCGTCGGCACCGCCGACCGCAACCAGCTCGAGCAAGGCCAGCGCTTCAGCCGCGCGCAGATCGAAGCGCAGGCCGAAGAGCTGCGCCGCGACGTCCACGAAGCACCCGACCCCGGCGACCCGCGGCACGACTGGCGCACCCGTCGCCAGCGCTCAGCTATCCCCGACGACGAGCTGCGCAAGCTGACCGACGCCCAACTCGACGATCTGCTTCACGCACACGTCAAGGACGACATCGACCGCGACCGGGCGCTGCTTGCCGCGCTGCCCGACGACCCGGAGCTGACCCCGGACAAGAAGCAGACGCGCGCCGCGATCCAGGCGCTCCCGGCCGAAGACGTCAAGCAGCGAGCCGACGAGTACCGCAGCCAGCGCCACCGCGACCGCGAGCACGCCGACCGCCGCCCGCACACGAAGAGGCGCCGACCGTGAGCGGCCGCGACCGCCGTGTCGCAGTGGCCGCCGCGCTCGCAACGGCAGCCGCCGGCGCGGCGTCCGCGCTCGGTGGCGGCATAACTTCCGCGACCAGGCCGATCGACCGCTCCGAGCGGCCAGAGGCCGCGACTCCCCGGCAGGCGCCGCCGCCCGAGGTCGTGCCGGGCATGGTCGATGCGCCGCCCGTCAACGCGACGCTCGCGCGACGCGCCGAGCGGACCGCACGCACGTTCATCGCGGCCTTCCTGCACTACGAGGTCGGCCGCGCCACCGACCCCGACCGGCGGGTCCTTCGGGTTCTGTCTGCGCCCGAGCTCGCCGCCGCGCTGCTCGACGTGCCGCCCCGGCTCCCCGACGGCCGCCCCGCCCAGGCGCGAGTCCGTTCTGTTGAGCTGCTCGGCGCCGACGACACATCCGCTGAGGTCGCGGTCCGCGTCGCTCGTCCTCGGGCAGCGGCGAGCACGATCACCGTCGTCCTCCAGATGACCGGCAGCCGCACGGTCGTCACGGGCCTGCGCTGAGCGGTGTCGAGCGCCGCGAGCAACGCCGGCCGGGCCGCCGTGTCCGCCGGACACGCAGCGCTCCTCGCGCTCGCCCTGAAGATCCTCGTCGCCCTCGCGCCGGTCCTCACCGTGCTGCTGGTCATCGCAGCGATCTTCGGCCCGCCCCCCAACGACGCACCGACCACCCAGCTGCGCTACGGCGCCTCCGCGTTCGCGCTGCGCGACATTCCCGCGAGGTACCTCGAGCTCTACCAGGCCGCCGAAGCGGACTACGGCATCGACTGGGCCATTCTCGCCGGTATCGGCAAGGTCGAGACCGACCACGGGCGCCTCAAGGCGCCAGGTGTGACGAGCGGCCAGAACGCCCACGGCTGCTGCGCCGGCCCGATGCAGTTCCACAACGACTACGGCCGCGGCGGCGGAACCTGGGGCGCCTACGGCGTCGACGGCGACGACGACGGCAGGAAGGACATCTACGACCCCGCCGACGCCATCGCCTCCGCTGGCAACTACCTCCGTGCGCTCGGCGGCGCCGAGGACATTCGCAAGGCGCTGTTCGGCTACAACCACGCCTGGTGGTACGTCGACAAAGTCGAACGGTGGGCTGACCGCTACCGCGGCAACCTCAAGACTGCCGGTCTCGACGCGCCACCCGATACCGGGCGTCTCGCATGGCCGGTCGACGGCGAACTCGTTTCGCCGTTCGGACCGCGGTGGGGCGGGATGCACGAAGGCATTGACATCGCAGTCTCCGCCGGCACACCGGTACACGCACCAGCCGACGGGACAGTGACGTATGCCGGATGGATGACCGGCTACGGCAATTTCGTCTGTTTGCGTCACACCGCTCGTCTCACGACGTGCTCGGCGCACCTATCCCGCTACCGCGTGAAGGTCGGCGACCGGGTAGCGCGACGCGACGTCATAGCCGCGTCCGGTTGCACCGGACGCTGCTTCGGCGATCACTTACACTTCGAGGTGCACATGGCTGCCTCCTGGTCGAAGACGAGCGCGACTAACCCTTTGCCTTACCTCGCAGAGGTCGCTTCCGGGGCGAAGCTACAGCGCGGACGGCATGCGCTGCACGGGTTTCGGAACATGGTCTAGCCACCTCTAGGCGAACCATACGAGTGTGAGCGGTCACTGGTTGGTGTGAGCGGTCACTGGTTTCAGTTAAGTCAACGCAGCCAGATCAGCCAAGACTGTCGGGGTGGGACTTGCGTTAGAGCTCGTGTCACTAGATGAGCTAGGTGCGTATTGTTCGTCGCATGACGCCCGAAGAAGCGCGGATTGTGTATGGCCCCGTACTAGAGGCGGCGTCGTCCGGTGGAGATGTGCCCGCGGTCGAACGACTGTGGACCGCGTTCGCGCAATTCATCACAAGGCCCGTGCCGGTGAGTTCCGTCCATACTGATCTGGTTCACTACGAGACAGGCCCAGCTTTCCGGGAGCCAGGAACGCTACTTACGTTCAGCCGACGCGTCTCGGAAGACGAGTTCTCCGGACCCTGGATGTTCATCGCGGAGGTTCGCACTCCTAGGGATCTCCTGACGGAGCACCCGTCATCTAGTCTGTGGACCGACCTGACAGGGCGCCCCACAGTGTTGCCTGACGTCGATGAGTGGGTCGAAAAGGTTGCTGACGACGCGGTGTTTCGGCGGGCGCTGAGCGAGCCGGCTGCAAGGATCGTCGCCGAGGCGTATCACAGCTGATTGGGGCTAGCCCAAGTGCGTACTGACGGAGACCGCTGCGCCACAGGCCTCGCTGGCTAAGGGCAGTCCCGTATGTCGCGCGGCGCGCGTACCGGTCGCCTGCGTCGCGATGTGGCTCGGCCCTGTGAGACGCATGGTCACTAAGAACATCGTTCCGCGTCCTTCCGGCAATGCGACCCTTCGATGCGTCGCCGAGACGCCGGCAACGCGGACGCTCGACCCTGCGCCGAGGACCGTCCACGCCACACCCTCGCCAGTACTGCAGTCGATTGTGAGAGGACCTCTGAATCTGACGCTTTGAACCGGCTCACAAGCGTCCCAAGACTCGAGCCCACCGGTCTTGTCTCGCGCCGATAGCTCAACGCACCACTGGTCAGCGCTGCGGCCACTGCGTATGACAGCTTTCCAAGACCGCCCGCTGATCGTCTTTCCGCTCGCGACGAGGCGAACCCCCGCGCCCGACGCCTCTCCCACATGTGCGTCGCTCTGGCCAGCGTCGGATGAGCACGCCGTTGCGACCGTCACAGTTGCCGCCACTGCGGCAATGAACCACCGACGAGTCATGAGGGAAACGCGCCTTCGCGAATCTCATATCGCATTTTATGAAGCTCCGCCAGGAACGCGAACGGACTGGTCTTGCACCGTCCTGATTCAGTCCCGTGTTTCGCCACTCGTCGCAGAACTTCACGCAGATATCTCATGGTGTCGATCTGCTGATGCTGCGGCCGGTCCCGCTCCTCCCCGTCGAGCAGCCTCCAGCCGTCGGTTCCGTCGTACAGGCTCCACCCCCGCAGCCAGACGCCGTTCTCACCGGCGTTCGGCTGTCCCCAGCAAGCCCACGCGCGCGCCTGTGCGGCGTTGATAAGGACTCGTCGCGCAGTTCGGGATCCCGGCTCACCAGGAATACTCGTGGGGTAGCCTTCCCCCGCCGGGACCATGTGATGTGCCTCCCACCCTTCACGTCCGCCCCCGCCGTTACCCGTTCCCGGAAGTGGCTCACCGACCGGCGACTTCAGCATCGCGTTTCCGAGAGTCGCCCCGGGCGGCCTGGCTCCAGCGTACGGAGTCGCCCGCTCCGCGTTGACACCCCACGCGCCGCCACCGTTGCATGCGAACGCGTTGCTCAGAGCCGGGTAGTCCTTGACGTCCTGCGGACCCAAGCCAAAGGCCGGGTGCGAGAATCGCACGACCGCTCGAATGCGGTACCGCCTCTTACCAGGAGCACAGAACAGGCTGGCGTCAGCGTCCAGTGGCTTCCGCATCTGTCGCTTCTTTGTTGCTTTGCCGCAACCGAGCGAATCCCACTTGTTAGGAGCCGCCTCGTAAGCGATGCAGACACGAAAGTGCACGGTCCACTCGCGGAACGCCTTCTTATGGTTCCTGTTGCTCTTATTTGTCGGGCGGCAAGCTACTTGGGACGAAGCGTTCACCGCTACGGCTGGCTCCGGACGACCGTTCACTTCTCTGCCGTCGAACCCGGGTTCGTCGTTCACATCTCCGCGGTCGCACGTGATGTGGCTTCGAATCCCGGCTGCGGCCCGCGCTTCTCCGATCATCCTGACGTCTGCTGAGAACGCGTCATCGGGTCCGGAGGCCGCCGACACGTTGCCGGCACGGTCGATTGCCCGTACCTGCACCGTCTCGAGTACCGCGCCGTCCGGGATCTCGGACGATACGACCGTTCGAGTGGTGTGTTTCCACTCAGACCACGAGCCATCGACCACCTTGTAGCGAAGCTCGTAGGCCGCGACACCAGCAGACCTAGTCCCGTCGGGAAGTCGAGGATCGAACCCCGTCCGCCACCGGACGTAAAGAGCCGTATCGATCGCCTCAACCTCGACGCCTTCGGGACGAGATGGAGCGGAGCGGTCGACGACGACACCCAGCGCGCCGGTGGCCGTCGGGCCGTTCGCGACCGCACCCACAGCGGCGACTCGAAGACGGTGCGTACCCTCCGGCAGCTGCGCGAACGGCACGTCGATGTCCTGCTGCACCTTTGCCGGACACCCGCCGGTGCAGCTCCCTCGCGTCGTCGTGGGCGCTCCCGTCAGCGCGGACGCCAGAGCCGCGACGCCCTCGTTCGGCTCGCTCGCTTCCACGTTGATCGACCGATTGGACGCCCCGCCTATGACCCGATCGTCCGAGACGTCACGGAACGCGAGGCGAGGTACTGGTGCGGCCTGTACCGCTGCGTTGTACCGTCCGCTGCCTGTGGGCACGCTGTAGGACGGATCGTACGAACCGGTCCAGAATGTCGTGGACTGAAGAGAACCGTAGTCCACCCATCGCGTTGCGGAGCGGACGACTTGCGATCCGTCCAACTGGTACCAGTAGTGATGAATCAGGATGGTCGAACTGTCTCGGGACCACCCACCGCTTTGAGCCCAGCCAAGGTCGATCGGCTGTGAGATCGACCGCAGGTCGTTCCCTTGCGCGTTCGACGTATACGCGGTTACTGGCCCGAAGGGGATGTCGTTATCCCCAAATGCGAGACGAGTGCCGTCCGGGGACGGCTGGACCCAGCTGGCTCGCGGGCCCGGTGCCAGGATCGAGAAGTCCGATCCGTCCGGACGGGCCTTGAAGATCATGCCCGCATTCGCGATGCCGTACAGGGTCTTTCCGTCCGCAGTGATCTGGGGGTTAGACAGGCTAAGACCGGCATCGCGTTTCAGTACGCGTCGGCGATCGGTTCCCTCGGCCGAGACGGAGTACACCCCGTCACTCGCGGCGTAGTAGATGCGTCCCGCGTCACCGGTTGCGCTCGCCGAACTAACCGTGCTGCCCGGGGTAAGCGAGCAGGACGGGTTGTTTCCGCCGCACACGGTTCGAGACTGGCCTCCCGGCCCCACGAGCGCGATTGATTCGGAGTTCTTGATCACGAGCACGGTCTCGCCGTCTGCCAGCAGGGCTTGAGGAGCGCCGCACTCGTCGTACCAGGAGTTTGCCGTCCTCGGGAGACTGCACAGGGTTTCCACTGCGGCGCCGCTCGAGTCAGCCACTTGCAGCGAGACGCTGGCTCCGTCGAACCGCGCATAGGCGAAGCGAGTCGGTGCGGGCGTTTGCTGCAGAGGCGTCGGCTGAAGGTTGATGCTGTCAGGGACGGCCGATACGGGCGGTGTCCGGCTGCTTCTCTCGCCGCGTGTTCCGACTGCCTCTACCACGTAGTGGTACCGAACGCCGACCGAGACGTCGTCGTCAGTCCACGTCGTTCGGTGCGTCGGCTCTGGCGTAACGAGTCGGAAATTGCCGGACCCGGAGCTGGAGCGATACACCACATACCGTTCGCCTGGGCGATCTTGTCCGGTGTTCCAGACGAGCTTGACGGCGGCAAGCTGGCTCGAAGCGCCAAGGCCGACTGGGGTGAGAGGGGTGCCAACCACGCGCACCTCCGACGCGCTGGACCACGGACCGGGAGTACCGGCTTCATCTACAGCCCTGACGCGATAGCGGAGCTCGCCTACGGGAGCCGAATGGTCCGCAAAGCGCCCCGTCGCGACGCTCTTCAGCGTGACGAAATCACTGCTCGGGGAAGCGGCGCGCGCCACGTCATAACCGCTGATGTCCTCGTCAGCTGGCGAGGCCCAAGCGAGCGTAGGGATGCCACCGTCCAACGCGATAGTCAGACCTGTGACGCTCGTCGGCGGAGCCTGATCGACCTCGAAGTCGAAGCTGAGCGCGGCCACTTCGGTCTGCCCCCGGCGCGCCGCGACACTGAGTGAGTGAGTTCCGTCCGACAAGACACCGGCGTCGATGGTCGTCGACGCAACCACCGAACAAGCCGCGGCACAGGTCCGTGCCTGCGTTGCCACTACATGTCCGTCGACCAGCACGTCGACGCTCTGCAGGCCTGCACCTTGGGGAGCCGGGAAGTCCGCCGTCGCAAGGACTGAGCGGGAGCCAGTCGCCATCGGTTGGTTGCGTTGTTCCGCAAGCCCGCCTTCGACTCTGACCCTCGTGCCGCCCGCGACAGCGTCGGTCACCGTAGCTTCTGCGACGGTCGACGGCCTGCTTCGAACGCCCGCGCGGACAGCTCGGACGTAGTAACGCAGGCGCGAGAATGCGGGCGGATCGTTGTCGACGTACGCGGTCGTCCCTACGAGAAGGGTGGCAATCTGCTCGAACTCTCCGTTGTCTGTCGCAGCAAAGATCTCGTAAGTGGCCCCGTCCACGGCTGTCCACCCGAGGTGGACATCGCCGTGATGTGCGGATGCCGAGAAATCGGCGGGTGCCGCCGGCCGAGCGGTGGTGAACGGAACCGTCGTCCGGGGGCTGAGACGCCCTCCCGCGTCACGCGCTGCCACGGAGTACGTGTACTGCTGCCCGGGGTCGACTGTCTCATCGACGAACTCCGTGTCGAGCACTCCTCCGGCCAAGGTCACGTCGACCGGCGACCCGTCGGTCACGCGGTGAATCTCGTAGTCGACGACATCTCGATCGCTTGGCGCCGACCACGCCAGCCTGACACCATCCGGGTCTTCCTCCGCGACGAGATCTAACGGCGAAGCGGGCGGCCGGCGGTCGATCGCGACGCTGAAATGCCGCTCAACGGCCTCACTTCCCTGCCCCGTGTCGCCTCGCACCGCCACGGCGTAATGGCCGTCGCGATAGCGCGCGTCGAACGTCGTGTCCGCTTGCGCCTCGCACGGCGCGTCTTGATCCGCACGGTTGGCGCACACGACTTCTACAGCCTCTACGGGCTCGTCGTCGACGGAAACTGTCAGACGCAGCAGATCCGCGCACCAGCAGTCATCAAGCAGGGCCGAATTCAGCGTGGCGGCCGGAGCATTGATCTTGCGGCGGCCGTCGTAGGCGGCGCCGCTGACCGAGAGACTGAGTCCCGCCTCCGGCGCGTCAGTCGTGACGGGCGTCTGCATGTCGGCGACGACCTGAGTACTGGGGATCGCACGGTCATAGAGCCGTACGTCGTCGACACTCCCGCGAAGCCGGGCTGTGCCCGCACTGCCGATGACGATCTCGTTGGCCGCCGCCTCCGCTGCGGGGATCGTGTCGGTGGCCTCGAGCTGTCCGTTCCGATAGAGAGTGAGACGCCCCTCTCCATAGGTTAGGGCGAGGTGGGTCCATGCCGCCGTGACACCTGCCGTGCCGGTCACGCCGCTGCGGGCGGTCCAGGCGGTCCAGCCGCTTGCCGCACCGCCTTCTTCGCCGGACGACGCAAAAAGGGCTGGTCCGGTCTCTCCATCGTCCCTCGCGCTGGAGATCAGGGGCCGCCAATCGTTGGTTGCACCTTCGTCTGAGCGTACCCAGGCTTCGAAGGTCCAGCTGTCGCCGAGGCTGAGCGAACGGGGCAGCCGGAGCTCGCTTGAGCGGCCGTCGAACCACAGGGCACCGAGGTGCTTGCCGTCGTCGTTCCACTCGGTTCCCGCGGCGCTCGCCGTTGTTGCGCGGTCCGTGGAAGTGATGGTCGCGCCTTGATCGACGTCGAAGCCAAATGCTGCTACCGGCGTGGGCGCTCCACCGTCGTCCGGCTGCGGTGTGATGGGGGTTTGCCGGTCTTGGCCGATCTGGTCGGCCGTGAGGGCGCGATCGTAGACGCGAACCTCATCGATGCGGCCGCGAAAGTCCTCCTCGGTCCACACGCCGTTGCCACCGATACGAAGCGGCCCAGCGGTCTCCATCAGCGTGGTCGATGGTCCAGTGGCGACCGGTTGACCGTCGACGAAGATCCGTGCCGTCTGCCCGTCGGAGGTCACCGCCAGGTGACTCCACTGGCCGACCGGAAGCGCGGCGGGTGCGTTGAGCTCT
>DATMVO010000093.1:0-6523 GCA_035563115.1 Solirubrobacteraceae bacterium
CGCTCGCCGCCACCGCCGCCGCGGCGCCGGTGCGCAGCGCGGTCACCGCGCCCGCGTCGAGGAGCGCGCGCGGCTCGGAGGTCGTCGCGTCGGAGACGACGAGGAGGCCGATCACCGTCGGCAGCCCCTTCACCGGGTTGCCGGGGAACGAGCTGATCCACTTGAGGATCGCGACGTCGTCCCCGCGCGCGGGCATCGCGCGGAAGTCGCCGTGCGGCTGGGACTGCAGGTAGACCTTCGGCGGCATGACCCACTCGCCGCGGCGGTGCTTGACGAACGCGTCGCGGGTGGCGGCGATGGCGGCCTCGGGCGAGACAGCCTGCAGGACGGCGTCGTGGTTGAGCACAGCGAGCTCGGGCATCGCCAGCACTGTGGCACGCTGCGCCGCGTGATCGAGGTCTTGCACCCGGAGAGGACGACCCCGTGAGCCGTCTCGTCCGCGCCGAGCTCGTCGCGCTCAGGGCCACGCCGACCGCGATGCGCCTGCTCGCCCTCGCGCTGGCGGTCGCGCTCTTCCTCACCGTCACGTACGTGGGCGTGCGCGACCTGGAGCACCTCCCCGCCATCGACGCCGAGCGGGGCGTCCAGACGGCGGTCACCGGCGGGTTCGTCGTCTTCTTCGCCGGGCTGATCCTCGGCACGTCCGGCGTGCCCCACGGCACCGCGCTCTCCACGGGTCGGGAGCGCCGGGCGGCCTACGTCGCGCGCGTGCTCGTCCTCGCCGCCTTCGGCGCCGTGGCCGGTCTCCTCACCGCCGCGCTCACCACCGTGACGGTCCTGCTCCTCGCCGGCCTCGGGGGCGGCGGGATGCCGTCCACCGGCATCGTCGCCCGCACGCTCGCGACCCTCCCGCTCTACGCCGCCCTCGCCGCCGCCGCGGGGGCAGGGCTCGGCGCCGCCGTCCGCTCCCGGCCGGCCGCCATCGGGCTCGGCGTCCTGGTCGTCTTCGTCCTCGATCCCGCGCTCTCGGACCGCTCGGACGCGGTGGACCGCCTCGGGCCCTCCGGCGCGGCGGGCGGCCTCATCGGCATCGCCACGCCGGACGGCCCGTCGTTCGCGCTCTCCCTCGCGCTCCTCCTGGGCTACGCGGCGCTCGCCCTTGCCGCCGGTGCGCTGGCGACCGCGCGACGCGACCTCTGACGCACCCCCTCGGGTAGCCTCCGCCGCACGATGCCGAACCGCCGCCCGAAGCTCGAGATCGTCGCCCCCGGCGCCAGCCCCGAGGAGGCCGCCGCCGTGGTCGCCGCCCTGGAGCAGTTCATGCGTCAGACCGCGCCGGTCCCGGCCCCGGTCGAGGAGCAGCAGAACCCCTGGTATCGCGCGGGTTTGCTCGACTCCATCGAGCGGGAGCCGCCGCAGCACTGGTAATTCCCTAAAGCCAAGCGGTTTTCACGTGTATCCTTCCGGGTTCCGATCGCTGGACCCGGATCAAGAGGAGACACCCGCCGCATGGCATCCGACACGACCAAGGGCCGCAAGGGCACCCTCGCCAACCCCGAGGTCGTCGAGGACGTCCCCGGGCACATCATCCCGATCATCACCGAGGAGTTCGACGACTTCGTCAACGAGGCGGAGAAGTTCCTCGACGGTCAGACGCCCGAGCCGGAGTTCATCGGCTTCCGCCTGAAGCAGGGCGTCTACGGCCAGCGCCAGCCCGACGTGCAGATGGTGCGCGTCAAGCTCCCGTTCGGCGGCGTCACGCCGGACCAGATGGACACGTTCGCCCACGTCGTCGAGAAGTACGCGCCCCTCAACAAGGGCCACGTCACGACGCGGCAGAACATCCAGATCCACCACATCCCGCTGCGCCAGATGGCCGAGCTGATCCGCGAGATCAGCGACTCGGGCCTCTCGTCGCGCGAGGGCTGCGGCAACACCGTCCGCAACGTCACGGCCGACCCGTGGTCGGGCGTCTGCGAGGAGCTGTTCGACCCGACGCCGTACGTCGGCGCGTACGTCCGCTACTTCGTGCGCCACCCCACGACGCAGCTGATGCCGCGCAAGATCAAGACGGCGTTCGTCGGCGACGCGGAGAGCGACCGCGCGCTCACCGGCATCCACGACATCGCCTTCATCGCTCGCGAGCGCGACGGCGTCAAGGGCTTCGAGGTCCGCGTCGGCGGCGGCACGTCGATCATGCCGCGCATCGCCCCGACGCTGTACGAGTTCGTCGAGGCCGACAACGGCGACTACATGAAGATCGCCGAGGCGGTCTTCCGCATCTTCGACCGCCAGGACTGGTTGCGCGTGAACCGTGCGCGGGCGCGCATCAAGGTCTTCGTCGACAAGTTCGGCATCGACGAGCTGCGCCGCCAGTGCGACGAGGAGCTGCAGGGCGACTGGGTCGCCGAGCGCGACTTCACGCCCGACCTCTTCCTCCACGACGAGGAGGCCTCGCTCGCGACGCCGCGCGACGACTACGCGCCGGCCCCGGTGGGCGACAAGCGCTACGACCGGTTCGTCCGCGAGAACGTCAAGGACCAGATCCAGGCGGGCTACAAGACCGTCCACATCCACATCCCGCGCGGCGACCTGACGCCCGAGCAGTTCCGCGGGATCGGCCAGATCATGCGCGACTTCTGCTCCGGCTACGCGCGCATGACCGTGCACCAGAACATGGTCCTGCGCTGGATCCCGGAGGCCGCGGTCGCCGAGGTCTACGCGCGACTCGGCGAGCTGGGCCTCAACCAGCCGGGCGCGGACAAGATCGACGACGTCGTCAGCTGCCCGGGCACCGACTCGTGCAAGCTCGGCATCGTCTCCTCGATGGGCCTCAACGCGGCGATCCGCGAGAAGCTCGCCGAGATGGACATCACGGACCCGCTCACGCGGCAGGTCCACATCAAGATGTCCGGCTGCCCGAACGGGTGCTCCCAGCACCACATCGCGAACATCGGCTTCTACGGCGCGTCGATCAAGGTCGGCGAGCACACGATCCCGGCGTACGTCGCGCACATCGGCGGCACGTTCGACACCGGCCCCATCGCGTACGGCCAGCGCCTGAAGGTCCGCCTCCCCGCCAAGCGCGTCCCCGAGGCCGTCGAGCGGTGGCTGCGCTGGTACGAGGCCGAGCGCCTCGAGGGCGAGGAGTTCAACGGCTTCGCCGGCCGCGTCGGCACGAAGGCGTTCGAGGACAAGGTCCGCGACCTCTCGATGCCCGTCGACTTCACGATCGAGACCATGAACACCTTCATCGACTGGTCGAAGAAGGTCCCGTTCCAGGTCCAGCGTGGCGAGGGCGAGTGCGCGATCTGATCGACACCCTCCGCGAGGCAGGCGAGCGTCACGGCGACAGGCTCGTGATGCTCTGCTCCTTCCAGAAGGAGGAGTCGGTGATCCTCCACGAGCTCGTCAAGGTCGCCCCGAAGACGCGCATCGTGACGATCGACACCGGCGTCCTCTTCCCGGAGACCCTCGAGGCGTGGCGCGCGTTCGAGCAGCACTTCGGCGTGAAGATCGAGGTCGAGGACGCCGTCGGCCCGTGGACCGGCCCGGAGAACTGCTGCTCGGTGGCGAAGGTCGCCGCGCTGGAGCGGGCGCTCGACGGCGCGGACGCCTGGGTCACCGGCATCCGCCGCGAGCAGTCGCCCACGCGTGCCGACGCCCAGCTGGTCGAGCGCGACGAGCAGCGCGGGATCATGAAGTACAACCCGCTCGCGGCCTGGACCGAGAAGGACCTGTGGCGGTACATCGGGGAGCACTCCCTGCCGTACCACAAGCTCCACGACCAGGGCTACTCGTCGATCGGCTGCGCGCCGTGCACGCAGCCCGGCTCGGGCCGCGAGGGCCGCTGGGCCGGGACCGAGAAGCTCGAGTGCGGCCTGCACGTCGAGCAGGTCACGCCCGGAATGGGCTGAGCGGGCGCTCGCGATGGATCCGCTGGTCATCCTGTTCGGCCTCGGCGTCGGCATCCTCATCGGCCTCACGGGGATCGGCGGCGGCTCGCTCATGACGCCGCTGCTGATCGTCGTCGGCGGCTACACGCCGACCGTCGCGATCGGCACCGACCTCGCGTACGGGGCGATCACGAAGACGCTCGGCGGCTGGCGGGTCCTCAAGCAGGGCGCGGTCGACCTCAAGCTCTCGGTCTGGCTCGCCGTCGGCTCGCTCCCGGGCGCGTTGCTCGGCGTCTGGGCGCTCCACCGGCTGGAGCGCGCGTACGGCGACGACTTCGAGCCCGTGCTCCTCGGCGCGGTCGCGGCCGCGCTGCTCATCGCCGCCACCGCGATCCTCTACCGCGCGCTCTTCCAGCCCGGCGCGGGCGCGCGGGAGGTCGACTCCGCCGACCTCGACGCCGGCCGCAAGGTGCTGACCGTGGCCGTCGGCCTCGTGCTCGGCTTCCTCCTCGGCCTCACGTCCGTGGGCTCCGGCGCGCTGGTCGGCCTCGCGCTCATCCTCCTCTTCAAGCTGACCCCGCGGCGCGTCGTCGGCACCGACGTCTTCCACGCCGCCGCGCTGATGTGGACGGCCGCGATCGCCCACCTGTTCAGCGGCAACATCGACTTCGGCCTGATGGGGACGATCCTCATCGGCTCGATGCCCGGCGTGTGGATCGGCACCGCGCTGCTGCCGCGCGTGCCGACCGAGGGGCTGCGGCCCGCGCTCGGCGCCGTCCTGCTCGGCGCGGCGCTGGGCGTGCTCAAGAAGGCCGACGTCGACGTCCCGGTCGTCGCGATCATCGGCGCCCCGCTGGCCGTCGGCGTGCTCGCCTTCGCGCTCCACAAGCGCCGCTCGCGCCCCGCGCCCACCGAGGACGCCGCGCCCACCGCCGGCGCCCCCGAACCGTCCACCCCCGACACCCCGGCCCGCGAGGTCGCCGTCGCCCGATGACCTACGAGCTCCCCCACCTCGACGCCCTCGAGAGCGAGGCGATCCACGTCATGCGCGAGGTCGCCGCGACGTTCGAGCGGCCGGTGCTGCTGTTCAGCGGCGGCAAGGACTCGGTCGTCCTGCTGCGCATCGCCGAGAAGGCGTTCCGCCCCGGCAAGTTCCCGTTCCCGATGATGCAGGTCGCGACCGGCCACGAGTTCCCCGAGGTCACCGACTTCATCCACCGCCGGATCGCCGAGCTGGGCGAGCGGCTGATCGTCGCCAAGGTCCAGGACTCGATCGACAGCGGCCGCGCCGTCGAGGAGACGGGCAAGGGCGCGTCGCGCAACCGCCTCCAGACCGTGACGCTGCTCGACGCGATCACCGAGCACCGGTTCGACGCCGCGTTCGGCGGCGCGCGCCGCGACGAGGAGCGCGCGCGGGCCAAGGAGCGCATTCTGAGCTTCCGCGACGAGCTGGGCCAGTGGGATCCGAAGAACCAGCGGCCGGAGGTGTGGAACCTCTACAACGGCCGGATCAAGCCGGGCGAGCACGTCCGCGTCTTCCCGATCTCCAACTGGACCGAACTCGACGTGTGGGAGTACATCGCGCGCGAGCGGCTCGAGCTGCCGTCGATCTACTTCGCGCACGAGCGCGAGGTCTTCCGGCGCGACGGGATGCTCTACGCGGCGAGCGAGCACGTCGAGGCCGACGAGGAGCGGTTCACGACCTCCGTGCGCTACCGGACGGTCGGCGACATGGTCGTCACCGGCGCGGTGCAGTCCACCGCGACGACGCTCGAGGACGTCGTGGCGGAGATCGCGGCGACGCGGATCACCGAGCGCGGCGAGACGCGCGCGGACGACCGCGTGACCGAGGCCGCGATGGAGGACCGCAAGCGCGAGGGCTACTTCTAGTGGCCGGCGTCAACGGGTCCTCCAACGGCAACGGCAACGGGCACGGGCCGGACCACGCTCCGACGCCGGCGCGTGAGGCGTCCGGTGAGCTGCTCCGCTTCGCCACCGCCGGCAGCGTGGACGACGGCAAGTCGACCCTCATCGGCCGGCTGCTGTACGACACGAAGGCGATCTTCGAGGACCAGCTCGACCAGGTCGCACGCGCGTCCGAGCGCCGCCACGGCGCGAACGGCTCCGCCACGCCCGACCTCGCGCTCCTCACCGACGGCCTGCGCGCCGAGCGCGAGCAGGGCATCACGATCGACGTCGCCTACCGCCACTTCGCCACCCCGAAGCGGCGCTTCATCATCGCCGACACGCCGGGGCACGCGCAGTACACGCGCAACATGGTCACGGGCGCCTCGACGGCCGACCTGGCGATCGTGCTCGTCGACGCCCGCGAGGGGCTGCTCACCCAGAGCCGCCGCCACGCCGCCATCGCCGGGCTGCTCGGCATCCCGCGGATCGTGCTGGCCGTCAACAAGATGGACCTCGTCGACTACGACCAGGACGCGTTCCGGCGCATCTGCGGCGAGTTCCGCGCGTGGGCGTCGCGCCTGGGGGTCGAGGAGCTCGCCTGCATCCCGATCTCCGCGCTCAAGGGCGACAACGTCGTCGAGAAGTCCGACGCGATGCCCTGGTACGGCGGCACGCCGCTGCTGTGGCACCTCGAGCACCTGCACATCGCGTCGGACCGCAACCTGATCGACGTGCGCTTCCCGGTCCAGTGGGTCATCCGGCCGATGCAGGACGAGCTG
>DATMVO010000094.1:0-2240 GCA_035563115.1 Solirubrobacteraceae bacterium
GCGACGGCCGCACGCTCACGCGGCGCCTGACGTACCGCCGCTGCGCCGCGAACGGCTAGCGGCCGCCCGCGGAAGACGGTCGCGGCCGTAGACTGGCCGCGACCATGGCCGGCGCCGAGGACGACTTCCCGCTCTTCCCGCTCGGCCTCGTCGCGCTTCCGCACGAGCTGGTGCCGCTCCACATCTTCGAGGAGCGGTACCGCACGATGATCGCCGAGTGCCTCGAGGCCGACCGCGAGTTCGGCATCGTCTGGCTCTCCGACGACGAGCTGAAGGACGTCGGCTGCGCCGTGCTGGTCGAGGAGGTGCTCGAGCGCCTGCCGGACGGGCGGATGAACATCGCCTGCCGCGGCACGCGCCCCTTCCGGCTCCTCGCCCGCGCCGACCACCTGCCGTACCCGGCGGGGCGGATCGAGTGGCTGGACGACGACGACGAGCCGCTCGACCCCACCGCGCTGCAGGGCGCGCACGACGCGTACACGCGGCTGGTGGAGGAGGCGACCGACGAAGAGCCCGACCCCGCCGCGATCGCCGAGCTGGGCGCCTACGCGATGGCGGCGACCGTCGACTTCGGCCTCGACGCGAAGCAGGGGATGCTCGAGCTGCGCTCCGAGAACGCCCGTCTGCGGCTCGCCGCGCGCCTCTTCCGCGCCGCCGTCAAGCGGCTGGACTTCATCGAGCGCGCGCAGGCCCGCGCCCGCTCGAACGGCAAAGTTCGTTTCGAGTAGTCCAGGAAGAGCGGCAACGTGCCGATAGAGACGCGTGATGAGGCCCACACCCCGCCTTGTCCCGCCCCTGCTGCTCGTCCTGGCCGTCTGGCTGGGTGGGTTCGAGCTGCACAACGCGGGCGCGCTGTCACTCCCCGATCCGCTGTTCGGCAAGACGCCGAGCCAGGTCATGCAGCTGATCGCCACCGCGCTCCTGCTCGCGCGCGCCCTCACCGGCGCCCGCGGCGAGCGCCTGCCCTGGCTCCTGATCGGCGTCGGCATGGCGCTGTGGACGTCGGGCGACCTGTACTGGACGTTCGTGCTCTACGACCTGGAGGAGATCCCGATCCCCTCCCCGGCGGACGCGGGCTACCTGCTCGCGGTGCCGTTCTGGTTCTCCGGGTTCGTCCTCCTCGCCCGCGCGCGGCTGGACAAGGTGCCGCGGACGCTGTGGCTCGACGGGCTGACCGCCGCGCTGGCGGCCGGCGCCGTGAGCGCCGCGGCGGTCGTCGGGCCGGTCGCGGCGGGGACGAGCGGCTCGATCTCCGAGGTCGCGGTCAACCTCGCGTACCCGATCGGCGACCTCGCGCTGCTGGCGGTCATCGTCGGCTCGCTCGCGCTCGCGCGCTGGCGGCTGGACCGCACGTGGCTGCTGCTCGGCGGCGGCGTGGCGACGTTCTGGGCGGCGGACTCGCTCTATCTCGTGACGAACGCGAACGGCTCGTACGACGCCGGCTCGTGGTTCGACGCGGGCTGGAACGCGGCGTACCTGCTGTGGGCGTACGCGGCCTGGGCGCCGCAGCGGCGCGCGGCGGCGTCGGCGGCGGACGGGGACCTGCGCGTGATCGTCATGCCGCTGGCCTTCGCTTTGGTCTCTTTGGGCCTCCTGAGCGTCGCGTCGCTGAGCGGCATGCACTGGCTCGCGGCGCTGCTGGCGACGTCCTCGCTGCTCGCCGTCTTCGGGCGCCTGATCCTCGCCTACCGGCTCAACACCGACCTGCTGACCGCGTCGCGGCGCGACGCGATGACCGACACGCTGACGGGGCTGGGGAACCGGCGCCGGCTGACGCGCGACCTTGAGCACGCCTGCCGGTCGCTGTCGCCGGAGCGGCCGCTGGTCCTCGTCCTCTTCGACCTCGACGGCTTCAAGCACTACAACGACACCTTCGGCCACCCGGCGGGCGACGCGCTGCTGACGCGGCTCGGGAACGCGCTGGCCGCGGTGGTGGACGGCCGCGGGACCGCGTACCGGATGGGCGGCGACGAGTTCTGCGCGCTCCTCGAGGGGCGCGGCGACGACGCGGAGCGGCTCGGGCGGCTGGCGGCGCAGGCGCTCCACGCGCGCGGCGAGTCCTTCACGGTCGGGTGCTCGTTCGGCGTCTGCGCGCTCCCCTCCGAGGCGGCGGAGCCCGAGGACGCGCTGCGGCTGGCCGACCAGCGGATGTACGCGTACAAGCGCGGCGGCCGGCTCTCGACCGAGCGGCAGTCGACGGACGTGCTGCTGAGCGTGCTGGCCGAGCGGTCCCCGCACCT
>DATMVO010000095.1:0-3000 GCA_035563115.1 Solirubrobacteraceae bacterium
GCCTTCCGCATCCGCGAGATCGCGGCCGCCAACGGCGTCCCCGTCGTGCCGGATCCGCCGCTCGCGCGTTCGCTGCACGCGTCGGTCGAGGTCGGTCAGTCCATCCCGGAGGAGCTGTACCACGCCGTGGCCCAGCTGCTCGCGTTCGTCTACCGCACGGCCGGTCGCCGCCGTGCCGCCCTGGCGGCCGCCGCATGAACGGGATCGCCGCCAAGCTGACGAAGCACACCGACCTGCTCGCCGCGGGCGGCGTCGTGCTGCTCGTCGTGATGATGGTCGTGCCGCTGCCGCCGGCGCTGCTCGACTTCTTCATCGCGATCAACATCGCCGCCGGCCTGGCGATCCTCACCGCGACGCTCTACCTCCCGCGCGCGCTGGACTTCGCGGCGTTCCCGTCGCTGCTGCTCATCACCACGATGTTCCGCCTGGCGATCAACGTCTCGGTGACGCGCCTGATCCTCCTCGAGGGCGACGCCGGCCACATGGTCCACGCGTTCGGCGACTTCGTCGTCGGCGGCAACGTGGTCGTCGGCCTCATCATCTTCATGATCCTCGTGATCATCCAGTTCGTCGTGGTGACGAACGGCGCCGGCCGCGTGGCCGAGGTCGCCGCCCGCTTCACCCTCGACGCGATGCCCGGCAAGCAGATGGCGATCGACGCCGACCTGAACGCCGGCCAGATCACCGACGAGCAGGCGCGCACCCGCCGCGACGAGGTCTCCCGCGAGGCCGAGTTCTACGGCGCGATGGACGGCGCGTCGAAGTTCGTCAAGGGCGACGCGATGGCGGCCGTGATCATCACGATCATCAACCTCCTCGGCGGCATCATCGTCGGCGTCGTCCAGCAGGGCATGTCGATGGGCGACGCGGCCCACACCTTCTCGCTGCTGACGGTCGGCGACGGCCTCGCCGCGCAGATCCCGGCGCTGCTCGTCTCGGTCGCGACCGGCATCATCGTCACCCGCTCGGCGTCCGAGAAGGACCTCGGCAACGACATCGCCGACCAGATCGGCAAGAACCGCAAGGCGCCGATGGTCGCCGGCGTGGTCGTCTGCCTCTTCGCGCTCGTCCCGGGCCTGCCGAAGCTGCCGTTCCTCGTCGTCGGCGCGATCTTCGTCGCGATCGGCTGGAACCTCGCGAAGAAGGCGAAGGCCCAGGAGGCCTCCGACGCCGCCGACGCCGAGACGCAGCGCTCGGACGCCGCGACCGCCGCGCTGCCCGCGCCGCGCGACGCGGCCATCGAGGCGCTCACCGTCGACCCGCTCGAGCTGGCGATCGGCTTCGGCCTCGTGCCGCTCGTCGACGCGACGGCCGGCGGCTCGCTGCTCACCCGCGTCTCCGCCGTCCGCCGCCAGATCGCCTCCGACCTGGGCGTCGTCGTCCCGCCCGTCCGCATCCACGACGAGTTCTCGCTGGAGTCGCACGAGTACGTCGTGCGCGTCCGCGGCACCGAGGTGGCGCGCTCGCGGATCATGCCGGGCCACCAGCTGGCGATGGATCCGGGCGACGCGTTCGGCGAGCTCGCGGGCCTGCCGACCGTCGAGCCTGCCTTCGGCCTCCCGGCCGTGTGGGTCCCCGAGCAGGGACGCGCGGACGCCGAGGCGCTGGGGTACACCGTGGTCGACACGGAGTCCGTCATCGTGACCCACCTGACCGAGACGATCCGCCAGCACACCGCCGATCTGCTGACCCGCCAGGAGACCCGCCAGCTGCTCGACCAGCTGAAGGAGCACAATGCAGCCGTGGTCGACGAGGTGGTCCCCGACGTGCTCTCCGTGGGCGAGATCCAGCGCGTGCTGCAGAACCTGCTGCGCGAGGGCGTCTCGATCCGCGACCTGGGCCCCATCGTGGAAGCGGTGGGCGACAAGGCGCGGCTGACCCGCGACCCGTCGGTGCTCGCCGAGTACGCGCGCCAGGCGCTGTCGCGCCGGATCGTCGCGCCGTACGTCGATGTCGAGGGCACGCTTCGCGCGATCGCCCTGGACCCGACCGTCGAGCGGGAGATCGCGGACGCGATCGCCCAGACGCCGGACGGCGAGGTGCTCGCGCTCGATCCGACGCGGGCCCACGCGCTCGTCTCCACGCTGCAGGTCCAGTTCGACCAGTCGGCCGGGCTCCGTCCCGTGCTGCTGTGCTCCAGCCGCGTGCGCCGCCACCTGCGCCGCCTCGTCGAGCAGGCCATCCCGCAGCTGCCCGTCTTCGCGTACCAGGAGGCGCCTCCGGGGCTGCGCGTCGAGACCGTCGGCATCGTCGGCGGTGACCCGTTGGAGGCGCTGGCCGCGTGAGCGACGCAGGAGGACCCGACGTGCCCGAGACCGTGACCTACCGTGGCCGCTCGCTCGAGGAGGTGCTGCCCAAGATCCGCGAGGAGCTGGGGCCGGACGCCGTCATCGAGCGCCAGCGCACGGGCCTGGTCGGGGGCGTCGGCGGCTTCTTCCAGCGCGAGATGGTGGAGGTGGACGCGCGGCCGGCGAAGCCGGGCGAGTCCGCCTCGATGCCCGGGGCACCCGAGGGTGGCGGGCTGAACGTGCTCGCCGGGGCGGACGAGGAGGACGACCTGCGCGCCGCCGCGCGGCCTGCGCCCCCCACCCGCGAGGAGGAGCGCGAGGAGGGTCTGAGCGCGCCCGCGATGCAGCGGATCGCCCGCCAGAGCGAGCCGTTCGCCGACCTCCTGCGCGACGCGGAGGCCGATCTGCCGCCGCTGCGCGACGACGCGCCCGCGCCCACCGCCGCGCGCGGGGGCGACACCCGGGACGCCGACCTGGACGACGACGACGCGCCCGAGCTGGACGAGCAGGACTGGGAGGCGTGGGGCGACGAGCTCGCCCCGCCGCGTGCCGGTGGCCCGTCGCCGGGCGGCTCGTTCGCCGCCAACGCGTACCGCACCGCGGGCACCGAGCCCACCGATCCGGAGCCGGAGCCCGAGCCGCGCTTCTCGCCCGAAGCCGACGCCGGCGCCCGCGAGGCCGAGCCGCCGCGCATCACCCGCGCGCCGCGCCC
>DATMVO010000096.1:0-6828 GCA_035563115.1 Solirubrobacteraceae bacterium
CGGCCAGCTCCTTGGAGACCGAGAACGCCGCGCGCCACAGCGGACCGTCCGGCGCGGCGAGCGGCGCGGCGTCGTCCGGGCCGGGCAGCGGGGCGAGCCGGTGGGTGCGGCGGCCGTCGTCGAGGACGAGCAGCGGCGGCGACAGACGCTCGCGCTGGCCGGACCGCCAGTACCCGGAGATGCGCAGCAGGGCGGTGTCCCGGGTCGCCGGAACCGCCTCGAACCGCTCGACCTCGAAGTCCGGCACGGCGCGGGAGTCTAGGTGCCGGGCAGCGCGGCGAGCGCCTGCTCCAGCACTGCGTCGGCATCCCGAGAGGCGTCGAGCACGCGGAACCGCTCCGGCTCGGCCCGCGCGAGCGCCTCGTACGCGTCGGCGATGAGCCCGAAGAACCCCGCGCCCTCGCGCTCCAGCCGGTCCCGCTCGCCGCCCCGGTCGTCCAGGCGCGCACGGCCGACCGATGGGGCGAGCGCGAGGAGCAGCGTCACGTCCGGCCGCAGCCCGCCGGTGGCGAAGCCGTTGATCGCGCGGACGTCCTCGACCCCCAGCGCCCGCCCCGCACCCTGGTAGGCCAGCGACGAGTCGGTGAACCGGTCGAGGATCACCGTGGCGCCGCCGGCGAGGAGCGGCCGGATCCGCTCCTCCACGAGCTGCGCCCGCGCGGCCGCGTACAGGAGCGCCTCGGCGCGCGGGTGCACCGAGAGCGCCGGATCCTTGACCAGCGTGCGGATCCGCTCGCTCAGCTCGACCCCGCCCGGCTCGCGCAGCAGGACCGCGCCCAGCCGCTCCGCCAGCCGGGTCGCCAGGGTCGTCTTCCCGGCGCCGTCGATGCCCTCGATCGTGATCAGCACGGTCGTAGGATCATGTCGCGTGAGCGCCCTGGCCGGCATCGAGCAGCATCCCCACGCCGCCGCGGTGCTCGCGGGCGACCCGTCGCACGCGTACCTCTTCGCCGGCCCCGCGGGGTGCGGCAAGGAGGAGACCGCGCGCGAGTTCGCGGCCCAGCTGCTCTCCGAGGGCGCCGCCGACCCGGCCGGCGCCGCCGCGCGCGTCATGTCCGGCGCACACCCGGACCTGACCTGGGTGACGCCCACCTCGTCCGCCGGCCTGCTCGTCGGCGACATCGACCAGGCCGTCGTCTCCGCGGTGACCCACACGCCGTTCGAGTCCGCCCGGCGCGTGTTCGTGATCGAGCACGCGGACGCGCTCAACGACCAGGCCGCCAACAAGATGCTCAAGACGCTGGAGGAGCCGCCCGAGTACGCGCACCTCATCCTGCTCACGTCGCGGCCGGGGAAGGTGCTGCCGACGATCGCGTCGCGCTGCCAGCAGGTGCGCTTCGCGACGCCGACGCCCGCGCAGGTGGCGGCCAAGCTCGAGACCCGCGGGATCGCGCCGGTGCTGGCCGCGGCGTGCGGGCGGCTCGCGCTGGGCGACGTGGACCGGGCGCTGCGGCTGGCGCTGGGCGACGGGCCGGCGCTCCGCCACGGGGCCGAGAAGCTCGCGCGCGGGTGCCTGGCCGACGACCTCGTCGACCGCCCGTGGATGGCCGTGCTCCAGCGCGCGCGGGACCTCGGCGGCGCCGCTGCGGCGGCGATCGAGGAGAAGACGGCGGGCGACCTCGAGCTCGTGCCCAAGAAGGAGCGCAAGCGCGTCGAGCGCGAGGGCGCCGAGCGGGGCAAGCGCGCGTCGCGGCGGGCGATGCAGGAGGCGCTCGATCAGGGCCTCGAGCTGGTCGGCCTGTGGCTGCGCGACGTGGCGTGCGTCGTCGACGGCGCGGAGGACCTCGCCCACAACGCCGATCGCCTGGAGGCGCTGGAGGAGGACGCCGAGGGGCGCTCCAGCGTCGCGCTGCGCGAGGGTCAGGCGCTGGTGGAGGAGACCCGCCGCCGCCTCGACCTCAACGTCAGCGAGGAGCTGGCGCTCGAGCAGCTCGCGTTCCGCCTGGCCGAGACGCTCGGCCAGCGCCGCTAGCGCTCAGACCGCCGACCGGATCGGGCCGAGCTGCGGCGTGCGGTCGCGGAGGTCGTGCGCGAGGAAGCGGCTGAAGGTGGGGTGGTCCGGGCCGTGGAAGTCGCTCGAGCCGGTGGTGAGGAGGCCGTGCTCCGCGCAGTGGTCGGCGAGGAGCGCGATCTGATCGGGCGTGTGGGTGACGTAGAAGACCTCGACGCCGTCCAGCCCGATCTCCCGGAACCCGTCGATCGTGTCGAGCGCGGCGCGGTCCGCCTCGACGTCCCAGAACGGGTGCGCCCAGACCGCCACGCCGCCGGCGTCGTGGACGAGCGCGATGGCGTCCGCGACGGTCGGGAAGGTGCGGCGGCGGTAGGCCGGGGTGCCGGCGATGAGGTAGGCGACGAGGAGGTCGGAGAACGTGTCCAGGCCCTCCTCGGCGATGCGCGCCGCGTTGGCCGGGTGGTCGAACGCGGCCTGGGCGAGATGCGGGCGGCCGATCGGCTTCCCGGCGGCGCGGCGGGCGGCGAGCGGCGCGTCGTCGAGCTCGAACCCCTGCTCGCGCAGCGCGTCGGCCATCCGGTCGGCACGCGCGGCGCGGTCGCCCCGGTAGCGCTCCAGCTCGGCCAGGAGGTGCGGGTCGGTGTGGTCGATCCCGTAGCCGAGGAGGTGCAGGTCCTCGTGCTCGCCGTGGACGGTCGAGATCTCGACCGCGGTGGCGAGCCCGATCCCCTCCCGCCGCGCGGCCTCCAGCGCCTCGGGGACGCCGTCGACCGTGTCGTGGTCGCTCAGCGCGAGCAGCTCGACCCCCGCCCGCGCCGCCGCGGCGACGACCTGCGCGGGCGGCAGGGTGCCGTCGGACTGGGTGGAGTGGGACTGGAGGTCGAACGCCGGGACGGGCATCCCGGCGTTGTACCCCCTTCGCGTGAGGCGGAGCTCGACGCTGTGTCGGTCGTCGTGATGCCGTCGGCGCGTGCAGCAGCCGGGCGCGCGGGCAGCGATGGCGAACAGCCGTGTCCTCTTCGGAACCAGCCGCGCCACCATGGGGGCATGGCAACCCAGCTCGTCCACACCTGCGTCCGCGTCCTCGACCCCGAGGCGTCCGTCCGCTTCTACCGCGCGCTCGGCTTCGAGGAGCGCGGCCGCCTCAACTTCGAGAGCGCGTACAACGTCTACCTCGGGCTGCCGGGCGGCGGCGAGACACTCGAGCTGACGGTGAACGTCGGCCGCACCGAGCCGTACGACCTCGGCGACGGCTACAACCACGTCGCGGTGACGGTGGAGGACATCGACGCCGCGCTGGCCGCGCTGGCGGAGATCGGCGTCCAGCCCGAGAAGCCGCCGTACCGCCCCGGCGGCCGCGACGAGCTCCCCCGGATCGCCTTCGTCAGCGACCCGGACGGCTACCGGATCGAGCTCATCGACGGCGGCCGGTTCGACACCCCGCAGGACGGCCCGCACCCCTCGCTGGACGCGTAGTCGCCGCCTCCGCGCGCCGCCGCTAAGCTGTCGTACCTCCGGCGCCCGCGCCGGGTGCGCCGACGTAGCTCAGCTGGTAGAGCACTTCACTCGTAATGAAGGGGTCAGCGGTTCGAATCCGCTCGTCGGCTCCTCGTGAAAGGCCCGCTTCGGCGGGCCTTCGTCGTTCCGGCACGTCAGGGCTCCTCGGCGGCGCGGTCGCGTTCGACTTCGGCGGCGAGCTCGCTGGGTTGCATGGCGAGGCCTTCGGCGAGGCGGAGGACCGTGGTCCACGTCGGGTTGGAGCGGGCGCGCTCGATGCGGGCGTAGCTTCCGGTGGTAAGGCCGACCGCGTGCGCGAGCTCCTCCTGCGTGATGCGCTTCTCGAGGCGCAGGCGGCGCAGGGTAGTCGCGAGCACGGGATCGGGCGGGCTGTGCTGGACGGAGGGCGGCACCAACACCAGAGTGCTGTATCCAAACGATGCCTACCAGTCGACAGGCGACCAGCGGTCTGCCGCCTGCCGACCGTCGCGGTCACTGCGGCAGGTGCACGAGGCCGTGCAGCTCGGCGAACCTCCAGGCCGCCTTCGTGACCCAGAACAGGTCGTCCGCGCCGTAGGCCAGCCCGACGCTCTTGAGCTCGGTCACCGCGTCCCGCGTCTGGATGTCGTCGCCGATCGCGAGCACCAGCTCGTCGAGGCTGGTCGGCCCCGGGTAGCTCGCGAGGAGCAGGTCGAGCACGGCAGCCTGCGTGCTGTAGGTGGGGTCCTCGGCCATCGTTCCTCCGAATCGTTCAGCTCGTGCGCGGCGGGCCGACGCGGCGGCCACGATCATCGCGGCGTGGACGGTGTGGGACCCGTCGTCTGCCGTCAGTGCATGATCGCGTATGCCGGGCCCGATCGCCTGCATCTTCCGAACCACGTAGGGGCGCGGCGGCCGAAGTTCGCCCCCTCCTACCCTTGAGCCGTGCTTCAGACCGAGCGGTTCGACCCCTCCGCGTACGCGGCGTTCCGGTTCGTCTCGCGCTCCATCGACGCGGACGGGCGGGTCGAGCTGCGGTACGCGCTGGATGGCGCGCACGAGTTCGCCGAGACGTACGAGCTGCCGGTCCCCGAAGGCGGGATCCCGCTCGGCGACGCGCGGATCGAGGCGCTCCTCTCGCTTCTGCACTGGGTTGCGGGGGTGAGCTACTTCAAGGCCGCGGTGCCGCCGCGGGTGGAGCTCGAAGCGGGGACGCCCGGTCCGGCGACGGCCGCCCTGCTGGAGGCGCTCTACAGCGAGGGGCTGGGGGAGTTCGCGTACCGGAACGAGCTCGCGCACCTGCCTCGGCCCGAGTTCCCGCGCGCGCTCGAGGCGGGCGCGCCGGCCGTTGCCGCGCCCGCCGGCGGACTGCGCCGCGTCCTCGTCCCCGTCGGCGGCGGCAAGGACTCGGCGGTCGCGATCGAGATCGTCCGCCGCTCCGGCCTCGACCTCAGCCTCTTCTCCGTCAACACCGCCAAGCCGATCGACGCCACGGTCGAGGTCGCGCAGCTCCCCCGGCTCCTCGTCCGCCGCCGGATCGACAAGCACCTCATCGAGCTGAACGAGGCCGGCGCGCTCAACGGCCACGTCCCGATCACCGCCATCGTCTCGTGCGTCGCGCTCCTCACCGCGGCGCTGCACGGCTTCGACGCGGTCGCGTTCGCCAACGAGCGCAGCGCGTCGTTCGGCAACGTCACGTTCGACGGCGTCGAGGTCAACCACCAGTTCTCCAAGAGCGCGCGGGTCGAGCGGATGCTCCGGGACGCCGTCGCGGAGGTCGCGCCCGGGCTCGACGTGTTCAGCATCCTGCGCCCCGCGTCGGAGCTGAGCATCGCCCGCGCGTTCGCCCGGCTCGACGCCTACCACCCGGCCGTCTCGAGCTGCAACCGCAACTTCCACATCGCCGAGACGCAGCGCCGCACCGGCTGGTGCCGGGACTGCGACAAGTGCCGGTTCGTCTTCCTCGTCCTCGCGCCCTTCCTGGAGCCTGCCGCCATCGAGCGGATCTTCGGCGGCGCGATGCTGGAGGACCCGGCGCAGTACGCCGGCTTCGCGCAGCTCACCGCGACCGGTGGGCTGAAGCCGTGGGAGTGCGTCGGCGAGGTGGAGGAGAGCGTCGCCGCGATCCGGCTCCTCGCCGCCGATCCGCGCTGGCGCGACCAGGCGAACGTGAAGCGGCTCGCCGACGAGGTGCTGCCCCGGTTCGCCGGCGTGGACGAGACCGCGCCCGAGCGGTACTTCGCGCTGTCGGACGAGCACGGCGTGCCGGACGAGCTCCTCGACGACGTCCATGCGCTTCTCGGAGCTTGACGGCCGCGCGGTCGGGGTCTGGGGCCTCGGGCGCGAGATCCGCTCCTTCGCGCGCCACCTCGCCGAGCGTATGCCGGCGGCGCGGATCGCGGTCGTCGCGCTCGACGACCCCTCCGAGGCGCTGCCGGAGGAGCTGCGCGGCGTCCCGGTGACCGGACCCGGCGCGGCGGCCGTCGAGGCGCTCGGCGCGTGCGACGTCGTGGTCCGCTCGCCGGGCGTCTCGATCCACCGCGACGAGCTGCGCACCCTCGCCGCGCGCGGTGTCCCGCACGTCACCGCGACCGGCCTGTGGGTGGCCGAGCGGCGCGGGCGGCGGACGATCGGCATCACCGGCACCAAGGGCAAGTCGACCACCGCGACCGCCGTGGCGCACCTCCTGCGCGCCGCGGGGGAGCGGGTGGAGCTGGCGGGGAACATCGGCCGCCCCGCGCTCGACCTCCTCGACCTCGACCCCGAGGCCTGGGCGGTGGTGGAGCTGTCGAGCTACCAGATCGCCGACCTCCAGCACGGGACGCAGGTCGCGGTGATGACCAACCTCTACAGCGAGCACGTCGACTGGCACGGCACCGCCGAGAACTACCGCCGCGAGAAGCTCCGGCTGCTGGCGCTGCCCGGGGTCGAGGCGTGCGTGCTGCGGCCCGCGGACGCGGAGGCCGTCGCGGCGGCGTCGAAGACCGCGCGCCGGCTGCCGTTCGAGACGCCCGAGGGCTGGCACGTGACCGAGGACGGCGGGATCGTGCGCGGGCTCGCCGCCGCCGCGCCGCACCTGGCTGCCGCCGACCTCCCGCTCCGCGGCCGTCACAACGCCGCGAACCTCTGCGCGGCGCTGAGCGCCGTCGAGGCCGCGGGCGTCGCGCTCCCGGCCGATCTCCCCGCCGCGCTGCGCGGGCTCGAGCCGCTCCCGCACCGCCTCCAGACGGTCCTGACCAGCAACGGCGTGGACTGGGTCGACGACTCGATCTCGACCACCCCCGAGTCGACCCTCGCCGCGCTCGAGGCCTTCGCCGGCCGCGACATCGTCCTCATCGCCGGCGGCTCCGATCGCGAGCAGGACTTCACCGCGCTCGCCGCCGAGCTCGCCCGCCGCGGCG
>DATMVO010000097.1:0-5728 GCA_035563115.1 Solirubrobacteraceae bacterium
GGGCGCGAACGCCGCGGCGCTCTGCACGAAGCTCTCGGGGAGCGTCGCCGCCCACACGCGCGTCTGCCGCTGCGGGCCGGTGCGGGTGCCGCGCTGGCGGAACGCGACGGTCGCCTGACCGAAGCCGGCGACGTCGAGATCGAGCTGGTCGGCGGGCGCGCGCAGCGGCTGGCCGCCGATCTGCTGCGGGCTGACGAGGACGGGGATGCCGACCGTCGCGCCGAAGACGCGCCGCGCCCACACGCGGTCGATGAACTCGTCGTCGGGCTCCTGCCACGCGACGACCGCGTTGCCCGCCGGGTCGGTGGCGACGCGCGGCCGGTTCTCCGCCGTCGGCGTCGTCACCGGCGAGGCGGTGTTGCGGTTGACCGGGTAGCCGAGCGCCGACCACAGCTGGCCGGTCGAGCGCGCCAGGCGCAGCTCGCACTCGGCCGTGTTCGGCGGCAGCGTCGCGTTCTTCGCGGGGTCCTTGCAGACGCGGTAGGTCAGGTACGCCTGGCCGCCGCGCGACATCGCGAGGTCCGGCCACGTGTCGGTCGCCTCCCCCACGTTGAGGTCGACGGGGACGGGCGCGCCGAAGCGGCGGGCGCCCGCGTCGACCGTCGCGGCGAAGAGCCGGTCGGACTCGACGCCGTTCTCGTGCACCCACGTGACGACGAGCCGGCCGCCGTCGCCGGCGCCGATGGCCGGCCACGAGGAGTCGAAGCGCTGGCCGTTGTCGACGCGCTGCGGCGCGCGCCACGCACCGCCCACGAACTGGGCGGCGAAGACGTGCACGCGGCCGTCGACGCGCTTGCGGTAGACGAGGCCGCCGGTGCCGTCCTCGGACATGGCGACGCCGTCCACGCCGACGACGTCGGCGCTCGGGCCGTCGAGCGTCGTCGCCGCGGAGAGCGTGGCGTGAGCGGGAGTGGTGAAGGCGAGCAGGCCTGTGGAGAGACAGGCGAGCGCCGCGGCGGCAGGGGTGCGTCGCAAGGCGGCACGACTGTCCTCCCGCGCCGCCCCGGCCTTGTGACCAGGTGGGGAAGTTCTGGTGAAAAGCGGTCGCCACTACCCAGAAATGGGGAGCGATCCTCCTCCTTCACCAGTTCTTCTCCAGTCGGTCACGCGACCTTCACCGTCCCCGACCGGGCCACACCGAGACTGCCGCCGCACCTCGCCCTCCCCGAGAAAGGACCTCCGTGCGCGCACCCCGAAAGATCGGCGCCGGGCTGGCCGTGTGCGTGGCGTGCGTCGCCACGCTGCCCGCCGCCGCCTCCGCCGCCAAGCCGACGATCACCATGAGCGGCTCGACCTCGATGTACCCGCTGGTCACCCAGCTGGCCAAGGGCTACCTGAAGGCCAAGCCGGGCTCCGTCCGCTTCCGCGTCCTCCAGGGCGGCTCGGACATCGGCATCAACGACGTCTCCCGCGGCCGCGTCACGATCGGCAACGCCTCGCGCGACAAGCTGCCGAACGACCCGACCGGCCTGCAGTTCACGCGCATCGCCCGCGACGGCGTCTGCGTCGTCACCAACCCCGGCAACCCGATCGGCAACCTCAGCGCCGAGCAGGTGCAGGCCATCTTCTCCGGCCGCGTGCGCAGCTGGTCCGACGTCCCGGGCGCGAAGGCCAAGGGTGCGATCGACCTCGTCGTCCGCACCGCCTCGTCCGGTACGCAGGACGCGTTCCAGAACATCTTCATGGGCGGCGCCGGCGGCCCGCGCGTCGCCTCGTCGGCGTCGACCCGCTCCTCCAACGGCCTCGTGCAGAGCGCCGTCCGCTCCAACGAGAACGCGATCGGCTACGTCGACTTCCGCTTCACCGCGGGCACCAGCCCGGTCTCGTTCAAGGGCGTCCAGTGCAACCTGCGCAACGCGCAGGGCGGCACCTACGGGGGCGTCCGAAACTTCTGGATGGTGACCCGCGGCGCGCCGACCGGCGCGACCGCCACGTTCATCAACTGGGCGCGCGGCGCGGCCGGTCAGAAGATCGTCGCCACGAACTGGGTGCCGCTCGGCTGAGCCGGTGGCCGCTGCCGCCCCCGCATCCTCCGCGCCGGCGCGGGGCCCCCTCGGGCTCCTGCGCCGGCCCTGGCCGGACCGCCGCGCCGAGCTCCTGCTCGGCGCGGTGGCCTGCACGATCCTGGCGTTCGTCCTCGGGATGGTCGTCTTCGTCTTCGCGAACGCGTGGCCGTCGTTCCGGGAGAACGGGCTGGGCTTCTTCGGCGCGCCGCCCGCCGGCGCGACGGTCGACCAGCAGCTCTCCGAGATCCTCCAGGCGCCGGCCGACCCGGCGCGGTGGACGTACGAGCTCAACGCGTGGCCGCTGCTGTGGGGCACGCTGCTCACCACCGCCGGCGCGATCGTCATCGGCACCGTCTTCGCCACGTTCGCCGCGCTCTTCCTCGTCGAGTTCGCCCCTGCGCGCGTGCGCGCGGTGCTCGCCCCCGTCGTGACGCTGCTCGCGGGCGTCCCGTCCGTCGTCTACGGCCTGATCGGCATCCTCGCCGTCGCCCCGCAGGTCGCCAAGCTGATCTCCGACGAGCGCAAGCAGTCGGTCGCGGGGATCATCTCGCTGACCGGCGAGAGCTGGACGGTCGGCGTCCTGATCCTGACGATGATGATCGTCCCGGTCATGGTCGCGATCATCGCGGAGTCGCTGCGCCAGGTGCCCAACGCCTGGAAGGAGGGCGCGATGGCCTGCGGCGTCAACCGCTTCCGCGTCGCCTGGACGATCTCCGTCCGCACCGCCCGCCCGGCCATCGTCGCCGCCGCGGTGCTCGCCACCGCCCGCGCGCTGGGCGAGGCGATCATGCTCGCGATGGTCACCGGCTCGGTCGCGTTCGCGCCGCAGCCGATCGACGGCCCCACGTTCTTCTTCGAGCCGACCCGCCCGCTCGCCGCGACCATCGTCGCGTACTCCGAGGGCCTGTCGGTCAAGCCGTTCGCGCAGACGATCTACGCGTTCGCGGCGCTCCTCCTGCTCTCCGCGATGGCGCTCTCGCTCATCGGCTGGGCGGCCAAGCAGCCCATGCGCAAGTACGGGATCCGCGCGTGATCGAGAACCGCCGCTCCTGGGCGCTCCGCGACCGCCTCGGCTTCTACGCGTGCTGGGCCGCCGGCCTGGCGCTCTGCGCGATCGCCGCCGCGGTCGCGATCTACATGCTCGTCAAGGGCGTGTCGGAGCTGCGCCCGGCGATGCTGTTCGAGCGCCCGTCCGACGGCGTCGACCAGCGCGGCCAGGGCGGCCTGCTCGACCCGATCGCCGGCTCGCTGCTCGTCACCACCATCGGCATCGCGATCGCCCTGCCGCTCGGCGTCGGCGTCGCGCTGTGGCTCGTCGAGTACGCGCGGCCGTTCTGGCTCGCGCGGCTGGTCGAGTCGGGCGTCGAGGTCATCGCCGGCACCCCGTCGATCGTGCTCGCCGTCTTCGGCCTGATCCTCTTCTCCGAGTCGTTCCTCTCCGTCCTGAGCTTCAAGCCCGAGGGCGCCGACACCGCGTTCGGCCGCTCGTTCCTGATCGCCGGCGCGATGATGTCGCTGATCGCGCTCCCGCTCATCGTCGGCGCCACGCGCGAGGGGCTCAACGCGATCCCCGGCCACGTGCGCGAGGCGTCCTACGCGCTGGGCAAGACGAAGGCGGCCACGATCCGCCGCGTCCTGCTCCCCACCGTGCGCCCGAACATCGCCGCCGGCACCGCCCTCGGGATGGGCCGGATCATCGGCGACACCGCGATCATCGTCATCCTGCTCGGCGCCACCGCGCGCCTGCAGCCGCTCGAGGACGTCTTCGGCCCCGCCGGCCCGCTGCGCGGCACCGGGTCGACGCTCACGAGCTTCGTCTACAACAACTCCCCCGCGGGTGAGGGCGGCGCGTTCGAGAAGGCCTACGCGGCCGCGTTCGTGCTCCTCCTCATCGTGGTGGTGCTCAACCTCGTGGTGGCGCGCATCGCCGGCGGGGCCGCGCGACAGGGAGGTCGCTAGATGTCCACCGAGCAGCAGCACGAGACGCTCGTCCCCCCGCCGCCGCCCGTCCGGCGGATCGTCATCGATGACCCGCCGACGATCGTCCCCGCCCCGCGCGGCGGCGCGACCGCGGCCGGCGGCACCGCCCCGACCGCCTCGTTCCAGCGCACCGAGCGCGCGGACGCGGCCGGCGTGGAGCGCATGCGCACCCACGCGCTCTCGATCGCGTACGGCGGCAAGCCGGCGGTCAAGGCCGTCGACCTTCCCGTCCGCCAGGGCGAGGTGCTCGCGCTGATCGGCCCGTCGGGCTGCGGCAAGACGACGCTCCTGCGGTCTTTGAACCGCCTCACCGAGCTGACCGCCACGGCGTCGCGCGAGGGCCGGATCACGCTCGACGGTGGCGACGTCGACGAGCTGGAGGTCACCGAGCTGCGCCGCCGCGTCTCGATGGTCTTCCAGCAGCCCAACCCGTTCCCGATGTCGATCTTCGACAACGTCGCGTACGCGCTGCGCGAGCAGGGCTCCAAGCGGCCGCGCAAGGCGGAGCTGATGGAGCCCGTCGAGGACGCGCTGCGCCGCGCCGGCCTGTGGGACGAGGTCGGCACCACGCTCGACCACCCCGCGCTCCGCCTCTCCGGCGGCCAGCAGCAGCGGCTCTGCATCGCCCGCGCGCTCGCCGCGCGGCCCGAGGTGCTGCTGATGGACGAGCCGTGCTCGGCGCTCGACCCGAAGTCCACCGCGCGGATCGAGGAGCTGATCCTCCAGCTGCGTGACGAGGTCGCCGTCGTGATCGTCACGCACAACCTCCAGCAGGCGTACCGGATCGCCGACCACGTCGCGTTCATGTGGCTGGGCGAGCTGGAGGAGTACGGGCCGGTCGAGCAGATCTTCGGCGCCGCCCACTCGCAGCGCACGCTCGACTACGTCTCGGGGGCCTTCGGGTGATCTCCCGCCGCGCCGCCGTGCCCGCGTCCGCCGTGCTCGCCGCCGCGGCGCTCGCCGCCGGCTGCACGTCGACGCAGGAGAAGGCGCGGCAGCTCGCCAAGGGCGGCTCGGAGGCGTTCACCGCGTCCGGCGTCGAGGTCGCCAAGGCCAACCCGGACGTGAAGGTGCTCGACACCGCCGTGCTGACCGACCAGAACGGCTCGGCCGCCGTCGTCGTGATGAAGACCGCGTCCGGCAAGCGCGCTGCCGCGAAGCTCCCCGTCGCCATCGACGTCCGCGGCGCGGACGGCAAGAGCGTCTTCCGCAACGACGCGCCCGGCCTCGAGCCGTCGCTCACCTCCGTCGCCGCCGCCGCGCCCGGGCAGACGATCGCCTGGGTCAACGACCAGGTCGCCGCCACGGGCGCGCCGAAGAAGGTCGTCGCGCGCGTCGGCATCCCGGACGGCAAGGCGCCGCGCCGGATCCCGCAGCTCACGGTGAGCGGCGTGAAGGTCGTCGACGAGGCCGCGGGCGCCGCCGCGCGCGGCAAGGTCCGCAACCGCTCGAAGGTCGAGCAGCGCGAGCTCGTCCTCTACGGCGTCGCGCGCAAGGGCGACCGCATCGTCGCCGCCGGCCGCGCCCAGGTGCGGCGCGTCAAGCCCGGGGCCCGCGCCTCCTTCCGCATGTACTTCATCGGCGACCCGCGCGGCGCCGAGCTCTCGATCAGCGCTCCCCCGACCAGCCTCTAACGGAACTCAAGGATGGCCAGCCCCGACACGACGAACGACCCGCCCACGCTGGAGGTCTCTGACCTCTGCCGTGCCTGCGGGGCGCCGCTCGCCGCCGGCCAGCGGTAC
>DATMVO010000098.1:0-2238 GCA_035563115.1 Solirubrobacteraceae bacterium
AGCCGCCGGACGAGGACGACGACGAGCCACCAGCCGACCGCGAGCTGCACGCCCGCGACCGCGAAGGCCATCGGCGTGACGGCGTGCGCGTGGCGGTCGGCGAGCGCGTCGAGCGCGAGCGCGACCTGTCCGTACGCGCACGCGAGGAAGAACGCGATCGCCGCCAGCCGCCCGGCGCGCGGAAGGCCCAGCCGCGGCGCGAGCCGCGTCGCCATCACCAGGTACGCGAGGGCGATCCCCATGTCGAGCGCGGCGATGACCGTGAACCTGTCCATGGGTCTTGCGCGACCGTACCCCGGCCCGCGACCCCAGGGCAACCCCAGTCTTCGGCGACGCCACGGGTTGGCGCGCGGGGTGTCCGCCCACCGCTGCGAGAGCGGTGCGAGCGGCGTGCGAGGGCGCTGCGAGCGGCCTCGCCGACAGTCCGCCCTGTGACCACGACCTCCCACAGCGACCACGACCTCGCCTTCGAGGCGATCGGCCTGCGCAAGCGGTTCGGTGACACGGAGGCGCTCGCGGGGATCGACCTGCGCGCGCGCCGCGGCACCGTGCTCGGCGTCCTCGGCCCCAACGGCGCCGGCAAGACGACCGCCGTGCGCATCCTCGCCACCCTCCTCAAGCCCGACGGCGGCAGCGCGCGCGTCGCCGGCCACGACGTCGTCCGCGACGCCGAGGCCGTCCGCCGCTCGATCGGCCTCACCGGCCAGTACGCGTCCGTCGACGAGACCCTGAGCGGCACCCAGAACCTCGTGATGATCGGCCAGCTGCTCGACCTCGGCCGCCGCGACGCCAAGGCCCGCGCCAAGGAGCTGCTCGCGTGGTTCGGGCTGACCGAGGCGGCCGACCGCCCCGCGCGCACCTACTCGGGCGGCATGCGCCGCCGGCTCGACCTCGCCGCCAGCCTCGTCGGGCGGCCGCAGATCGTCTTCCTCGACGAGCCGACGACCGGCCTCGACCCCTCCAAGCGGGAGGACATGTGGGGCGTCGTGCGCGCGCTCGTCGCCGACGGCTCGACCGTCCTGCTCACGACGCAGTACCTGGAGGAGGCCGACGCGCTGGCCGACGAGATCAGCGTCATCGACCGCGGCCGGGTGATCGCGCACGACACGCCCGACGGGCTCAAGCGCGTGGTCGGCGGGCAGACGCTCGTCGTGCGACCGGCCGACACGGCGCGGGTGAGCGACGTCAGCGCCATCCTGAGCGACGTCACCGGCGGCCAGCCTGACGCGCTGAGCAAGGGGGTGGTGAGCGTGCCGGTGAGCGGCGACGGCGTGCTCGGCCCGGTGGTCGGGCGGCTGGAGGCGGCGGGCATCGCGGTGACCGAGCTGTCGCTGCGGCTGCCGAGCCTCGACGAGGTCTTCTTCACGCTCACCGGCCGGCCCACCGAGACGGCCCCGATCCTCGAGGAGGCGGCGGCATGATCCGCACCGTCCGCCACAGCGGCGTGCTCGCGCGCCGCGGCCTCATCAACACCCTGCGCACGCCCGAGGCGTTCTTCGACGTCACCGTGCAGCCGGTCATCTTCCTGCTGCTGTTCACGTACGTCTTCGGCGGCGCGATCTCCGGTGGGTCGCAGCAGGACTACCTCCAGTTCCTGCTTCCCGGCATCCTCGCCCAGACCGTGGCGA
Source organism: Solirubrobacteraceae bacterium (assembly GCA_035563115.1). Taxonomy (GTDB): domain Bacteria; phylum Actinomycetota; class Thermoleophilia; order Solirubrobacterales; family Solirubrobacteraceae; genus CADCVT01. The sequence goes on from DATMVO010000098.1 coordinate 1,629, forward strand.
TGGGCGGGATCGCGATCGGGGTCAACCTCAACACGGACATCGCCAAGGGCGTCTTCGACCGGTTCCGCAGCCTGCCGATCGCGCGCTCGGCCCCGCTCGTCGGCGCCGTCCTGGCGGACGTCATGCGCTACGTGCTCGTCTGCGTCGTGCTCCTCGGCTTCGGCTACGTGCTCGGCTTCCGGGCCGAGACGAACGGGTTCGAGGTGCTCGCCGGCTGCCTGCTCGCGATCGCCTTCGCGCTGTGCTTCTGCTGGTCGTCGGTGTACGTCGGGATGGTCGCGCGGGCGCCCGGCGCGGTGCAGGGGATCATGATGCCGATCATCCTGCCGCTCAGCTTCGGCTCCAGCACGTTCGTGCCGGCCTCGACCATGCCGGGCTGGCTCCAGGCGTTCGTGGACGTCAACCCGCTCACGCACCTGATCGGGGCCGAGCGCGCGCTGCTGCTGGGCGAGCCGATGGGCGGCCACCTCGGCTGGACCTTCCTGTGGATGGGGATCCTGCTCGCGGCGTTCGTGCCGCTGGCGCTACGGGCGTACGCCCGCCGGGTCTGACGGGAGCGGCGCGGCGGCCGGGTGAAGGCGGGCGATGGCGGCGTCGCGGTCGGCGTGCA
>DATMVO010000099.1:0-4048 GCA_035563115.1 Solirubrobacteraceae bacterium
GGCCCAGGCGAGATCGGTCAGCGCGAGCGTCCGCACCTCGCGCGGCCGCGCGGCCCGGACCACCGCCACCGACGCGCCGGCCCGCTCCAGCGCCCCCGCGAAGGCCGCGTCGGACGTCCGCCACCCGTGGGTGGAGCCGAGCGAGACGAGGAGGACGTCGACGGGCATGGCGTCGCTCAACCTACGCGGCTGCCATCCTCGTCGGCCGCATGACCGGAACGCTGATCAACGTCGGGACCGTCCTGCTCGGCACCCTCATCGGGTCGCTCGCGGGCGGCAGGCTCCCCGAGGGCGTGCAGCGCCGCGTCCTCATGGGGCTCGGGATGGTGACCCTCGTGCTCGGCATCGACAACGCGCTGGTCTGGCGCGAGGACTCCAAGAACCTCATCCTGATCGTGATGTTCGCCGTGCTGGTCGGCGGGATCATCGGCGAGCTGCTGCGGATCGAGGAGCGGCTGTCGGGCCTCGGCGACCGGCTCCAGGCGCGGTTCGAGCAGCGCGGCGGCGGCGCGACCGGCGCCTCGGAGTCGACGGTCTCACAGGCGTTCTTCACCGCGACGCTGCTCTTCTGCGTCGGCCCGCTCACCGTCCTGGGCTCGATCGACGACGGGCTGCGTGGCGACATCGAGCTGCTGACGACCAAGGCGGTGCTCGACGGCTTCGCCTCCGTCGCGCTGGCCGCCGCGCTCGGGCCGGGCGTCGCGCTCGCCGCGGTGTCGGTCCTCGTCATCCAGGGCGGGATCACGCTCGGCGCCGGCCTCTTCGAGGACATCCTCGTCGGCCTCCCGCTCGAGGCGCTCACCTCCGCCGGCGGCGTCCTCATCATCGGGATCGCGCTCAAGCTCCTCGACGTCAAGGACGTCAAGGTCGGCAACTACCTCCCGGCGCTCCTCGTCGCGCCGGTCCTCGCCGCGATCGTCGACGCGGTCTAGAGGCGGGAACGACCGAGCTGCACGCGCAACACCTGTTCTCGGGCGAGCGGTCGATGGCGGTCCTGAAGGACAAGCCCGATGCGCGCCTTCGCGTGTACCGCGCCGGCGTCCGCGCGATGGTGGATGCCGGTGTCGAGGTGCTGCTCGTCGGAGTGACGTGGTCGGCCGCTCCGTTCAAGGGTGCGGTCCGCGCGCATCGCATGGAGGCTGTCCGCCACATGCTCACCGCGCTCGAGGCGTTCGTCGCCGACCGTGGGCAGCAGTGCCTGATCATCGCCGACGAGGAAGAGGGCACGATCCGCGACGTCTATCTCGAGCTGCGCCGGCACCAGGAGACGAAGGCGTCGGCGGGGTCATCTTCGTGCCTCGTCGACGCGGTCTTCGTCGACTCGCGGTTCACGCCGGGTGTCCAGGGAGCCGACCTCATCACCTACCTGAGCAAGCGGCGCGACCGTCCGAACAGTGACCGAGCGCAGGCAGCGCTCGATGCGATGTGGAAGCTGCTCGACGGGCGCGTGACCATCGAGGTGCATGCGGCGCCGTCGGCCGGGGTGCAGGAGACGGCCACGACGGCGGGCTCGTGATGGCATCGGCCGTAGACGCACAAAGAGCCGCACAAAGGCGGCTCTTTCGCGGTGGAGGCCCGGTTGGCTACGGCGCTCTCGCATCAAGCAGCGTAGTCCCTTCGCCCGCGCTCCGCAAGCCGTGGGGCTCGGCCTAGCTCGCGCCGTTGAGGGACGGCGGTGCGACGCGGCGGAAGCCGGGCGTGCGGATGAGCTGGATCGGCTGCCAGGGCTTGGTGGGCTCGAGGAAGAACGCGACCCCGTCGCGCTCCTCGATCGCGGTCACCGCGGCCTCCTGCCGGCGCCAGTAGAGCGCCCAGATCGTCAGGAACCCGGTCGCGATGGCGGGGACCTGCGGCCAGAGCCAGCCGAGGCCGGCGCTGAGGAGCAGCATCACGAAGAGCGGCCAGAGGCGGTTGGCGAGCATGCGCCCCGGCGACGACTGCTCGGGGAGCGACGTGCTCGAGCGCGCGCCCGCGAGGAGCCGCGCGATCGGCGGGTGCGTCGACCGCGCGCGCCCCAGGACGAGGCCGATCAGCGCCGCGATCGTCCACCACGAGAGCGCGAACGTGAGCAGGGCCGTGTCGTCGTCCAGCGCGACGGCGCGGAACGCGAGCACGCCGAGCAGCGTCGCGGCGCCCGCGCAGGCGAGCACGGTCGTCTTCAGGAAGTCGACGAAGCGCACGACGCCGCGCCGCGCTCAGTCCAGCAGCGCCTGGAGGAGCTGGCGGACGCCGCGCGTGCCGTCGACGAGCAGGTCGGCCGCGGCCTCCAGCTCGGCGGGCGTCTCGTCCGAGCGGACGCCGACGCACAGCGCGCGCTGCAGCCGCCCGCTCTCGACGAGGCTGCGCAGGCCGGCGAACGCGTCGATGTCCGTCCGGTCGTCGCCGACGTAGACGGCGGTGTCGAGATCGGCGTCGCGCAGGAGCCAGTGGATCCCGCGGCCCTTGTCGAGCGGGATCGGCGGCCGGATCTCCAGCACCTTGCGGCCCCAGTGCGTGTGGAAGCCGGCGGCCTCGGCGGCGTCGGCGATCCCGCGGATCGTCAGCTCGCTCGCGTCCTCGTCCGGCGTCCCACGCCAGTGGAAGGCGACGATCGGCCCCTTGTCCTCGAACCGCACCCGCAGGTGGCGCAGCTCCTCGCTGTGGACGCCGTCGGCGAACTGGTGGACGCGGCGCTGCCACGCGGCGGCCTCGCGGTCGGTCTCCGTCTGCGTGCCGCCGGGGAGGAGGAGCTCGGTGCCGTGGTTGCCGACGTAGGCGATCGAGCCGAGCGCGACGATCTGCCGCGCCATCGTGGCCTGGCGCCCGCTGACGCAGGCGACGCAGCCGTACTGGCGCGCGACCTGGATGAGGACCGAGCGGGTCGGCTCCGGGACCTGGGCGTCGTCGGCGTGGCGGACGATCGGCGCGAGCGTCCCGTCGACGTCGAGGAGCACCGCCGCGCGCGCCTTGTCGGCGCGCAGCGGGGCGACGGCCTCGGGGAGCGTGGCGGCGGCGGTCATCGGGTTAGTCTAGGCGCCCATGGCGCGACGCCGGTGGTCCGTGCTCTTCGCGATCGGGACGCTCGGCGGGCTCTTCAGCGGGCTCTTCGGGGTGGGCGGAGGGGTGGTCATCGTGCCCTTGCTCGTGCTGTGGCTGGGGTACGGCGAGCGGGAGGCGACGGGGACGTCGCTTGGCGCGATCGCGATCGTCGCGTCCGCCGCGGCGGCGGTGCAAGGGCTGTACGGGAACGTGCACGTGGTCGAGGGTCTGCTGGTGGGCGTTCCGGCGGTCGGGGGCGTGCTGCTCGGGACGTGGCTGCAGCAGCGGGTGCCGCTGCGGGCGCTGTCGCTCCTGTTCTCGGCGCTGCTCGTCGCGGTCGCGGTGGACCTGCTGATCCCGTGATGGTCGAGGCGGCTCTGGTGGGCGTGGCCGCGGGCGTCGTGGCCGGGATGCTGGGGGTCGGCGGCGGGTCGCTGTTCGTGCCGGCGCTCGTGCTCTTCATCGGCCTCGGTCATCTCGAGGCGGAGGCGACGTCGCTGCTGGCGATCGTCCCGACCGCGCTCGTCGGCGTCTGGCGCCAGCGGGCGTACGGGAACGTGCGGGTGCGGGAGAGCGCGCTGCTGGGCGGGCTCGGCGTGGCCGGGGGCGTGCTGGGCGTCGTGGTGGCGAACTGGGTGCCCGAGCGGGCGCTGGAGATCGGGTTCGCGGCGCTCCTGCTCTTCGTCGCGTTCCAGCTCGCGCGGCGGGCGCTTGCGGCGCCGCCGGCGGTACCGTGAGCACCGTGCCGACCTGGCCCGTCGCCGCCGGATCCCTCGTCGTCGGCTTCGCCGTCGCCGACCTCACGGGCGTGCGCCCGCTCGGCGGGCTCGTGCTGCTCGCGGGCGGGGCGTGGTGCTTCCTGCGCTGGCGCGAGCGGACCTCGACGGGGCGCGCGATCGCGCTGGTGGCGTTCGCCGCGGCGTGCTTCGTCGTGTCGCACCTGATCGCGGACACGGTCGGAACGTGGGGCGCGGTCTTCCTCGTCGCCGCGCTCGTCGGCGGGGTGTCGTGGGCGCTCGGCGACGCCGCC
>DATMVO010000100.1:0-4579 GCA_035563115.1 Solirubrobacteraceae bacterium
CGCGCTCGCCGGCACCCGCGCCGCGGTCGCGCTCCAGGTCGTCGAGGAGGGCGAGCTGGTGACCGTCAGCGGCACGCCGGACGCGCCCGCCGCGCACCGGCTCGAGCTCCCGCTCACCGTCCGCGGCGAGCAGCTCGGCGCGCTGACGGTGACGAGCGAGCGGCGCGTGCCGCCGGTGCTGGAGAGCGCCCTGCGCGCGCTCGCGACGCAGATGTCGCTGGCGCTGGAGAGCGCCGCGCTGACCGAGGAGGTCGCGCAGCGGCGCGGCGCCGCCCGGTTCCGCGCGCTCGTCCAGCACTCGTCGGACCTCATCACGGTGCTCGACGAGGGCGGCACGGTCGTCTACCAGTCGCCGTCGATCAGCAAGTCGCTCGGCTGGGACCCCGACGAGATCGTCGGCACCCGCTTCGACCGGCTCGTCCACGAGGCCGAGGGCGCCGGCGCGCGGCTCGTCCAGCTCCTCGCCGACGGCTCGCGGTACGCCGAGGGCGAGACCGAGGTGCTCGAGTGCGCGCTGCTGCACCGCGACGGCACCGCTCGCCAGATGGAGATCCTCCACACGAACCTGCTCGACGACGAGCACGTGCACGGGATCGTCCTCAACGCCCGCGACATCTCCGAGCGCCGCGCGTTCGAGGAGCAGCTCGCCCACCAGGCGTTCCACGACCCGGTCACCGGGCTGGCCAACCGCGCGCTCTTCGCCGAGCGCGTCCGCCACGCCGTCGCCCGCAACCGGCGCGACCACGAGGGGATCGCGGTCATCTTCCTCGACCTCGACGACTTCAAGACGATCAACGACTCGCTCGGCCACGCCGCCGGCGACCGGGTGCTGCTGGAGGTCGCGCAGCGGCTCGCCGGCTCCATCCGCGCGTCCGACACCGCGGCGCGGTTCGGCGGCGACGAGTTCGCGATCCTCCTCGAGGGGATCCGCGACGCGCAGGAGGCGGCCGACACCGCGGACCGCATCCTCGCCTCGCTGACCGTCCCGCTCGCGCTGGCCGAGAAGGAGCTGTCGCTGCGCGGCTCGCTGGGCATCGCGCTCGTCGAGGCGGGCTCGGAGTCCGCCGGCGCCGACGCCGACGACCTCATCCGCAACGCCGACGCGGCGATGTACATCGCCAAGCGCGACGGCAAGGGCGGCTACCGCCTGTTCGAGCCGGAGATGCACGAGGGCGTCCTCGCGCGGCTCGAGCTGCGGGCCGACCTCCAGCGCGCGCTGACGGCGAACGAGCTCGAGCTCCACTACCAGCCGCTCGTGCGGCTGGAGGACGGCGGGCTCGTCGGCTTCGAGGCGCTGCTGCGCTGGAACCACCCGCAGCGCGGGCTGGTGCCGCCCGGCGACTTCGTGCCGTTCGCGGAGGAGACCGGCCTGATCGTCCCGATCGGCCGCTGGGTGCTGCGCGAGGGCTGCCGCCAGGCCGTCCAGTTCAACCGCCAGCACACCGGCGCGGCGCCGCTGAAGATGTCGATCAACCTCTCGGTCAAGCAGCTGCAGCACTCCGACGTCGTCGCCGACGTGCGCGACGCGCTGGAGGAGTCGCGGCTGGCGCCCGAGCTGCTGACGCTGGAGATCACCGAGACGGTCGTCATGGCCGACACGGAGCTGGCGGTGCAGCGGCTGGGCGAGCTGAAGGACCTCGGCATCGGCCTCGCGATGGACGACTTCGGCACGGGCTACTCGTCGCTGAGCTACCTCAACCGCTTCCCGGTCGACGTGCTCAAGATGGACCGCTCGTTCCTGTCGCTCGACGCGACCTCGGAGACCTCCGACCTCGCGAGCGCGGTCGTCGCGATCGGCCAGACGCTCCACCTCGACGTCGTCGCCGAGGGCATCGAGCACGCCGAGCAGTGGGAGACGCTGCGCGAGCTGGGCTGCGACCTGGGCCAGGGCTTCCACTTCGCGCGGCCGATGAACGTCGACGCCGCGCTGGACTTCGTGCGCGACGCCAGCGAAGCGCCGACCGGCCCGTAGCCGCCGATGCAGCACAGCCACGAGGCGCTCGACCGGGTCGGGGGGTTCAGCCGCGTGCGGCTGCTCGCCCCGCTGCGGCACCGCGACTTCCGCCTCCTGTGGGGCGGGATGTGCGTGTCGCTGATCGGCGACGGCGTCTTCCTCGTGGCGATGGCGTGGCAGGTCTACGCGCTCTCCAACGCGCCGACGGCGATGTCGATCGTCGGCATCGCGATGACGGTGCCGACCATCGTCCTGCTGCTCGTCGGCGGGGCGGTGTCGGACCGGCTGGACCGGCGGCGGGTGATGATCTGCGCCGACCTGCTGCGGGCGTGCGCGGTGGCGTGCATGGCGGTGCTGTCGCTGACGGGCGCGCTCGAGCTGTGGCACATGGCGGCGCTCGTCGCGGTCTACGGGGCGGGCGCGGCGTTCTTCGGGCCGGCGTTCGACGCGTTGGTGCCCGACGTCATCCCGGCGTCCGACCTCCCGCAGGCCAACTCGCTCGACCAGGTCATCCGGCCCGTCGCGCTGCGGATGGCGGGGCCGGCGGTGGGCGGCCTGCTCGTGGAGACGGCAGGGCTGGGCGTGGCGTTCGGCGTCAACGCGCTCTCGTTCGTGGCGTGCGCGGTGGCGGCGCTGTTCCTCCGCCCGCGGCGGCGCGTGGGGGCGTCCGCGGTGGAGGCGACGACGATGGCGGGCGACATCCGCACCGGGCTGCGGTACGTCCGCTCGCACGTGTGGCTGTGGGGGACGTTCGTGAGCGCCGCGATCGCCTACCTGCTCTTCATGGGCCCGACCGAGGTGCTCGTGACGTACATCGTCAAGAACGAGCTGCACGCCGGTGCGGGCGACCTGGGGATGATCTTCGCCGCGGGCGGCATCGGCTCCGTCGTGCTCGCGATCTTCATGGGCCAGACCGGCCTGCCGCGGCGCGACATCACCTTCATGTACGCGACGTGGACGCTCGCGACGCTGGCGGTCGCCGGGTACGGCGTGTCCTCCACGGTGTGGCAGCTGATGGCCGCGTCGTTCGTCTTCAACGCGCTGGAGACCGCGGGCACGATCGTGTGGGCGACGGCCAAGCAGCGCCACGTGCCGCCCGCGCTGCTCGGGCGCGTGTCGTCGCTGGACTGGCTGATCTCGATCGGGCTCCTGCCGCTCTCGTTCGCGCTGACCGGCCCGGTCTCGGGCTGGCTCGGCGCGCGCGAGACGCTCGTCGCCGCCGCGGTGCTCGGCGCGATCGTCACCATGGCCGCGCTCTACCTGCCGGGGATGCGCGCGGTGGAGGGGAAGCTGCAGCCGGTGTGGGCGGGCACCGGCGCGTACGACCCGGTCGCCGACACGGTCGTCGTGCGGGTGGGGGAGGGCGCGGTCGCGCGCACGCTCGAGCGGGCGTGGGGCTCGCTCGGTCTCGACGCGCACGGGCAGGTCGTCGTGGCGACCTACCGCGACGCGTCGCGGCGGATGGCGCCCGGCTACCTCGGCGCGCTGCCCGCGGACGGCGCGAGCTCCAGCAGCACGACGGGATCGGGGTACGGCGCGTACGCGACGTCGACCGCCGAGACGTTGACGAGCGCGGTGCCGTCGCGGTCGTAGGCGCCGCGGCCCTCGTGGATGTGGCCGTAGGCGCACAGCCGCGGCTTCACGCGATCGATCAGGTCGAGCGCCGCCTGGGCGCCCGCCTCGACGCCGTACGCGGTCAGGCCGCCGTGGCCGCGCGGCGGGCCGTGGAGGAGGAGCACGTCGGTGGTGTCCGGGACGGTGGCGTAGCGGTCGGCGAGGAAGGCCTCGCCTCGCGCGTGGTCACGCGGCGCGTTGAACGCCCAGTCGTGGAACCACGGCGTCCACGGCGAGCCCCAGACCCGCAGCCCCGCGACCGTCGCGGCGCTGTCCTGCAGGTACGTCCACGGGAGGTCGTCGGGGACGAGCTCGGGCGCCTGCTCGAAGACGAAGTCGTGGTTGCCCGCGATGCCGGCGATCGCGCCCGCCGGGACGGCCTCCAGCCACGCGCGGAACTCGGTGTCGAGCCACCGCGCCTGGAAGCGCACGCCGTGGTCGTGGGCGGGGCACAGGTCGCCCGCGAGGAGGAGCAGGTCGCAGGGCGGGACGTCGGGCAGGAGCCCGTGGAGGTCAGCGACGGCGGCGACACGCACGGCGCGCAAGCCTACGTACGGACGTCCAGGAACGCGCGCCGGCGCCTTCAGCCGGAGGCGGGCGCCGCCGACGACAGCGAGCGATGCCCACGCGCGCCCTCGTCCTCGCCGCCTTCGCGGCCCTCTGCCTCCCGCTCCTGCTCCCCGCCGGGGCCGGCGCGCGCGCCCGCGCGCTCACCGTCACCCCGTCGGCGGTCCACGTCGGCGAGAAGCTGACCGTCCGCGCGACGGGCGCCAAGCGCAAGGCGAAGACGACGCTCCTCCTCTCCCGCGACAAGCGCCGCGACGGCGGGGACGTCGTGCTCGCCGCGCCCGCCCGGCGCAAGGCGACGACGAAGATCGCGGTGCCGGACATCGTCGCGCCGGGCGCCTGGTACGTGCTCGCCTGCACGAAGGGCCGCAGCTGCCGCGTCGCGCCGAAGCCGATCACCGTGGTCGCCCGCGCGACCGCCGGCAAGCGCGCCGCCGTCGCGCC
>DATMVO010000101.1:0-4041 GCA_035563115.1 Solirubrobacteraceae bacterium
GGGCGTGATGGGCGCGTCGCCGCCGGTCGGCGGCAGCCAGCCGCCGGAGGCGGGCTCGTCGTCGTGGCGGTCGTCGGGCACGGGCGGAAGGTACCGCGCCACGCCCCGCGCCAACCGTCCTCGTCGCGCGCACCCGGCGACGGTCGCTCTTACACTTCGACGCTCGTGCCCGACCTGATCTGCCCGTTCCGGGCGGCGACCGGCCTGCCGTGCCCGCTCTGCGGCTCCACCCGCGCGGTGCTGCTGGCCGCGCAGGGCGATCCGCGCTTCCTCGACTACAACGCGGTGATGGTCGCCGTGCTGGCGGTGGTGGCGGGGCTGTGGCTCCTGCGCGCGACAGGTCGCGGAGCAGCGCTGCGGGCGATGGTGCCGCGTGGCCGGCCGCTCGCGGCGCTGTGGGTCGGGGTGCTCGCGCTGGCGTGGGGCTGGGCGCTCGCGCACCAGGACACGATCGTCGGCTAGGCGGCGCGCGCGCCCGCGCCCGCGCCCGTGCGCTCGGGCTCCAGCCCCCGCGCCGCGAGCTGCTCGCGCAGCCGCAGCAGCGCCAGGTCCTTGCCCTTCGCCTCCAGCATCACGTCGAAGTCCGGCAGCCCGGCGGCGGTCTCGACGAGGAAGTGCTCGAACCCGATCGGGTCGATCATGTCCGCGTGCGCGCGCAGCTGGGGGAGCACGGGGATCTTCTCCGTCCGCCGCCCGACCTTGCGCGTCTTCTCCTCCAGCGCCGTCTTCGGGGTGGAGTAGTGGATCTTCGGCCGCACGCCCTCCGGCCACGTCGCCAGCGCGCGCTCCAGCGCCTCCCGGTCGGGGATCCGCTCGGGGTCGTTGCAGTGGTGGTGGAGGATGTCCCACACGACCGGCCGGCCGATCCGCTCGCTCAGCCGCAGCACGTCGCACAGGGCGAAGGTGCGGTCGTCGTTCTCGATCACGAGCCGGTCGCGCGCCGCGGGCGACAGCAGCTCGAACCCGGCCTCGAACCGGTCGAGCGCCGCATCCAGCCCGCCCGCCGAGCCGCCGACGTGGAGGATCACGACCGACTCGGGGCCGAGGCCCATCGCGTCCATCAGCTCGGCCTGGACCTCCAGCTCCACCGCCGCCAGCCGGCGCACCTCGGCGTCCTCGGAGTTGAGCACCGTGTACTGGCCCGGATGGGTGGTGAGGCGGATGCCGAGTTCGCGCGCCTTCGCGCCCACGGCCGCCAGCTCGCTCGCGAACCGCTGCGGCTGGTCGCGGAACTGCGTGTACTGCGGGTGGCTGGCGTAGGGCGCCAGCGCCGTCGCCATCCGGTAGAAGCGGATCTCGTGGTCGTCGAGGTAGTCGAGGATCGCCCGCAGGTGCTCCAGCGAGACCCCGAGGCTGGGCTCGGACTGCCAGCGGCGTGTGTCGTGCGAAGGGAGCCCTCCGGCACCGAGGACCTTCACGGCGAATCCCAGACGCATGGGTCGGCCGTACCCCGATGGCATGACCGAAGCGCGCCAAGCCCTCCTGGATGCCGCCGCCGTGGTCCCGCACACCGATGCGGACGGTCTCGCGGCGGGTGCGATCGCCCTGCGTGAGCGGGGCGAGGACGCCTCTGCCGCCGTGCTGCTCGGGCGCGGCGAGACGCCGTTCTCGGCCGATGCGCCGCTGCCTTCGGGGCCCTTGGCGGTGCTGGACTGGGGCGTGCGGCCGATCGGGCGCGACGGCGTGCTCGTCGACCACCACGTGCCGGTCGTGGGCGTGGGGGCGGACGGGCGGCTGGGCGGGATGGCGCCGCACGGGGACCCTTCCGCCGCCGGGCCGCGGCCCCTCGTCGTGTCGTCGTACGGGGAGGAGCAGGAAGTGCCGACCGCGCCGCTCGTGCGGCGGGAGCTAGCGCCGTCCGCGCCCGCGTGGCTCGCCGCGGTCGGCGCCGTGGGGGACCTGGGGGACGCCGGGTTTTCGCTCCCCGAGTGCGCGGGATTCGGGACGAAGACGCACGTCCGGAAGCTGGTCTCGCTGGTCAACGCGCCGCGGCGGCTGCCGGACGGGCCGGTGCGGGAGGCGCTGGGGATGCTGGTGGACGCGCCCGACGCCCGTGCCGCGTTGGCCGATCCGCGCGTCGACCTGCTCTCCGCCGCCAAGGCCGAGTGGCAGGCCGAGCTGGAGCGGGTCGTCCGGACGCCGCCGGAGATGGTCGGCTCCCGCGTCGCGCTCGTCCGCTTCGCCTCGCGCGCCCAGGTCCATCCGCTCGTCGCCGTGCGGTGGAAGGGGCGGCTGAAGCCGCGGGTGGTGCTGGCGGCGAACGACGGCTACCTGCGGCCGGGCGTGGTCAACTTCGCGGTGCGGGGTGGGGAGGAGGGCGAAGACCTTCGTGCGCTGCTGCAGCGCGCGCTGCCGGACGCGCGGGGGAGCGAGTTCGCCAACGGGCACGACCGGGCGACCGGCGGATCGCTCGACGAGGACGAGTTCGCGCGGCTGCTCGCCGGCCTGTCGGAGCTGTGAGATCGCGCGTCTTCCGACGCACTTCTTCCGCACGTTCCGCACAGTCCTCCGCACTTCCGTGAAACCGTCCGAAGCGGCGATGATGATGTTTTCGTCCTCCGGTCCTCGCAAGCTCGGACCTGCGGACGATGTCACCTCTTATGTCCCTGACGTTGATCACCGGACCCGCGAACGCCGAGAAGGCCGGCGTCGTCCTCGGCCGCCTGCGCGACCTGCTGGACCGCGAGCCGATCCTCGTCGTGCCGACGTCGCCGGACGTCGACCGGTACCGGCGCGAGCTGGCCGACGACCCGCGGCTGGTCTTCGGTCCGCGGGTCGAGCGGTTCGACCGGCTGCTGAGCGAGATCGCGCGGCGGTCGGGGGTCGGTGGGTCGCCGTTGGGGCGGCTCGCGCGCGAGCGGGTGGCGGCTGCGGCGGCGTCGGACGCGAAGCTGGAGCTGCTGGCGGGCTCGGCGGCGACGCCGGGGTTCGCGGCGGCGGCGTGCGCGCTGTTCGACGAGCTGGAGGCCGAGCGGATCACGCCCCAGCGGCTCGTGACCGCGCTCCGCGCGTGGGCGGCCGAGGACGAGGCGCGCGGGCCGTTCGGCGAGGAGCTGGGGCGGCTGTACGGCGCGTACCGGCGGCGGCTGGAGCGGCTCGGGCGGATGGACGCCACGCTCCGCCACGTCGCGGCGCTGGACGCGCTGCGCGAGGACGGCTCGAAGTGGGGCGGGACGCCGGTGCTGCTGTACGGCTTCGACGACCTCAACCCGCTCCAGCGCGACGCGGTGCTGACGCTCGCGCAGAGCGGGGCGGAGGTCGTGGTGTCGCTGGCCTACGAGGCGGGGCGGCACGCGTTCGCCGCGCGCGGGGCGACGTTCCACGCGCTGGCGCCGGTGGCGGACGAGACGATCGTGCTGGAGGCGAACGCCGCGCACTACGGGGAGGGGTCGCGGGAGGCGCTGCACCACCTGGAGCGGCGGCTGTTCGAGGAGGACGCGGGGGTCGATCTCGCGGTCGCCGCCGTGGAGCCGGAGCCCCCCGCGCCTGACCCGGAGCCGGCCTTCGACGAGCCGCTCACGCTCTTCGACGACCTCGCCGCGCGGAGCGGCGTGGAGGACCCGCCGGGCTCGGCCATCTCGCTCGCTCGCACCACGCCTCCGGCGTCCGCTCTCGTGCCAGTGCCCGCCGCGCGCGTCGACCCGGGCGACGCGATCGTCTTCCTCGAGGGCGGCGGCGAGCGGGCGGAGCTGGAGCTGGTGGCGGTCGAGGTCGCGCGGCTGCTGGCCGACGGCTTCGCGCCCGAGGAGATCGCGGTGGTGCTCCGCAAGCCCGACGAGGCGGCGGCGCTGGTCGTCCAGGTCTTCGGCGCCTACGGCGTGCCGGTCGCGCTCGAGCAGCGCACGCAGCTCGGCCACACCGCGCTCGGCCGCGGCCTCGTCGCGCTGCTGCGCGCCGCGACGGGCGGGACGGCGCAGGACCTGCTCGCCTACCTGCGCACGCCGGGCCGGATCCGCACCGAGCACTGGGTCGACGAGCTAGAGGTCGAGCTGCGCCAGACCGGCGTGCGCGCCGCCGCCGACGCGCGCGCGGTGTGGGAGC
>DATMVO010000102.1:0-3396 GCA_035563115.1 Solirubrobacteraceae bacterium
CCGCAGGACGCGATGCGCGACGCGGCGGCGTTCGTGCGCTCGGTGGCCGCGGAGGACGGCGCGAAGCCGGTGCTCGTGGCGTACCCGCTGAGCTTCGACTGGTCGTTCCTGCACTGGTACTTCGTCGCGTTCGGCGGCGAAGAAGGCGACCCGTTCGGCCACTCGCGCGCGCTCGACATCAAGACGCTCGCGGCGCTGCGCGTCGGTCTCCCGATCGCCCGCACGGTCAAGTCGCGGCTGCCGCGCGCGCTGCTGTCGAAGCGTCCCCACACCCACCACGCGCTCGCCGACGCAATCGAGCAGGCGGACCTCTTCGCCAACCTGATGGAGCACGCATGAACGTCCCGGACGTCTTCACCGCCCGCCGCGCCGCGACGGACCGCGCGCTCGCACGGCTCGCGGCCGAGCTCCCGCGGCTGGAGGTCGAGCGCCACCCGGGCCTGACGATCTACGCGACCGGCTCGCTCGGGCGCGGGGAGGTCGGCACGCACTCGGACCTCGACGTCTTCCTCGTCGACACGACCGCCGACCCGGACGACCCCGCCCGCGTGGGCAACCTCGCCCGGATCAAGCTCCTGTCGCAGCTGATGGACGTGAGCGAGGCCGCGGGCTTCCCGGCGTTCAGCGGCGACGGGAAGTTCCTCGCCGTCCACGCGCTCGGCGACCTGCGGGACCTCCTCGGCACCCGCGACGACGACGCGTCGAACGTCTTCACCGCCCGGATGCTCCTGCTGCTCGAGAGCGTCCCGCTCGTCGGCCACGACGCGTACGCGGCCTCCGTGCGCGGGGTGATCGACGAGTACTGGCGCGACCAGCGCTCGCCCGACGGCTTCGTCCCGTTCTTCCTCATCAACGACCTCGTGCGGTACTGGAAGACGCTCTGCCTCAACTACGAGGCGTACCGGCCCGAGGACCGCCAGCTGCGCCGGATCCCGCTCATCAAGCTGCGCTTCAACCGCCTGTGGACGTGCTTCGCGTCGCTCGCCTACCTCGTCGCCGGCTACGAGGCGGTGCGGGCGGACAAGGGGTTCATCCCGCGCGAGCACGGAGTCGAGATGGTCGAGCTGACGCCGCTGGAGTGCGTGCGGCGGACGGTCGAGCTGCGCCCCGCCGCGGCGCCGTTCGCACAGTGCGCGCTGGACGAGATGGGGTGGTGGCTCACCGTGTCGGATCTCGGCAAGGCCGAGCTGCGCGAGCGGTTCGCCGACGACGCCTTCTACTACGAGGCCCGCGACCGCGGCAACGTCTTCGGCGACGCGATGGGCGACATGCTCGACGCCGTCGTCGACGGCACGCCGCTCCGCCGCAAGCTGCTGCTCTGAGGAGCGCCGCAACTCCGCTGCCGCGCGGGCGTTCTTGCGCGGTATGAGGTGGCTGCTGCTCTTCTTCTTCCTCTGCGCGATCGCCGGGCCGGCCGAGGGGGCGGCGGTGCGCGGGAGCGTGGGGGAGCGGACGTACCGGGTGGTCGTGCCGGAGGGCGGGGGTGCCGACGTGCGGCGGCCGGTCGTGGTGGTGCTGCACGTCGGCGGGGACCGGGAGAGCGGCGCAACGATCGCGGCGCAGACCGGGTTCGACGCGGAGGCACGGGCGCGGGGGTGGATCGCGGTGTACCCGGACGCGCGGGGTGGGCGGTTCCAGGTCGACGGGTTCGCCATCGACCGGCGGCCGTGGCCGACGCCGCGGGAGGAGCTCGCGTTCGTGCGGCGGGTCGTCGCGCGGGTCGGGGACCGGCACCGGATCGACCGCGCGCGGATCGTCGCGACGGGCTTCTCCAACGGCGGCTTCCTCGCCTACGCGCTGGCGTGCGAGCGCGAGCCGCTCGTCCGCGCGATCGCCGTCGTCGGGACGACCGAGACGCTCCGGCGGTGCGGCGCCGCCAAAGCCGAGCGCGCGGTCTCCGTCCTCCACGTCCACGCCCGCGACGACGCGACGCTCCCGCTCGCGCGCGGCATCCGCGGCTGGCCGTCGCCGCTCCAGACCGTCCGCCGTTGGCGCACGAGACACCGCTGCACGGGGTGGCGCGGCGTCGAGTCCTCCGGCGTCACGCGGTGGAACGCGACCAGATGCAGGGAGAACGCGCTCGTCGCCTTCACCGAGCTCCACGCCGGCGGCCACGGCTGGCCTGCCGGGCTCACGACGGAGATCGGGACGTTCCTGAGCGCGACGATTGCGAGCCGCCGGATCGCGCAGTAAGGTCCTCGACCGTCAGCACGACGAGCGAGGAAGCCGGTGAGACACCGGCACGGTCGCGCCACTGTGACCAGGCCCTCGAAGCAGACGGTTCTGGAAGTCAGGAACTCGTTCGCCGTGAACATCCCCGTCGACGGACGCGAGTTCCCGAGGAGATTCACATGCAGCCCGCTTCGCCCAACCCCATCCCGCTTCGCGACCTGCGCCCCGCGCTCTTCGCGGCGGCCATCGCCCTGCTGACGATCTACCTGGTCCAGTTCGACCAGGGCGCGATCTCGCAGACCGGCACCTTCCTGCACGAGCTCGTGCACGACGCCCGGCACCTGCTCGGCGTCCCCTGCCACTGATCTTCTCGGCCTAGCCCGAGAACCTCACGCAGACATGGTCTGGCCCCTGATCCGCAGGGGTCTCCTCATCGGCGCGCTCGCCGGCCTGCTGGCCGGATGCTTCGCGTTCGTCTTCGGGGAGCCCCTCGTCCAGGACGCGATCGACATCGAGGAAGCCGCGAGCGCCCAGGCGTCGCTCGTGCACGTCGTCCCCGCCCACGTCTCCGACTGGGCGGTGAGCCGCGACGAGCAGCGCGGCGGCCTCTTCCTCGGCACGCTCCTGTACGGCCTCTGCATCGGCACCGTCTTCGCGATGGCGTTCGCGCTCCTGCGCGGCCGCGGCGCCGAGCGCGACGACTGGCAGCTCTCCACGCGCCTCGCCGCCGCCCTCTTCGTCGTCTTCGTCCTGATCCCGTTCGTCAAGTACCCAGCGAACCCGCCGGCGGTGGGCAGCCCGGACACGATCGGCGACCGGACCTGGGCGTACCTCGCGCTTCTCGGCGGCTCGCTGGCCGCGCTGCTCGCCGCCGCGCGGGTGGCGTGGAGCGTCGCCGCGGACGCGCCCGCGTGGCGCGCGCCGCTGCTCGGCGGCGGGACGTTCGTCGCGCTCGTGGCCTTCCTGATGCTCGTGCTGCCGGGGGTCGACGAGGTGCCGGAGGGCTTCCCCGCGTCGCTGCTGTGGGAGTTCCGGCTGAGCTCGCTCGGCACCCAGGCGGTGCTGTGGACGGCGCTCGGCGTCGGCTACGGGATCGCGTCGCTGCGGGGCGCGCCCGGACGCGCCGCCGCGACCGCGTAGCCCGACGGTGCGCCGCCTCGTGCTCCTCCGTCACGCGACCACCACGGCCGTGCGCCGCGCCGCGTTCCCGCTCGACGAGCCGCT
>DATMVO010000103.1:0-2911 GCA_035563115.1 Solirubrobacteraceae bacterium
GCGGCGGCCGGTCGCCAGCTCCACGATCGGCTGGTAGACAGGCTGGAGCCCGTCGCCGGCGAGGGCCCGCGCGAGGACGTCCTGCTCGTCCACCGGGCCTGCCGGCTGCAACGCCATGGCGACGGCGTACCCGGCCCCGTCGCGCGCGAGACAACCGCACGCGGCGCGCGCGGCACCGCCGACGGTCCTACGCTCCGTCGCCATGCCCGTGACCACAGAGCCGTTCGGGACCACCCCCGCCGGCGAGCCGGTGGACCGCTGCGTCCTGGACGACGGGGCCGGCGTGACCGTCGCGCTGCTGACCTACGGCGCGACGGTGCAGGCCGTGCACGCGCCGGGCCGGCACGGGACGACGGCGAACGTCGCGCTGGGGTTCGCCGACCTCGACGGCTACCTGAAGGACACGACCGACCCGGACGGCTCGGCGTACCTGGGCGCCACCGTCGGTCGCTACGCGAACCGGATCGGCGGTGCCGCGTTCGAGCTGGACGGCACGCGGTACGAGCTCCCCGCGGACCCGGACGGGAACCTCCTCCACGGCGGCCCGGGCGCGCTGCACACGAAGGTGTGGCAGGCCGAGCTGCCGGACCCCGACGCCGCCGTCGTCCGCCTCTCCACCGTCTCAAGCGACGGCGAGCAGGGCTTCCCCGGCACGCTGACGGTTGCGGTGACGTTCCGCCTCACCGGCACCGAGCTCTCCATCCAGTTCGAGGCGACGACCGACGCGCCGACCGTCGTCAACCTCACGAACCACACGTACTGGAACCTCGCGGGCGAGGGCAGCGGCGACGTCCTGGACCACATCGCGCAGGTCGCGGCGGAGCGGTACGTGCCGGTCGACGAGGCGATGATCCCGCTCGGCGAGCTCGCGCCCGTCGAGGGCACGCCGCTGGACCTGCGCGCCGATACGGTGCTGGGCACGCGCGTCCGCGAGGGGCACGAGCAGCTCGTCCGCGCCCGCGGCCTGGACTTCACCTACGTCATCGACGGGGAGCCGGGGACGCTGCGCGAGGCCGCCGCGATCGCCGATCCGTCCAGCGGCCGGACGCTGACGCTCTCCACCACCGAGCCGGGCGTCCAGCTCTACACCGGCAACTTCCTCGACGGGTCGCTCGTCGGCACGAGCGGGCGGATGTACCGGATGGGCGACGGCTTGGCGCTCGAGCCGCAGCACCTCCCCGACTCGCCCAACCAGCCGGCGTTCCCGACGACGGTCCTGCGGCCCGGCGAGACGCTCCGCTCGACGAGCGTCTACGCCTTCGGGGTCATCTGAGCGTCAGCGCACCCCGGCGTCGGCGAGCGCCGCGCCCATCTTCTCGGCGACGGCCATCAGCCCGGAGGCGGGCCGCAGCATCACGGTGAACTCGCCGATCTTGCCGTCCGCGTCGGGCCGGATGAGGTCGAGCCCCTCCACCTGCCGGTCCCCCACGCGCGCCTCGAAGATCAGCGCGTGCACGCCGTCCTCGGACGTCAGCTCGTCGGTGTAGCGGAAGTCCTCGAAGATCGTGAAGACCGTGCGCAGGATCGTCTCGACCTTCGCGCGGCCCTCGTACGGGCCGAAGACGGCGGGGCTGCGGAAGACGGCGTCGTCGGCGAGGAGGGCGACGGCGGCGTCTATGTCGCGACGCTCGACCGCGGCGCGGAACGCATGACCGGGCATGCGCCGACCCTACAAGAGCGCTAGGCCGCCAGTGGCACGACGCCCGCGACGTCCGCGCGCGCGAGCAGCTCCCCGAGCCGGTCGGCCGGGAGCGGCGGCGAGAAGAGGTAGCCCTGCACCTTGCCCGCGCCGAGATGGCGCAGCCGCGCGAGCTGCTCCGCGGTCTCCACGCCCTCGGCCACCACGTCGAGGTCCAGCGCGCCCGCGAGCGCGACGATGGCCGCGGCGATCGCCTCGTCCTCCCCGTCCGCCTCGCCCAGCCCGCTGACGAACGCGCGATCGATCTTGAGCGTGTCGAACGGCAGCCGCCGCAGCCGCGCCAGCGACGACGCGCCGGTGCCGAAGTCGTCGAGCAGGAGCCGCACGCCGAGGTCGCCCAGCTCCGCCAGCCGGCGGCTCGCCGAGCCCTCCGAGCGCATGACGAGCGACTCGGTCAGCTCCAGGCCCAGCAGGTGCGGCGCGGCGTCCAGACCGGACGCGGCCAGCGCGCCCTCCACGTCCTCCGCCAGGCCCACGCCCTCGAGCTGCCGCGCCGACACGTTGACGGTCACGCCGACATCGGGAGCGACCAGCCCCGCGCGCCGCCACGCCCCCAGCTGCGCCGTCGCCTCACGCAGCACGAACCGGCCGAGGTCGACGATCAGCCCGCACTCCTCGGCCACCGGCACGAACTCCGCCGGGGAGACGAGCCCGCGCTCGGGGTGACGCCAGCGGACCAGCGCCTCCAGCCCGGACAGGCGCCCGTCGTCCGCGCAGACGATCGGCTGGTAGAAGACCTCCAGGTGCCGCCTGCGCAGCGCCTCGCGCAGCTCCTGCTCGATCCGCACCCACTCGAACGCGCGGTGGCGCATCGACGGCTCGAACCGCAGGTACGGGGCGCCGGGGACGCGCTTGGCGGCGTACATGGCCACGTCGGCGTCCGCGAGCAGCGCGTCGGGGTCGCCGGTGCAGGTGCCGTCCGCGACGGCCACGCCGACGCTCGCGCGCTGGAAGACCTCGGCGCCGTCGAGCGCGAGCGGCGCGTCGAACGTCTCCGCCAGCCGCAGCGCCAGCGCGTCGCCCTCGTCCGTCGCGTCCAGGTCGGGCGCCACGATGACGAACTCGTCCCCGCCCAGCCGCGCGACGAGGTCGACGGCGCGGACCGCGCCGCGCAGCCGCGCGGTCACCTGCCGCAGCGCCTCGTCGCCCGCGGCGTGGCCGCGCGTGTCGTTGACGAGCTTGAAGCCGTCGAGCCCGATCATCGCGACGGCG
>DATMVO010000104.1:0-7870 GCA_035563115.1 Solirubrobacteraceae bacterium
CCTCCCACGACGGCAGGACCGGCGGCACGCCCTGCCGCGGGAGCAGCCCGCTGATCTGCGGGCGCACGGAGGCCAGCCCGCTGTCGCGCCCCCCGAGGTACGGCGCGTTCGCGGCGAGCGCGGCGACGAGCGGCAGCTCGCCGCGGATCGCGTTGTGGACGGCGAGCGCGCGATCGGCGCCGCTCACCTTCACGTGGACCTGGAGGGCGAAGACGAGCTGCGCGCGGGCGACCTCGCCGTACTGGTGGGCGATCCGGTCGTACCGCTCGCCGGCGTTGAGGACGCCGAGCGGGTGGGTGAACGGGTGGACGCCGGCGGTCGCGAGCGCGAGGTCGCCGTTGAGGGTGGCGCGGAGGTGCGCGCGGGCCTCGCGGAGGAGCTGCGTGGCCTCGCCGGCGGTGCGCGTCGGCGGGAGGACGATCTCCAGCTGCGCGGCGGGGAGCTCCTTGGTGAAGCGCGCGTCGCCCCGCAGCGCGTCGAGCGCCTCGGCGGCGCGGGGCGCGAGGTCGAAGGTGCGCGGGTCGAGCAGCATGAGCTCCTCCTCGACCCCGATCGTCATCGGTGACGGGGCGTCGAAGAGGGCGCGGAGGTCGTCGGCGGTGAGATCGGGCACGGGTCTGGACACGGACGGTTTCAGATCCGCGTCGCGGGGACATACCCCGCCCGTGCGGCTCGTCACCCTCCCCGGCGTCTTCAAGCCGATCAGCGACTCCCGGTTCCTCGCCGACGTGCTCCGTGAGCAGACGCTCCCGCCGCGCGCGTCGGTTCTCGACCTCTGCACCGGCAGCGGCATCCTCGCCGTCACCGCCGCCATGCGCGGCGCGCGCGAGGTCCACGCCGTCGACGTCTCGCGGCGTGCCGTGATGACGGTGAAGATGAACGCGCGGCTCAACGGCGTGAAGGTCTGCGCCCACCGCGGCGATCTCTTCGCCGCCGTCGGCGAGCAGCGGTTCGACGCGATCGTCTCGAACCCGCCGTACGTGCCGGCCGAGACCGACGAGCTGCCGACGAGCGGGCCTTCACGGGCGTGGGACGCGGGCCGCGACGGACGGGTCGTGCTCGACCGCATCATCGCCGACGCGCCCGCGCACCTGCGCCCCGGCGGGTTCATCCTCCTGACCCACTCCTCCATCCTCGGCACCGAGCGCACGCTCGCCGACCTCGCCGAGGCGGGGATGTCGGCCGAGGTCGTCGCGCGCCGCCGCGGGCCGCTGGGTCCGCTGATGAGCGCGCGCGTGCAGACGCTCGAGGCGCAGGGGCTGCTGGCGCCCGGCCAGAGGCACGAGGACGTGGTGATCATCCGCGGCCGGATGCCGGCGCGCGTGACGCGCGGGTCTGACGCGCGCTCTTACGCCTCGGCTTAGCTCGCCGCCCGGACCGTCTTCGCGTCCGTCCGGGGCGTGGCCTGGGGACGGGTTCGTCGCTGCGGGCGGTGGCGGGGTGGTTGTTCGGACGGGTTCGTCCTGCCGCGGGCGGTTCGTGCGGAACTCATCGCACCCTCACCACGGCCGCCTCGGTCAGGGTGCGATTGGTTTCGCATAGCGGAACTCTCCGCCCCCTCGCCGAGCGCGACACGGTGAGGGGGCGCTGAGTTCCGCTCACCGGAACCGAATGACCCCTCGCATCAACCGGCACGGTGAGGGGTCACTGAGTTCCGGTCGGACCACCCTCCTCGCTGCCCGCCGTGCAGCCACGGCCTCGACCCCAGGCCGAGCGCCGGACGGACGCGCAACGGCCCGAGCGGCGCGGCTCACAGGCGAACCGCGCCGCAGCGAAGCGCAAGGGCTAGGAGCCCGCCTCCGACTTCTCACGCTCGGCGACCTTCGCCGCCAGCTGCTCCGTCACCGACGGGTCGCGCAGCGTCGTGACGTCGCCCAGCTCACGCCCCTCGGCGATGTCCCTCAACAACCGGCGCATGATCTTGCCCGAGCGCGTCTTCGGCAGGTCGTCGGCCCAGATGATCCGGCGCGGCCGGGCGAGCTTGCCGATCTTCTGCGCGACGTGCTCGCGGATGTCGCCGACGAGGTCGTCGTCGCCCGCCCGGTCGCCCTCCAGCGTCACGAAGGCCGCGATCGCCTGGCCGGTGTCCTCGTCGGCCTGGCCGATGACCGCGGCCTCGGCGACGAGCGGGTGCGAGACGATGGCCGACTCGATCTCCGCCGTCGACATGCGATGGCCGGACACGTTGATCACGTCGTCGATCCGGCCGACGATCGAGATGTACCCGTCCTCGTCCACGCGCGCCGCGTCACCGACCACGTACGTCGTCTTCCCGAGCCGCGAGAAGTACGTCTCGACGAACCGGTCCGGCTCCTTGTAGAGCCCGCGCAGCATCGACGGCCACGGCTGCTCGATCACGAGCAGCCCCTGCTCGCCGGGCTTGACGGCGTTGCCCTCCTCGTCGACCACCCGCGCCGCGATGCCCGGCAGCGGCCGCCCGGCCACGCCCGGCTTCGCCGCGTCCAGGCCCGGTAGCGTCGTGATCATCACGCTGCCCGTCTCGGTCTGCCACCACGTGTCGACGACCGGGCACGTCCCGCCGCCGATCACCTCGCGGTACCAGAGCCACGCCTTCGGGTTGATCGGCTCGCCGACCGTCCCGAGCAGCCGCAGCGACGACAGGTCGTGCTTGTTCGGGTGCTCCTCACCCCACTTGATGCACGAGCGGATCGCGGTCGGCGCCGTGTAGAAGAGCGTCACCTTGTACCGCTCGATCAGCTCCCACCAGATGTCCTTGGCGGGGTAGTCCGGCCCGCCCTCCCACATCACCGACGTGCAGCCGTTCGCCAGCGGCCCGTAGACGATGTACGAGTGCCCGGTGATCCAGCCGACGTCGGCCGAGCACCAGTAGACGTCCTCCTCCGGCCGCAGGTCGAAGACGTACTTGTGCGTCCACGACGCGCCGGTGAGGTAGCCGCCGGTGGTGTGGAGGATGCCCTTCGGCTTCGCGGTCGAGCCCGACGTGTAGAGGATGAACAGCGGATCCTCCGCGTCCATCGGCTCCGGCGGGCACTCCGCGTCCGCCGCCTCCAGCGCCTCGTCCCACCACACGTCGTTCTCACCCATCGGCGCGTCCACGCCGGTGTTGCGCACGACGAACGTCTTCTCGACCGGCATGCCGATCTTGTCGCACTCGGCCTTGATCGGCGCGGTCTTGCCCTTGCGCCGCGCCCCGTCGACGGTGATCAGCGCCTTCGCGGACGAGAACTCCATCCGCTCCTTGACCGAGCCCGGCGAGAAGCCGCCGAAGACGAGGTTGTGGATCGCCCCGATCCGTGCGCAGGCGAGCATCGCCACGGCGACCTCGGGGATCATCGGCAGGAAGATCCCGACGACGTCGCCCTTGCCGATCCCGTGCGACTTCAGCGCGTTGGCGAACCGCTGGACGTCGCGGTGCAGGTCGGCGTACGTGACGTCCCGCTCCTCGCCCTCCTCACCGCGCCAGTGGAACGCGACGCGGTCGCCGTTGCCGGCCACCACGTGGCGGTCGACGCAGTTGTACGACACGTTGAGCTTCCCGCCGGCGAACCACTTGTAGTGCGGCGGATCGGAGTCGTCGAGCACCGAGTCCCCGAAGTCCTCGGTCCAGTCCAGCAGCTCGCGCGCCTGCGCGGCCCACCAGGCGACCGGATCCGCCGCCGCGTCGTGCAGCGAGCGGTCCGTCACCAGCGCGCTCTTCGCGAAGCCCTCCGGCGGATCGAACTTCTCGATCTGCTGCAGCTCCTCCAGCGTGGCGCTCAACGTGTCAGCCATGCGCTCCCCTCTCCCCGATCAGTGGGCGACGGCGCGCTCGGCGCCGATGCCCGTCTCCGACCGAACATACAGCTCGTGGAACGAGCGCTCCTGGGCGGGCGAGCTCGAGAGCAACGTTCCCGCAACGCACGCGATGAAGCCCAGCGGGATCGAGATGATCCCCGGGTTCGCCAGCTCGTAGAACCCGAAGAGCCCGCCCTCGCTGTCGGGCCCCGGCCACACGCCCGGGCTGATGATCACGAGGAAGATCGAGCTGAACACGCCGACGAGCACGCCGGTCACCGCGCCGGTGGTGTTGAACCGCCGCCACGTCAGCGCCAGCAGCAGCGCCGGGAAGTTCGCGGACGCCGCTACGGCGAACGCCAACCCGACCATGAACGAGACGTTCAGCCCCTCGCCGCCGACGATGGCGACGACGATCGCGATGGCGCCGATGGAGACTGCCGCGATGCGCGCCGCCCACACCTCCTCGCGCTCGTTCTCCTGGCCGTTGCGGATGACGTTCGACCAGATGTCGTGCGCCACCGCGCCGGACGCGCTCAGCACCAGGCCGGCCACCACGGCGAGGATCGTCGCGAACGCGACCGCCGCGATGATCGCCAGGAACAGGTCGCCGCCGAACGTGCCTTCGCCGCCGCCGAGGAACTGCGCGAGGTTCGGTGCCGCGAGGTTGCCGCCGCTGCCCGCCGCCGTCACGCCGGCCTCGCCGAGCAGCGCGCGGGCGCCGAAGCCGATGAACGTCGTGAGGATGTAGAACGCGCCGATGATGAAGATCGCGTAGACGACCGAGCTGCGCGCCGCCTTCGCGTCCGGCACCGTGAAGAAGCGCATGAGGATGTGCGGGAGGCCGGCCGTGCCGAGCACGAGGGCGAGGCCCAGCGACATCGTGTCGATCGGCGAGTCCAGATACGTCCCCGGCCCGAGCGAGAACGTCGACTCGGCGGTCGTGTTCGCCTCCGCCCGGTTGAACAGCTCGATCGGGTTCCACCCGACGCGGTTCAGCACGAACGCCGACATCACGAGGATGCCGATCATCAGCAGCACGGCCTTGATGATCTGCACCCACGTCGTCGCGAGCATGCCGCCGAAGATGACGTACATGAGCATGAACGTGCCGGTGATCAGCACCGCGAGGCTGAAGTCGATGCCGACGAGCGCCTGGATGAGCACGCCCGCGCCGACCATCTGCGCGATCAGGTAGAACGCGACGACCGCGAGCGTCCCGAGCGCCGCCGCGGTGCGCGCCGGCCGCTGGTTGAGGCGGAACGACAGGACGTCGGCGATCGTGTACTTGCCGGCGTTCCGCATCCGCTCGGCGAGCAGGAACATCACGGTCAGGAACGCGACGAGGAACCCGACGGAGTACAGGAACCCGTCGAAGCCGTAGAGGTAGATGAGGCCGGCGATGCCGAGGAACGACGCGGCCGACAGGTAGTCGCCGGAGATCGCCAGGCCGTTCTGGAAGCCGGTGATCGAGCGGCCGGCGGCCCAGAAGCCGTCGGCGGTCTGGACGCGCTTGGAGGCCCAGTAGGTGATCACGAGCGTCATCGCGAGGACGATCGCGAAGATCCCGAGCGCCTCGACGTTGACGTCGGCGAGCGGCAGAGCGGTCATCGCCGCACCTCCGGGGTGGTGGTCGCCGGCGCGGTCGCCGGATCCTTGGTGAAGCGGCCGCCCGGGTCGGTCGACCCGAACGTGCGCTGGGCGTGCTCGGCGACCTTGTCGGCGAGCGGGTCGAAGACCGTTCGTGCGCGGTGCAGGTACGCGTAGCCGAGGACGCCGACCATCACGAACTGCGAGAGCGCCCAGACGTAGCCGACGGTGAGGCCCTCGTAGACCGAGCGGGCCATGAAGTCCGGCGCGTAGCCGCAGAGGGCCACGAAGATGAGGTACCAGGCGAGGAAGAACACCGTCGCCGGCACGATGAAGCGGCGCTTGGCCGCGACGAGCTCCTGGAACTCGGGCGATCGCTCGATCGCCTCCCAGTCGGGTGCGGGCTCGGGCGCCCCCGCCCGTCCGCCTTTCGGTGCAGCGGTTGCCATGACTGACTCTCCTCCCGGTCGTCACAACTGCAACTACATGGATGCCAGTACCCACGCTGACACCCTCGGATGCGGGGGGAAGAGCGCTTGCGACGAGCGGCGCAGGACGCGCGACGAACGGCAGCCGTCGCGCGGTGGGCGGTGCCGCTTACCGGCGCTTCTTGCGCTTGCGGCGCTGGCCGGCGGACTCGCCGCCGAAGGCGTCGGCGGCGTCGGAGGGCTCCGACGACGCGGACGCGGAGGTGGCGGCGGGGGCGGACGGCTCGCCGCCGCGGGCCCGCTCACGTGCCTCGCGCAGCTCCTGCTGCGACGGCCACGGCTCCGCCCGGCCGGTCACCCACGCGGGCGCCAGGCCGCCGCGCAGCTTGCCCGCGAGGAGGAGCGCGATGCCGAGCAGCCACCACATGCGGATGAGCTGCGGCTGATCCAGCGCCGCCAGGAGCGGGAAGGCAAGGACGCCGACGATGATCCCCAGCACGCCCAGGAACCGCGTGAGCAGCCCGGCGCGCATGGCGTTCAGCGCGATCAGGACGAGCGCGGTCGAGAGCGCGAACTGCCCCAGCAGCTCGAAGATCTGGCCGGCCGCGATGAAGCTGTTCTGGAAGACGTCGCGCGCCGCCTCGGCCGACCGGTCGGTCTGGTCGGAGAACCCGGATGCGCCGAACCACGAGGTCAGCCGCTGGACGAGGTGGCCGATCGGGAGCGCGACGAGCGCGACCACCGACGCGATCAGCGGCGTGCGGCTGATCGGCATCCGCGCGGCGACCGCCCGGTACAGGTAGATCAGCACCAGCGCCGTCGCGGCCGCGCCGAGCGCGGTCAGGAGGGCGGCCGCGCTGAGGCCGAGGACGTTGTCGCCGTAGTAGTCGACCTGGCGGACGAAGAGGCTCGGCTCGTTCGGCGTCTGGCCGTTGAGCCGCGACTCCATCGCCTCGGGGAGGCTGATGAAGCCGTCGCCCTCGTCGGGGCCGCCGCCGAAGATGACGGAGCTGAGGACCGCGCCGGCGAACCCGGCGACGCCGCCGACGACCGCGGCGCCGATCGCGCGCGGGCGCTGCTGCGCCTCGTAGGCCAGCGTCTCCTCGACGGGCGGGAGCGCGGGGGCGATCTTGTCCGCGCTCACGGGCGCGCCGGCTCGCTCGGGACGAGGGCGGTGCGCGGAGGCACCCAGTCGAGGTCCTCGCGCTCGACCGCCCGCGAGAGCCGGTCGCCGGCCGCGAGGTACAGGTCGAGGATGGGAGCGGCAAGCCGCAGTCCGGTCTCGATGCGCTGGCGCCAGACGCGCTGGCTGGGGGTGAGCGTGGCCACGACGGCCCGCAGTCTAGGAGACTCCGCCCTACGGCAGGCCGCAGGGCCCGGGCTGATAGGACTCACGCATGATCGCGGTCTACGGGGCGACGGGCTACACGGGCAAGCTGGTGGCGCGCGAGCTGCGCCGCAGGGGGCTCTCGGCGGTGCTGTCGGGACGCAACCGGTCCAAGCTCAAGGCCGTGGTGGCGGACGTCGGCGCCGCGTGGGAGATCCGGCCTGCCGCGGTCGACGACCCGCGCGCGCTGCGCGCCGCGTTCGCCGGCGCGGACGTGGTGATCAACTGCGCCGGGCCGTTCACCTTCTACGGCGCGCCGGTGATCGAGGCGGCGCTCGACGCGGGCGCCCATTACGTCGACACCACCGGCGAGCAGCCGTACATGCAGAAGGTCTTCCAGCACCTCGACGGGCGCGCGAAGAACGCCGGCAAGGCGGTCGTCCCGGCGGTCGGCTTCGACTACCTCCCCGGCGACCTGATCTGCGCGCTCACCGCCGCGGGGCACGAGCCGCTGCGCGAGCTCGTCGTGGGCTACGCCCTCACGGGCTTCGGCGCGACGCGCGGCACGATGCACTCCGCGCTGGAGATGATGAAGGGCGGCGACGAGGAGTACGCCGGCGGGCGCTGGCGGACCGCGGGCCGCGCGCCGCTGCGCGAGAGCTTCGACTTCGGCGGCGCGACCGGCCGCCAGCCCGTCGCCCGCTACCCCGGCGGCGAGGTCGTCACCGTGCCGCGCCACGTCCGCACCCAGGCGGTGCGTGAGCGGATC
>DATMVO010000105.1:0-5240 GCA_035563115.1 Solirubrobacteraceae bacterium
CACCGCGTCGAGGCGCTCCGCGATCCCGGCCACCGCGTCCGCGACGCCGAGCGGGCCGGCGGGGAGCTGCTCGAGCGGCGTGGTCTGCGCGACCGTGGTGGAGCGGCCGTCGGCGGGCGTGCCGACCGTGACCGCGCGCTCGGCCAGCTCGTCGGCGCTGTCGCGCAGCCCGTCCGCGATCTCGTCGAGCTGGAGGTGGACCGGGCGGAAGCCGGCGCCGCGCAGGTTCCAGTGCGCCTGCTTGACCTGGAGGCCCAGGTCGAGCGTCGCGGCGAGGATCTGCTGGAGGCGGTCGCCCGTGTCCGCGTCGGTGAACGGACCGGCTGTGAGGGTGGTGGTGGCGCTCATCGGCTGCTCCTTCATCGAGGTGGCAGCAGCCTTCCGCGGACCCGCCGCGGCCACATCGCACGATCGTGCGATCCGTCAAGCGGACGCGCGGACCGGGCGTCGCCGCGCCGGCGCGCCCAGCGTGTCGCCGGGGAGCACCCACGCGACCACGGCGGCGACGAGGCAGAGCGCGCCGCCGATCGCGAAGACCTTGCCGTACGCGTCCGCGCTGGGCACCGCGGCGCCCCCGTCGAACGCGCGCAGCAGCGTGATCGCGAGCCCGCTGCCGATCGAGAATCCGACGTACCGGGTCACCTGGTAGAAGCTCATCGCGCTGCTCGTCTCGTGCGGTGGCACGGAGCCGACGACGAGCCCCGGCATCGCCGCGAACGTGAGGCCGAGGCCGAGCCCGACGATCCCCATCGTCACGAACGCCTGCCACAGCGCGTCGCCGGTCGCGGCGAAGAAGCCCATCGCCACGGCGATGATCGTCGCGCCCGCCGGGATCGTGGCGCGCGGGCCGGCGAGCGTGCGGATCGGCTCCAGCAGGCGGCTCGACAGCGTGGAGGCGACCGAGAGCGGGACGAGCGTGAGGCCCGCGACGAAGACCGACTGGCCCATCGCCGTCGGCAGCTGCACGACCTGCGTCATCAGCGAGATGCCGAGGTACATCGCGACGCCGAGGACGAGCCCGGTGACGTTGGCGGTGAGCACGGCGCGGTGGGCGACGAGGCGCAGCTCGACGAGCGGGTGGTCGACGCGGAGCTCGTGGCGCGTCCACAGCGCGAGTAGGACGGCGGCGCCGGCGAGGAGCGCGACCGTGCGATTGTCGGTCCAGCCCCAGTCCGGCGCCCGCTCCAGCGCGAGCAGGAGCGCGAGCACGCCCGCGCCGATCAGCACGGCGCCGGGCGCGTCGAGCGGCGCGCGGCGGTGGGCGGCCGGCGGCGGCGCGGGGACGAAGAGCGCGGCGAGGACGAGCGCGACGGCGCTCGCGACCGCGCCGATCCAGAACGCGGCGGCGGCGTCGAGGTGCTCGGCGACGAACCCGGTGATCGGGTAGCCGAGGCCCACGCCGACCGCGGCGACGACGGAGAGGATCGCGATGGTCGCGCCCGCGTGCGCGGGCGGGAGATGATCGCGCGCGCTGGCCATCGTCAGCGGCATCAGCGCGAGGCCGAGCCCCTGGAGCGCGCGGCCGGCGACGAGGAGCGTGAGCGACGGCGCGAGCGCCGCGAGCGCGCCCCCGAGCGTCACCAACGCGAGGCAGGTGATCAGGACCGTGCGGCGGTGCGGGCCGTCGCCGAGCCGCCCGACGACCGGCGAGGCGACCGCGCCGACGAGCAGCGTCGCGGTGAGCGACCACTGGGCGGCGGAGAGGCTCGTGCCGAGGTCGTCGGCGATCTGCGGGATCAGCGGCGCACCGAGCGAGCTGATGACCGAGACGACGAGCCCGATCGCGATCAGGCTCGGCACGAAGGCTGGCTGGCGGACGGGGGCGGTGGGCATGGCGGAGGGACCGGTTTCCGGCGTGGGCGCAACGCGTGGGACGGAATGAGCGTTCCGCCTACGCCGACCCGGTACGGTACAGCAGCGTGCCGACCGAGCAGCTCGAGGACCCCTGGGCCGACCTGGAGCCCGACGCCAAGCGCGCCCGGCTGCTCGCGGCCGCGCAGCAGGTGTTCGCCGAGCAGGGGCTCGACGCGCCGATGCCCGCGATCGCCCGCGCGGCGGGGGCCGGCGTCGGCTCGCTCTACCGCCAGTTCGCCTCGAAGGACGACCTCGTCGCGGCGCTCGCCGAGGGGTACCTCGCGCGCCTGCGGGTCAAGCTCGAGGCGGCGCTCGAGGAGGACGACGCGTGGGCGGCGCTGGAGCGCCTGCTCTGGACCGTGCTCGGCGACAGCGCGGCCGACGACGTCGCGGCCAAGGCCCTCCACCTCGCCGCCGACCACGGGGTCGCCGAGGTCTCCGCGGGGCGCGAGGGCGTGCGCTCGCTGCTCGACCGCCTGGTCTCCCGCGCGCGCGAGCAGGGCACGATGCGCGCCGACGCGACCCGGCTGGACGTCTCGCTCGTCATCAACGCGGCGCGCGCGGTGCGGCGGCTGGAGCCGGACGCGTGGCGGCGGATGGTCGAGCTGGCGCTCGACGGCCTCCGCGCCCGGTGACCGCCGCCTACCCGCCCGAGCCCTGGTACCTGGCCGGGCACCTGCTCGTCTCAGCCTTCCGCGTCCCGGTGCGCGCGCTGCCGGAGGACGTGCTCGCCGCCGTCCCCCACGACCACGCGCCGCTCGTCGTCGCCGGCCACGTGACGCTCGGCGCCGCGTTCGTCCACTACCTCCCGGGCGGCGCGCTGCGGTACGAGGAGCTGCTGCTGGCGCTGCCGGTGCGCAAGGGCCTGGCGATCCGCCAGTCGATCCCGCACATCTGGGTCGACAGCGACGCCTCGCGGCGCGGCGGGCGCGAGCTGTGGGGGATCCCGAAGGAGCTCGGCGACTTCACGCGCGAGGTCGACGGCCGGGGCCGCGCCGTGCGGACCGCGATGCGCAGCGCGGAGGGCGGCGCCGAGGTCGCCGCGCTCGACGCCCGCGTCGGCCCGCGCCTGCTCCCCGGCACCCCGCCCGTCCCCCTCGCGACCGCCCAGCTGCTCGGCGGCCGCCGCTTCGTCTCGCGCAACACCGTCTTCGCGACCGTCCGCGCGCTGCGCACCGACTGGCGCTTCGCCCCGGACGGCCCGCTCGGCTTCCTCGCCGGCCGCACGCCCCTCCTCAGCCTCGCCCTGCACGACGCCGCCGTCGTCTTCGGCACGCGCGTCGAACGCTCGTAGCCCCGCCGACCCGCGTGGACGGGCGTTGAAGGGCGTGCGATGGTGGTCCGGCCGCTGCCCATGCCCGCCGCCGACGACCGATCCCGACCCTCGCTCACCGAGCGCCTGAGCGGCTCGGTCCCCGCCGGCGTCGCCGCGTGCCTGCTGGTCGTCGCGGCGGTGACGATCGTCATCTACCCGCTGCAGGAGATCGACCCGGGCGTCTCCAGCGGCGTGCTGTACGTCCTCGGCGTCCTGATCATCGCGGCGACGTGGGGGCTGCGGCTCGGGCTGCTGACGTCGCTGGCCAGCGCGTTCGCCCTCTTCGTCTTCCACACGAGCCCGTCCGCCGGCTTCACCGGGGCGGAGGTCGACGACCTCGTCGCGATCGTGATCCTGCTCGTCACGTCGATCGTCGCCGCGGTGATCGCCGACCGCGCCCGGCTGCGCGCCCACGACGCCGAGACGCGGCTGGAGCTGGAGGCCGAGCTGCGCGCCCGCGACGCGGAGCGGATCCGGCTGGAGGAGGTGCAGGCGTCGCGCGCCCGCGTCGTGGCGGCCAGCGACGCGGAGCGCAAGCGCGTGGTGCGCGACCTGCACGACGGCGCGCAGCAGCGGCTCGTCCACACGGTCGTGACGCTCAAGCTCGCGCGCCGCGCGTTCGCGTCCGGGCAGGACGAGGCGGAGGCGCGCGCGATGCTCGACGAGGCGCTGCAGCACGCGGAGTCCGCGATCGCCGAGCTGCGCGAGCTGGCCCACGGGATCATCCCGTCGGTGCTCGCGCGCGGCGGGCTCGTCGCGGGCGTCGAGGCGCTGGCCGACCGGATGCCGATCCCCGTCGACGTCGACGTCCCCGAGGGCCGGCTCCCGTCCGGCCTGGAGTCCACCGCCTACTTCGTCGTCGCCGAGGCGCTGACCAACGTCGCCAAGCACGCGCAGGCGACCCGCGCGGACGTCAGCGCGTCCATCGGCGGCGGCGTCGTGCGGCTCGCGGTCTGCGACGACGGCGTCGGCGGCGCCCGGCTCGACGGCCACGGCCTCACCGGCCTCTCCGACCGCCTCGCGGTCGTCGGCGGCGCGCTGGAGGTCGACTCGTCGCCCGAGGGCGGCACCCGCCTCGTCGCGCACATCCCGCTCCCACCCGACGCCGAGCCCGGCGCGGACCGCGCCGCCGCCTGAGCCCGTCTACGCGCGGGCGTTGCGCACGTAGGTGAGGACCGCGAGGACGCGGCGGTGGTCGCCCTGCTGGGGGCGGATGCCGAGCTTGGAGAAGATGCTCGTCACGTGCTTCTCGACGGCGGCCTCGGTGACCACGAGCGCCTCGGCGATGCCCGCGTTCGACTTGCCCTCGGCCATCACGGAGAGCACCTCGAGCTCGCGCTTGCTCAGCTCGTCCAGCGGCCCCTGCGTCGCACGGCGGCGCCCGAGCATCCGGCCGACGACCTCAGGGTCCAGCGCGCTGCCGCCGCCCGCCACGCGCCGCACCGCGTCGGTGAACGCCTCGACGTCGCCGACGCGCTCCTTGAGCAGGTAGCCGACGCCCTCGGGCCGGTCGCCGATGAGGTCGAGCGCGAACCGCTCCTCGTAGTGGCCGGAGAGGACGAGCACGCCGATCTCCGGCCGTTGGCGCCGCAGCTCGATCGCGGCGAGCAGGCCGTCGTCGACCTGGCCGGGCGGCATCTGCACGTCCACCACGACGACGTCGGGCTTGTGCGCGAGCGCCTTGCGGAGGAAGTCCTCGGCGTCGCCGGCCTTGGCCAGCACCTCGAACCCCTCGGCGGTCAGGAGCTGCGCGACGCCCTCGCGCAGGAGCACGTCGTCCTCGCCGAGCACCACGCGGATCGCCGCCGTCATGGCGCTCACCGTACCCCGGCCCGCAAGGGTCGTCAGGAGGAGGAGAGGAGGAGGTCCAGCCCGGCGCCGGGCAGCTCGTGCTTGGGGACGAACCCGCGCGCGCCGCAGCGGCGCGCCGCCTCGTCGCTCGTCGCGTCCGCGTCGACCGACGTCAGCACGATGCACGGGCTCCACGGCAGCGCCGCCAGCTCGGTGGCGAGCGTGGTGCCGTCGCCGTCGGGCAGGCCGACGTCCACGAGCATCGCGTCGGGCCGCAGTC
>DATMVO010000106.1:0-15155 GCA_035563115.1 Solirubrobacteraceae bacterium
CCCCCGCCCCGGCCGCGGAGCCGGCCGCCGCGTGAGCCCCGCCTCGTCCGCGCGGGAGCCGGCCCCGGCGCGCACGCCGGGCCGTCCCCGCTCGGCCGAGGCCGACACCGCGATCCTCCGCGCGACGCTCGACCTGCTGCGCGAGGAGGGGTTCCGCGCGCTCTCCGTCGAGGCGGTGCGCCAGCGCGCCGGGGTCGGCAAGGCGACGATCTACCGCCGCTACCCGGACAAGGCCGCGCTCGTGAAGGCGGCGCTCGCCTCGCTCACGCCCGCCCCGCCCGAGCCGCCCGACACCGGCTCGGTCCGCGGGGACCTGCTGGCGCTCTTCGCCGCCGGCTACGACGCCGCGCCCGACCGGGCGGCGCTCACCGCCGCCCCGCGCCTGCTCGCCGACAGCGTCGACGAGCCGGAGCTGCACGCGCTCTTCCGCGCCGCGCTGATCGAGCCGCGCCGCGCCGTGATGCGCGGCGTCCTGGAGCGGGGGATGGCGCGGGGCGAGGTCGCGCGCGGCGCCGACGTCGAGCTGCTCATCGACCTCATCGCCGGCCCGATCATCTACCGCATCCTGATCGACGCGGGCGAGCTCGCGTCGGTCGCCGGGCGGCTCGACGCGCTCCTCGACGTCGTGCTGCGCGGCGCCGCGCCCTGACGCACCATCTCCGACGCCCTCGGTCGGGAATCGTGTACGTTAGGGCCACCTAACGCGATGCGAGCGACGGACGAGAGCGAGATCTGACGATGTGCGGAAGCTGCCGGCCGGCGCGCGTCCTGCTGGGCGTCGCGCGGAGCCTCCACGAGGTCGACGAGCCCACGGTCGACGATGACCTCGGCGCCCTCGCGGCGTGCGCGCTCTTCGCGCGGTGCAGCGGCCCGGCCGCGCAGCTCGAGACGATCGCGGGCGCGATGGAGCCGTTCGCGCTCTCCGACGCGCACGTCGGCGTCGGCGACCTGCTCGTCGACGAGGTGCTCGCGAACTGGACCGGGACGCCGCTGCTGCTCTGCGTCGTCGCCGCGGAGGCGGGCGGCCGCGCCGGCCTGGACCTCGCGGTCGCGGGCGACGGGCGCGACCACGTCGTCGTCCACCGCGCCGAACGCGCGGGCACCGTCTACGACCCCGAGCGCGGCCTGCGCCTGCTCACGCCCGCCGAGCGCGAGCGGTTCCACCCCCGCTGCGGCCACCAGGTCGCGTTCAGCGTGCTCGCGACGATCATCGAGCGCGCCACGCGCGCCGGCGACATCGGCCTCGCGCTCCGCGCCGCCGAGCTGCGCCTCCGCCTCCCGCTCGCCGCACCGCTCCGCGCGCGTGTCGAGGCCGAGCGCCACGGGCTCCAGGCCGTCCTCAACTGACGCCCGCCATATCCTCCGACGGCGATGCCTTCGGAGACCATCGACGTCTGCCCGCTCGCCGAGCTGCCGCCCGGCGCCCACAAGGTCGTGGAGTGGGAGGACCTGGAGATCGCGGTCGTCAACTGCCACGGCGAGCTCTTCGCGATCGAGGACCGCTGCTCGCACGACGACGGGATGCTGCTCGAGGGGGAGCTCGACCAGTCGCGGTGCGCGGTCGAGTGCCCGCGCCACGGCTCGTGGTTCGACCTGCGCAGCGGCAAGCCGCTCAACCTCCCCGCCTACCAGCCCGTCGACACCTTCGACGTGACCGTCGAGGACGGGATCGTCCGCCTCGCGGTCGACTGAGCCCGGGGCAGGACGGGGCGCGCGTCGATCACCGCGCGCCCCGGTCGCCTCCGCGCCCGCGGGGTCTAGTGGATCGCCTCGCCGCTGCCCTTGGCGAAGAGGCGCAGCGCCTCCGGCCGCACGGTGAGGCGGATCGGCTGGCCGACGGCCGGCGTGCTCTGCGGCGTCAGCCGCGCGGTGAGCTTCTGCCCGCCGGCGCGCGCGTGGAGGTAGACGTCCGAGCCGACCGACTCGACCACGTCGACCGCGACGTCGAGCGGGATGTCGTCCTCACGGTGCTGCTCGGTCAGCGACGGGTCCGAGAACGCCTCGGGCCGCACGCCGACGACGACCTCGCCGTCGGACGGCCCGTTCGCGGTCACCGCGCGCCGGTCGGCCTGCGAGAGCGGCAGGTGGCCGATCGCGGTGTCGACGCCGCCGTCGCGCAGCGTGCCGTCGATGAGGTTCATCGGCGGCGAGCCGATGAAGCCCGCGACGAAGAGGTTCCCCGGCCGGTCGTACAGCTCGGCGGGCGACGCGACCTGCTGGAGCACGCCGTGGCGCATCACCGCGACGCGGTCGCCGAGCGTCATCGCCTCGGTCTGGTCGTGGGTGACGTAGAGCATCGTCGTGCCCAGGTCGCGCTGGAGCCGCGCGATCTCCACCCGCATCTCGCCGCGGAGCTTCGCGTCGAGGTTCGAGAGCGGCTCGTCCATCAGGAACGCCTTCGGGTCGCGCACGATCGCGCGGCCCATCGCGACGCGCTGGCGCTGGCCGCCGGAGAGCTGGCCGGGCTTGCGCTCCAGGTACGGCTCGAGGTCGAGGACCTTCGCGGCCGCGTCGACGCGCTTGCGGATCTCCGCCTTGTCGACGCGGGCCATCTTCAGCGCGAAGCCCATGTTGTCGCGCACGGTCTTGTGCGGGTACAGGGCGTAGTTCTGGAAGACCATCGCGATGTCGCGGGCCTTCGGCGGGCGCTCGTTGACGACCTCGCCGTCGATGCGCAGCTCGCCGTCGGAGATCTCCTCCAGCCCGGCGACCATCCGCAGCGCGGTCGACTTCCCGCATCCGGAGGGGCCGACGAGGATCATCAGCTCGCCCTCCGCGATCTCCAGGTTCAGGGCGTCGACGGCGACGGTGCCGTCGTCGTACCGCTTGGTGAGCCCGTCGAGCGTGATCTCAGCCATGGGTGGCCTCCTTCTCCTCCTCCCGCTGCCGGTGCGCGAGCGCGTGGCTCACCGGTGCGGTCCTCTCGTACAGATCCAGGTAGAGCCCGAACAGCTCGTCGTACACGGGCGCGAGCGCCTCGTCCGGCGCGACCTCGTGCGAGACGCGCGTCCAGTCGGTCGAAGCGGGCACGATCCCCGCGGCGATCGCCGCGAGCAGCGCGTCGCCGTAGGCGGCGCCGACCGTGACCTCGGGGACGACCTGCGTCGCGCCGGTCACGTCGGAGACGATCTGCGGCCACACGGCCGACTTCGTCCCCCCGCCGACAGCGACGAGGCGCCGGGGCGGCTCGCCCGCCGCGCGGGTCAGCGCGGTGATGTTGTGGCGCACGCCGTAGGCGGTCGCCTCGTACACGGCGCGCGCCAGGTCGGCGCGGCCGTGGCGCAGGGTCAGGCCGGCGATCGTGCCCCGGGCGTCCGGGTCCATGATCGGCGTCCGCTCGCCCGCGAAGTGGGGGAGCACGAGCAGCCCGCGCGCGCCGGGCGGCGTCGCGGCGACCTCGCCGACGAGCTCCTCCCACGAGGG
This sequence comes from Solirubrobacteraceae bacterium, assembly GCA_035563115.1. Lineage (GTDB taxonomy): Bacteria > Actinomycetota > Thermoleophilia > Solirubrobacterales > Solirubrobacteraceae > CADCVT01. Next base: position 3,424 of record DATMVO010000106.1, read on the forward strand.
GGAGCCGACGAGCTCGCGCAGCCAGCCGGTCAGCGAGCCGGACGTCGCCATCCCGCCCGCGAGGCTGAACGTGCCCGGCTCCACGCCGGCCGTCGCCCACAGCGCCGCGTCGCGCCGCACCGCCTCGGCGGTCAGCACGAAGAAGAACGTCGACCCGTACATCAGCATCAGGTCGCCCGGATGCCGCGCGCCGACGCTGAACGCCTCCGACCACGCGTCGATCGTGCCCGCCGCGACCGGCGTGCCGACCGGCAGACCGGTCTCCGCCGCGCCCGCCGCGTGCACGGTGCCGACCCGCTCGCCCGGCCAGGCCAGCCGCGGCAGCTCCACGTCGGGCGCGATCTCCGCGGCCCAGTCGCGCGCCCAGTCGGCGGCGTCGAGGTCGTAGAGCGGGTCGGACTGGGAGGCCGAGTGGTGGTCGAGCACGTACTCGCCGGTCAGCCGCGCGACCGCGAGCGACGAGGCCATGTGCATCCGCCGCGTGCGCGCCCAGACGTCGGGCTCGTTCCGCGCCAGCCACGCGAGCTTCGGCCCGGTCGCCTGCGTCGAGAGCAGGGAGCCGCCGCGCGCGATCACCGCGTCGGCGCCGAACCGGTCGTGCAGCTCGTCGATCTCCACGGTCGCGCGGGTGTCGATCCCGTAGAGGATCGCGGGGCGCAGCGCCCGGTTCTCGGCGTCGGTGGGGAGCACGCACGGGCCCAGCCCGCTCACGCACACGCCGGCGATCCGGTCGCCGCCCACGCGGTCGACGAGCTCGCGGCAGAGGGCGACGACGTCGGCCCACCAGACCGCGTCGGCGTCGTGCTCGGCCCAGCCGGGCCGCGGCATGGAGAGCCCGTGCGGGCGCTCGGCGACCGCGACGACCGTGCCGTCCGGGTCGGCCAGCACGCCCTTGGACGAGGCCGTGCCGATGTCGATCCCGAGCAGCAGCTCGTGGCGCACCTTGGTCATGTCTTCGCGGCCCCGGTTCCGGTGCCGCACGACGCGCGGACGCGCAGCTCGAGCGGCTGGACGATCCGGCGCGGCTGGTCGCGGCGGCCGTCGACGCGGTCGAGCAGCAGCTCCATCGCGTCCGCGGCCATGCGGTCGACGGGCTGCGCGACGCAGGTCAGCGGCGGGCTGACGAACGGCGCCCACGGCGGGTCGTCGATCGCGATGATGCCGATGTCGTCGGGGACGCGGACGCCCGCCTCGTGCAGCGCGCGCAGCGTGCCGAGCGTCATCAGGTTGTTGGCGACGACGAGGCCGGTGGGGCGCGGGTCCTCGCGCAGCAGCTCGGTCACCGCGTCGTGCGCGAGCTCGGCGCGGAACCCGCCGAGCACGACGCGCGGCTCCAGGCCGGCCGCGCGCATCGCGAGGTCGTAGCCCTGCATGCGCTCGATGCCGGTCTCGACCTCGGTGCGGCCGCTGACGAACGCGATGTCGGTGTGGCCCGCGGCGAGCAGCCGCTCGGTCGCCATCCGCGAGGCGCGGATGTTGTCGACGATGACGGCGTCGGCGCGCGGGTCCGCGACCTCGCGGTCGAACGCGACGACCGGGATGCCGCTGTCGATCAGCGTCGTGATCGTCGGCTCCCCCGGGTTGGACGTGGAGAGGACGACGCCGAGCACGCGCTCGTCGATCATCGTCTCCAGGTACGCGCGCTCCTTCTCCGGCGTCTCGTCGGTGTTGCAGACGAGCACCTGATGGCCACGCCCGAAGGCCAGCCGCTCGAGCGCGTGGACGGCCTCGCTGAAGTGCGGGTTCTTGATGTCGGAGACCAGCACGCCGATCGTCGCGGTGCGCTGGCGGCGCAGGTTGCGCGCGAGCCGGTTGGGCCGGTAGCCCAGCATCTCGACGGCGCTCATGACCCGGATCCGGTACTCCTCGCCGACCCGCGGATCGCCGTTGAGGACCCGCGACACGGTCGCCGGGGAGACCCGCGCCTCGCTGGCGACCCGGCTGATGGTGATGCCGCGCGGCACCTTCGAGCCACCGTCGCGAGAAATCGTTTCCGACACGTCGGCGAGCATAAGCGCAACCGCTCAAACGCGTCAAGAAATCGGTTGCTTGACGGATCGTCGGACTTGGCTGTACTGTGCCGCACCGGTCGCGAGAACGATTTCTCGTGAAACGGATTTCCCGGCGCTCCCGTCGCCGGCTGAAGCAGTCAGGGAGAAGGTCAGAGAGCAGTGGCGAAGATCGGCATCTTGTCGTTCTCGGACGGTCGCGACTTCGTGCATCGCGGCATCGAGGAGATGGTGAAGGGGTTCGGCGAGAAGCTCGCGGCGCGGCTGCGGGCGGACGGCCACGAGGTCGTGCTCGCGGAGCCGATCACCAGCGCGCACCTGGCCCGCGACGAGGCCCGGCGCCTGGTGCGCGAGGGCTGCCAGGCGACGATCTTCGATTACGCGGTGTGGGCGTTCCCGCACTTCACCGCGATCGCGTCGCAGCACGCCCCCGGCCCGTTCCTGGTCATGTCGCACGCCAACCCGTCCGAGCCCGCCATGGTCGGCGCGCTCGCCGGCGCGGGCTCGCTCGACCAGCTCGGCGTCCGCTACCAGCGCGTCTTCGGCGACGTCGCCGACGACGCCACCTACGCGGACGTGCGCCGCTTCTGCCGCGCGGTCGGCGTGGTCGACGGGCTCAAGGGCTCGACCTACGGCTCCATCGGCGGCCGCCCGATGGGCATGTACACCGCCGTCTCCAACACCGACCAGTGGATGAGGGAGTTCGGGGTCGACATCGAGCACGTCGACCAGTGGGAGATCGTCCGCCGCAGCGAGGCGGTCGACCAGGCGCGCGTCACGAAGGCGCGCGAGTGGCTCGAGGGCTGGGGCAACGTCGCGTACGACGGCAAGGCGCTCACGCCCGAGCTGCTCGAGCGCCAGATCCGCTCCTACCACGCGGTCCGCGAGCTGTGCGACGAGCTCAAGCTCGACTTCTGCGGCATCAAGGGCCAGCCCGAGCTGACCAACAACTTCGCCACGATGGACGTCGCCGAGGCGTTCATGAACGACGTCTACGACTGGGAGGGCGAGAAGCCCTCCATCGTCTGCGCGACGGAGGCCGACGCCGACGCCGCCCTGACGATGCAGATCCTCAAGCTGCTCGCGGACACGCCGGTCCTCTTCGCGGACTTCCGGCACCTGCACGCGGACCTGGGGATCTTCGACCTCGTCAACTCGGGCCAGCACGCGACGTACTTCGCGACCGGCAGCCTGAAGGCCGAGGACAACATGCCCGAGGTCCGGTTCCTGCCGGAGATCGGGTTCTTCCCGGCCGGTGGCGCGTCCGTCCAGACGCTCGCCGCCCCGGGCCGTGCCACCTTCGCGCGCCTGACGCGCAAGGACGGCCGCTACTGGATGGCGATCCTCCCGGGAGAGCTCGTCCGGTTCGGCGGCGAGGAGGACGAGCGGCTGATGCGCCACACGTGCTGGGAGTGGCCGCACGCGTTCGCCAAGTTCGACGCGACGCCGGAGACGATCCTCGCGTCGTACGCGTCCAACCACATCCACGCGGTCTACGGCGACTGCGTGGAGGACCTCGTGGCGGTCTGCCGGGCGCTCGACGTGCGCCCGGTCGTCTTCGACGCCACCGGGGCCCACGACCGCTCGGACGCGGTCGCATGAAGCAGCAGGGTCACACCACAGGAGGGCGCCCGTCCGCGGGCGCAGGAGGAGCAGTGATGACGGACATGGAGCAGAACGGCCTCACCCGCCGGACGTTCGCCGGCCGGACGGCGGCCACCGTCGGGTCGATGACGATGCTGGGGAGCTTCCTCGCCGCGTGCGGCGGCAGCGACTCCAAGGACGGCGCTGCAGCCGGGGGCGGCGGTGGCGGGACGATGCAGTTCTGGAAGTTCGCCTCCGAGAACGACGACCCGATCATCAAGGGCGCGGTCGACCGTTGGAACAAGGAGAACCCGGACAGCAAGGTCGACTTCCAGACCTTCCCGCCCGACCAGTACTCCGGCACCAAGCTGACCACCGCGTTCGCCGCCAAGAAGGGCCCGGACGTCTTCTGGATCAGCCCGGGCGCGTTCATCAACTACGTCAACAACGGCGTCGCCGAGCCGGTCGACGACCTGATCGACAAGTCGACGTACAACCCCGCGTCGGTCACGGCCGTCTCGGTCGACGGGAAGATGTACTCGCTCCCGTTCGAGCAGGAGCCCGTCGCGCTCTACTACCGCAAGGACATCCTGGAGAAGGCCGGCATCGAGCCGCCCCGCACCTGGGACGACCTGCGCGCGGCCGCCAAGGAGCTGACGACCAAGAAGCAGAAGGGCATCGTCATCGAGCCCACGCCGGGCGGCTACCAGAACTTCACCTGGTACCCGTTCCTGTGGAGCGCCGGCGGCAACGTGCTCTCCGAGGACTCCAAGAAGTCGGCCCTCAACACGCCGGAGGCCGCCTCGGCCTTCCAGCTGTGGGGCGACCTCATGAAGGACGGCTACGCGCCGAAGAAGACCGCGCAGCTGACCTCCGAGCTCGGCCCGCTGGGCCGCGGCGAGGCCGCGATGCAGGTCTGCGGCTTCTGGGGCATCGGCCAGATGAAGAACCTCTTCAAGGACGTCGACTACGGCGTCGTGAAGATCCCGGCCCCGGCCGGCCGCCAGTCGGTCACCGTGTACGGCGGCTGGACGCAGATGGTGAACGCGCAGGGCGGCAACGTCGCCAAGGCGAAGGAGTTCACCAAGTGGCTCTGGGTCCAGGACAAGGAGTTCCCGGACAACTGGGCCTGCCGCAACGGCTCGAAGTTCTCGCCGAACAACGCGGTCAACGAGGGCTGCGAGGACGTCTTCTCCAAGGGCGCCTACAAGACGTTCCGCGACGAGGTCCTCCCGACGGCGCAGGCCGAGCCGCGCTACCCGGACCAGATCGTGAAGGCGATCGGCGACGGGCTCCAGGCCGCGATGTTCAGCGGCAAGTCCGGCGAGGAGGCCGCCTCGCAGGCCGCGAAGGCGATCGACTCGTACCTGTCGTCCTACCAGGGCGCTCCGCTCAACCCGACGCAGACCTGACCTGATGGCGGCGACGACGGCGGGCTCCCCGCAGACACGCACGAGGTGGTGGAAGACCCGCAAGGGCGAGCAGCGCCTGGTCGGGTACGGCTTCCTCCTGCCGGACCTGATCGGTCTGGCGGTCTTCGTGATCCTGCCGATCGCCGGCGCCATCTACATCTCGTTCCACAAGTGGACGGGCATCGGCGTCCGCGAGTGGAACGGGATCGAGAACTACAAGACGCTGCTCAAGGACGAGGCGTTCTGGAACTCGCTGAAGATCACGGCGATCTACACGTTCTCGTTCGTCCCGCTGCTCTTCATCGGAAGCCTCGGGTTGGCGCTGCTCGTCAACCAGGGGCTGAAGATGACCGGCCTCCTGCGCTCGGCGTTCTTCGCGCCGTACATGGTCTCGCTGGTCATCTCGTCGGTGATCTGGATCTTCATGCTCCAGGACCCGGCCGGCGTGGTGAACGTGATCATCGGCTGGTTCGGCTTCGAACCGCAGGCCTGGCTGGGCGACACCGACACCGCGCTGATCTCGGTGATCATCGTGACGCTGTGGCAGTCGGTCGGCTACAGCATGATCATCTTCCTGGCCGGCCTGCAGGACATCCCCGCCTCCTACTACGAGGCGGCGAAGGTGGACGGCGCGAGCGCGTGGTCGCGCTTCCGGCACATCACGCTGCCGCTGCTCAAGCCGACGAGCCTCTTCGTCGCGCTGATCTCGTTCATCGGCGCGTTCCAGCTGTTCGACCCGATCTTCGTGATGACGCAGGGCGGGCCGGCGAACGCGACGACGACGACCGTCTACTACATCTACCAGCAGGCCTTCCAGTTCCTGCAGCTCGGCTACGCCTCGGCGCTCTCGGTCGTGCTCTTCCTGATCATCCTCGTCTTCTCGCTGCTTCAGCTGAGGGTCTTCCGTGACGACGCAAACCAGTGACGCGCACGCGGGCGCGCACGCGCGCCCGCGCGTGAAGAAGCCGCGCAAGCCGTTCAGCCTCAAGCGCATGTTCCGGCCCGAGCGGCTGGTCCTCTACGCGCTAGCCGCGGTCTCGTTCTTCATCCTCGCCGGCCCGCTGCTGTGGATGCTCTCCAGCTCGCTGAAGAGCTCGGACACCGTCCTGGCCAACCCGCCGACGGCGCTGCCGACCGAGTGGCGGTTCCAGAACTACCTGGACGTCTTCGACCAGGTGCCGTTCGGGACGTACCTGCTGAACTCGCTCTTCGTGGCGACCACCGTCACCGTCGTGGCGCTCCTGCTCCACTCGATGGCGGCGTACTCGCTCGCGCGGCTGCACTTCCCGGGCCGCGACAAGATCTTCCTGCTGATCCTCTGCACGCTGATGGTGCCGTTCACCGTGATCGCGGTGCCGCTCTTCATCATCGTGGACTGGCTCGGCTGGGTGGACACCTACCAGGGCCTGATCGTGCCGATGATCCCGCACGCCTTCGGGATCTTCCTGCTCCGCCAGTTCTACCTGTCGGTGCCGCGCGAGCTCGAGGAGGCGGCGATCCTGGACGGCGCCAGCCTCATCAAGGTGTACTGGCACATCATCCTGCCGCTCTCGCGGCCGGTGCTCGCCGCGCTGGGGATCTTCTTCTTCCTGGCCAACTGGAACAACTTCCTGTGGCCGCTGATCGTCACGCAGGACCAGTCCCTGTGGGTCGTCCAGCTCGGCATCCAGCAGTTCCGCGGCCAGTACGCGTCGAACTACAACCTGATCATGGCCGCGTCGACGTGCGCCGCCCTGCCCACGCTGATCCTCTTCTTCGTGCTGCAGCGCCGCCTCGTCGAGGGCATCAAGATGACCGGCCTCAAGGGCTGAGACAGGACCTCTCGCATGACCGGACCGCTCGCCAACCTCGCCCGCCTCACCGGCACGCGCAGCGCGCGCGTGTCGAGCTGGGACCGCACCGGCGGCAACGACGACCGCTACACGATCCAGCCCGGCCAGCGGCGGGAGATCGCCGCCGTCGACATCTCGGGCATCGTCCGCCACATCTGGATGACGATGGCGTGCAAGGAGCGCCACTACCTGCGCAAGGTCATCCTGCGCGCGTGGTGGGACGGCGAGTCCGAGCCCTCGATCGAGGTTCCGATCGGCGACTTCTTCGGCATCGGCCACGCGCAGACGCGCAACTTCGTCTCGCTCCCGATGCAGATGAGCCCCGAGGACGGCAAGTCGTTCAACTGCTGGTTCCCGATGCCGTTCGAGTCGATGCGGTTCGAGGTCGAGAACGGGTGCGCCGAGGAGGACCTGCTCCTCTACTTCTACCTCGACCTCGAGCACGGCGAGGACGTCAGCGGCATGGGCCGCTTCCACGCGCAGTTCCGGCGCGAGAACCCGACGGACGGCATCTCCGACGAGGGGATGACCAACGACGACTTCCAGGTCGCGTCCGGCGAGAACCTCACCGGCGACGGCAACTACGTCGTCCTGGAGGCCGAGGGCGAGGGCCACTTCGTCGGCTGCAACGTGAACATCCAGAACCTCCGCGACACCGGGATGAACAACTTCAACTGGTACGGGGAGGGCGACGACATGATCTTCATCGACGGCGAGCCCTTCCCGCCGTCGCTGCACGGGACGGGCACGGAGGACTACTTCAACACCGCGTGGTGCCCGACGCAGGAGCAGCACGCCCCGTACCACGGCATCACGATGGGCGGCGAGCCGAACTGGTGGGGGAAGGTCTCCTACTACCGCTGGCACGTCGAGGACCCGGTCCGGTTCTCCAAGTCCATCCGGATGACCATCGAGCACGGCCACAACAACCACCGCTCGGACGACTGGTCGTCGACCGCGTACTGGTACCAGGCCGAGCCGCACGCGCGCTTCCCGGCGCTGCCGTCCGTCGAGGACCGGCTCCCGCGGGAAGATCTGCCCACGCCGTAGAAGAGGGTCCTGTCCCATGTCCTTCCGGTTCGCGACCGCCGTCCTGGCGGCCGCCGGTCTCGCGACCTGTGCCGCGCCCGCCGCGGCGCAGGTCGCGCAAGTCAGCAACGCGTTCTCCACCGCGTGGGTGGAGGAGAAGCCGTCGGTCCACGTGGCCTCCAGCGACGGCGACCTGTGGCCGACGTGCTGGTCCAACGACGACAACCTGTACTCGTCCAACGGCGACGGGTTCGGGTTCTCCGGCGCGCCGTCGGACATCGCCGTGAGCCGGATCACGGGCTCGCCGGAGAACGGGACGCTCGGCGGCGCGACGCTCACCCGCGGTGACCAGATCACGCGCCCCGCGCCCTCCGGCTACACGCGCAAGCCGACCGGCATGGTCTGCGTCGACGGGGCGCTCTACCTCGCCGTGCAGGACCTGTCGGGCGACTTCAACCGCGTCGACGGCGCGACGATCGTCAAGTCGACGAACAAGGGCGCGACGTGGACGCGCACGTCGGACCGGATGTTCACCGGCGCCGAGCCGAGCACGATCTTCTTCCTCGACTACGGCAAGGACAGCGCCGACAACCCGACGCCGGCCTACGTCTACGCGTACGCGCTCGAGCGCAACTGGCGCGACTCGTTCAGCGGCGTCGTCGCCGACCCGCAGTCGCTCTTCCTCGCGCGGATCCCGAAGGCGTCGATCCAGGACAAGTCGACCTGGCAGTGGTCGACCGGCCTGACGACGTGGGGCGCCGCCGGCGACACCTCCGCGCGCCAGCCGGTGCTCACCGACACGACGCGCCGGTACCCGGACGTCCGCTCGGCCAACGTCGAGAACATGTCGACGCTGTCGCAGGGCCACGTCGTCTGGAACAAGGGCCTGCAGAAGTACCTCTACGCGAGCTGGACCGAGTACACGTGGGAGTTCTACGAGGCGCCGACGCCGCAGGGGCCGTGGAAGCGGTTCCTCGACAAGGACTTCGGCGGCTATCCGTGGAGCGACGGCGGCAAGCGCGGCGGCTACGGGACGATCATCCCGTCCAAGTTCATATCCGCCGACGGGCGCCGGATGTGGGTCCAGTCCAACGTCTGCGACTGCGGCGGCGCGGCGACCGGCCAGGCCGACTACCGCTGGTCGATGCGGCGGATGGAGCTGACCCCGCAGGTCGCGACCACGCCGTCGAACGCGCGGAGCGACTCGAACAACCTCGCGCGCACCACCACCGGCGTCCGGCCGCTGGCCCGCGTCGCGCACTTCGGGAACGTCGGCTACCTCAACGACGGGCAGCTCGACCAGTCCGAGGACGACTGGAACGACGAGGTCAAGCCCACCGACGGCTCCTTCTGGGGCTACGCGTGGCCGCGGACGTACAACCTGAACCGGGTCGTCCTCCGCACCGGCACGCGGTTCGGCGACGGCGGGTGGTTCGCTTCGGGGCTGCGCGTGCAGGTGCGCAACAACAACGTGTGGACCAACGTGAGCGGCCAGACGATCACGTCGTCGACCTACTCCTCGGCGGCCGGCTTCACGAACGTCGTCATCCGCTTCACCGACACGACCGGTGACGGCGTGCGCGTGATCGGCACGGCCGGCGGCACGCAGACGTTCACGTCGATCAGCGAGCTGCAGGTGTACTACGGCACGGCGGGCGGGAACGCGCCGGCGAGCGTCGTCGCCGACGGCGGCTTCGAAGGGCAGGCGACCGGTTCGCTGAGCGGGGCGTGGCGCGGGCAGGGGCCGGACGCCAAGGGCGTCGACCGCGGGCTCGGCTTCCAGCGGACGGGCCTCAACAACGCCTGGATCCACCCGACGAACAACCTCGCCAGCACGGCCTGGAACGCGATCCTGCAGACGGTGACCGTCCAGCCGAACACGAACTACGTCCTGCGCGGCTGGGTGCAGACGTCGAACAACCTCACGGGCTACTTCGGCGTCCGGCGCGGCACGTCGGAGACCGACCTGCTGGCCGAGACGAGCTTCACCGACGTGGGCCCGTGGACGCCGGTGAGCGTCTCGTTCAACTCGGGATCGCAGACCCAGCTGACGATCTTCGCCGGCTACTGGGGCCCGGGCAGCGACGCGTTCCTGCGCCTCGACGACGTGGAGCTGACGACGCCCTGAGCGCGGTGGCGCACAGACCAACCTGACATCCGGGATGCAGCCATGGGGCCGATACAATTCGTACTCCCCAGGCAGGAATTGGAGACCCATGGCTGCAACCCCTGAAACCGACACGCTTCAGAGCCTGAACGCGGATTACACCGAGCGCTACGGGTTCCACGACGCGGAGAACTACCTCTACAAGGCCCCGAAGGGCCTGACGCGCGAGCTCGTCGAGAAGATCTCCGAGTTCAAGAACGAGCCGCAGTGGATGCTCGACTTCCGGCTCAAGTCGCTCGATCACTTCCTCGCACGCCCGATGCCCACGTGGGGCTCGCCGATGCTCGAGGAGGTCGACTTCGACGACATCCACTACTTCGTCCGTGCGTCCGACAAGCCCGAGCGCTCCTGGGACGACGTCCCGGAGGACGTGAAGAAGACCTTCGACCGCCTCGGCATCCCGGAGGCGGAGCGCAAATTCCTCGCCGGGGTCGGCGCCCAGTACGAGTCCGAGGTCGTCTACCACCAGGTGAACGAGGAGCTCGAGAAGCAGGGCGTCATCTTCACCGACATGGACACGGCGCTCCGTGAGCACGAGGACCTCGTGCGCGAGTACTTCGCCTCGATCATCCCGTCCAACGACAACAAGCTCGCCGCGCTCAACAGCGCCGTGTGGTCGGGCGGCTCGTTCGTCTACGTGCCGCCGGGCGTGCACGTCGAGATGCCGCTGCAGGCCTACTTCCGGATCAACACGGAGAACATGGGCCAGTTCGAGCGGACGCTGATCATCGCCGAGGAAGGCTCGGACGTTCACTACATCGAGGGCTGCACCGCCCCCGTGTGGAGCTCGGACTCGCTGCACTCCGCCGTGGTCGAGCTGATCGCCAAGCCGGGTGCGCGGATCCGCTACACGACGGTCCAGAACTGGTCGCAGAACGTCTACAACCTCGTCACCAAGCGCGCGGTCGCCGAGACCGACGCCACGGTCGAGTGGGTGGACTGCAACCTCGGCTCCAAGCTGACCATGAAGTACCCGTCCGTCTACCTCACGGGCGAGCGCGCCCATGGCGAGGTGCTCTCGATCGCCTTCGCCGGCAAGGGCCAGCACCAGGACGCCGGCGCGAAGATCATCCACGCGGCGCCGAACACGACGTCGAACATCTTCGCCAAGTCGATCTCCAAGGACGGCGGCCGGTCCTCCTACCGCGGGCTGCTCGAGGTCGCCAAGGGCGCGACGGGCTCCAAGTCGACGGTCGTCTGCGACGCGCTCCTGTTGGACGAGGACTCCCGCTCGGACACGTACCCGACGATCCGCATCTCCGAGGACGACGTCGCCGTCGCCCACGAGGCCACGGTGTCCAAGGTCGGCGACGAGCAGGTCTTCTACCTCCAGTCCCACGGGATCCCGGAGGAGGAGGCGGCCAAGATGATCGTCAACGGCTTCATCGAGCCGATCGTCAAGGAGCTCCCGATGGAGTACGCCGTTGAGATGAACCGGCTGATCGAGCTGCAGATGGAGGGCTCCATTGGCTAGCGCGGCCGTCACCGACCCGGAGTGGATCGCGGAGCGCCGCTCGCGCGCCGCCGAGATGGACGTCCCCCTGCCGGCCTTCAAGGGCCAGCCCGGCTGGGAGTTCACCGAGCTGCGCAAGTTCGACCTCGGGTCGTTCCCCGCGCCGGCGGACGGGGACCTCTCGGTCGAGGCCGAGCGCGTCTTCTCGCCGCCGAGCCTGGAGCTCCGGCAGGTCGACAACGCCTG
>DATMVO010000107.1:0-8294 GCA_035563115.1 Solirubrobacteraceae bacterium
GCGCTCTGCTCGCTGGCCGCGCTGCGCTCGTTCGGGGGCGCGAGCGGCGACGTCTACGGCGCGACGAACAAGCTCGTGGAGCTGTCCGCGTACGTGACGCTCGCGGCGTTCTGGTAGCGCGCTCAGGCCGCGAGCGAGCTGCGCGCGAGCGCCTGCTCGGGATCCCCGGGCGGGTCGCCGAGGAGCAGCCAGCCGCCGCCTTCGGGCAGGCGCCGGACGAGGTGGCGCTCCTCCAGCGTCCGCAGCGCGCTCGTGACGCTCGGGCGCTGCGCGCCGACGAGCTGCGCCAGCGTCGCGTGGGTGAGCTTGAGCGGCACCGTCGTCCCGTCGGTCCCCACGGTCCCCCAGCGGTCCGCGAGGTGCCACAGGAGGGCGAGCAGGCGGGCGTCCAGGCGCGGCATGGCGGAGAGCGCGAGCAGCATCCCGAGCAGCCGCGAGCGGCGCAGGGTGCGGCTCAGCATCTCGGCGGTGAGCGTCGGCAGGCGGGTGCAGAGGGCGGCGAAGCGGGCGTCGAGGACGGCCAGCCGGGCCGGCTGCAGGACGCGCCACGAGCTCTCCGCGTCGACGGGCGCGCCGCCCGCGTCCTCGCTCTGGTCCCACGGTCGCAGGAGGTCGCCCGGGCCGAGCAGCTCGGCGGTCGAGTGGCGCCCGACGACGGTCTCGCGGACGAGGAACCCGTCGAGGATGAGGAAGCCGAGGTCGCCGGGCGAGGCACCCAGCGGATGGTCCGCCTTCCACGGGCCGCGCGGGAGCCGGAGCTCCGCGGCGACGAGGTGCCGGGTGGCGACTGCGTGCTCGGCCTCGTCGAGAGCGGAGGCGAGCTGGGGGTCCTCCTCGAGGACGTGCACGACGTTCGGGGCCAAGGTGCTCCAGGGTAGGGCGCGCGGCACCCCTGCAGTGCCGCTCGCAGCCCCTACCCGCGACCGCCTCCGCCGACGCCCGGCACACCCCCGACCGGCGGGCCGATCAGCTCGAGCCGGGCGCTGACGTGCTCCCCCCGTTCGCCGATCTCGGCGGCGTCGTCGACGAGCGCGACGAGCAGCCGGCCGACCGCCGGGAAGAGGTCCGCGTCGTGGAAGTGGTCGCGCCGGAGCGCGAAGCCCGACCCCGGCTCGACGCGGAACTCGAACTGGTCGTCGTCCTCCGGCGTCGCGATCCCCGGCGCGGGCGCGAGCAGGCCGCTCATCCGGGCGACGGCGTACGGCCGCACCGTCACCTCGACGACCACCTCCACCGGCTCCCCCAGCCACCCGTGCAGGATCGCCAGCACCGTGTCGAAGTCGACGGGCGTCATCTTCCCGAAGGCCCCGGACACGGCGGCGAGGATACTCATAGACCGCTCAGTGGTGAACGCTCCTCACCGGAACGGCCGCGGGTAGGGTGCGCGGCCGTGCGCCGATCCGCCCCCACCTCCAGCGCGCTCGAGCGCGTCGCTCTCGCCGGGATCGCGACCTACGCCGTCCTCACCTTCGTCGCACTCCTGGATGGGCCGGACGTGCTCGGCGACGCGGGCTCGATCATGCTCGGCGTCTCGTTCGGGCTCCTCGCCGCGGGCCGGCACCGCGACGCAGTGGACGAGACCGGCCGACGCAACGCCCGCATCCTGGGCGGGTGCGCCGGCGTCATCATCCTGTCGGGCGTCGTCAAAGTGCTCAGCTGACGCCTGCCCCGGAACGACGAAACCCCCGCCGGGGCGAGGGTTCGTGGAGTACCGCTACGGGGATTCGAACCCCGGTTTCCGCCGTGAGAGGGCGGCGTCCTAGTCCCCTAGACGATAGCGGCCTGCGGGACGCTCGACAGGGTAGCAACGGCCCTGGCGAGCTATGCGGATGAGAGGACTCGAACCTCCACGGGGTTGCCCCCACAGGCACCTGAAGCCTGCGTGTCTACCAATTCCACCACATCCGCGTGGCGGCGAGAGATAGTAGCGCGCGTCCGAGGGGGCGCCCGCGCGAACGTGCCGGATGTGCGCATGCACACGTTTTCTGGCCGGTCTGGCGGGGATGACGTGTATTAGGCTGATGGCAGCGACCGCACCTGAGATGAGCACGAACCTGGACGTCGACATCCCTCGCGACCGGAAGGCGCCGTACCACGCGCGCCGGGCGGTCGAGGATCTCGGTGAGGCGATCGCGCCCGAGATCCGCGGTGACGTCCTCCTACTCGTCTCCGAGCTGGTCACGAACTCCGTCAAGTACGGCGACGCCGGCTCGGTCAAGCTGCAGGTCCAGGCGCCGAGCCCGCGCAAGCTGCGCGTCGAGGTCGTCAACGAGGGCTCGAGCTTCACGCCCGTCGCGCGCGACCGCCCGAAGACCGACGTCGGCGGCTGGGGCCTGCACCTGGTGGAGACGCTCACCGACCGGTGGGGCGTCCACGCGGGCTCGACGCACGTCTGGTTCGAGATCGACCGCGCCTAGAGCGCGCGGGCGGTTCGAACCGAACCACCGCCTACGCCATCGACCCCTCGTGCTGGGCGGACCCCTCGTCCGACGTCGACTGCGGCGAGTAGTACCGGCGCAGCCACGACGCGAGCCCGTCCAGGCCGGGCATCAGCATCCGCTCGGTGATCTGCGCCTGATCCAGCCGCGTCCGCACCTCCGCCTTCAGCGCCGCGGGGATGTGCCACGCTCGGCAGCCGTCCGGGTGCTGGCGCAGCCAGTCGTCCATCTGGCACGTCGGGTCGGAGATCGCGGAGAGGACCGCCGCCTGGTTGGCGATCCGGTCGTCGAGCGTCGGCGGCTCGAAGAAGACGACGAACGGGTCCTCCTCCTGCAGCGCGTCGAACGCCGGCAGATCCTCGGCGTGCTCGGCGAGCAGGTCGGTGGTGAAGACGACCGACCCCTCCTCCGCCATCGCCGCCTTCAGCCCCGGCGGCAGCGCCCGGTGCGCCTGGACGACGTCCACCGCCCACAGCACGGCGTCGTCCTCCGGCCACGAGGCGGTGGCGAAGTGGAGCGCGACGAGCGGCGAGAACGTCCAGTCCAGCAGCCGGGTCGGGAGCCCGTGGTGCTGGCCGAGCGCGAGCCAGTCCCAGTCCTCCGGGCCGGGCGCCGCCTTGTGCGCGTACTTGCGGAAGTTGCGCAGCAGGTGCCGCTCGACCTTCGCGTAGTTGCCCTCCAACCGCGCGAGGCTCGACACGTTGGTGTAGGACGACTTCGCCAGGCCGCGGAAGACGAGCGTCGGCCGCGGATGGGACTCGTGCCGGCACCAGCCCGCGTCGGCGATCGCGTCGTCCAGCTCGCGCCACGTCTCGACCGTGTCGATCCGGACCTCCACGCCGCCGAGCTTCCCGGGCACGCGCGCGTCCAATCAGCGGTGGTGGGCAACCAGCCGCTGGAGGAGCGAGACGAGCTCGTCGCGCTCGGCGTCCGAGAGCGGAGCGAGGAGGTCGTCCTGCACCGCGTCGACCACCGTGTCCAGCTCGCGCAGCCGCCCGCGGCCGCCGTCGGTGAGGCGGATGACGTTGCGGCGCCGGTCCTGCTCGTCGCGCTCGCGCACGACGTGGCCGGCGGACTCCAGCTCGTCGATCAGCGCGGACATGTCGCTGCGGTCGAGCATCAGCCGGCGGCCCAGGTCGGCCTGGCTGGCCTGCCCGAGCGCGTCGAGGGCGACCATCACCGCGTACTGGTCGCGGCGCGCGTCGACCTCGCCGAAGCGCGCGCCGATGATGCGCGCCGCGCGCAGCGCCGCCTGGTTGATGAGCCAGCTGCCGAGCCCCTGAAGACGTTGCGGCGCGGCGGCCGGATCGAGCTCGGCAGACGTCATCGTGTGCGAGGAGCGTACCCGGGCGCTCAACCGGCAAGCACCCGCCGCACGACGCGGATGACCCGGTCGAACGCGCCGCGCTGCAGGCGGGAGGGCGTGTCGCACGCCTCGTGCCGGCACGGGTCGTCGGGGACGCCGAGCTTCATCGCCGGCAGCCCGGCCAGCTCGAACTCGCGGTGGTCGGAGTTGCCGGTGCCGCTGTCGGCGACCCAGCGGACGGCGACGCCCGCGTCATCGGCGCGGGTGAGGAGCGCGCGCTCGACCCGCGGCCGGGGCTGGGCGACGGGCGAGCGGAGCCAGAACGTGGTGCCGCGGCCGACCTCGTCGAGGGAGAGCGCGAAGCGCAGGTCGCGCGCGCGGCCGAGCCGCTTGACGCGCCGGACGAGCGCGAGCGCCCCCAGGTGGTCGGGGCTGCCGGTGTGGATCCGCTCCTCCGCGCCGGTCGCGACGAGCCAGACGTCGCAAGCGGGCTCGGCCGGCAGCCGGGTGGCGAGTGCGGCGAGCGTGCCGAGGCCGGAGGCGTTGTCGTCGGCGCCGGGCGCGGGCGGGACGGTGTCGCTGTGGGCCATCAGGACGATCAGGCAGCGCGCCGGGGTGTCGCGGATGCCGATCACGTTGCGCGAGCGGACGCCGCGCTTGGGCACGGCGAAGGTGTCGGTGGCGAGCCGGAGGCCGGCGCGGCGGAAGCGGGCGGCGACGCGGTCCTGCGCGCGGCGCTCGGCGGGCGAGCCCGCAGGCCGCGGACCGGCGGCGGCGATGGAGCGGGCGAGGGCGTGGGCCTCCTCCCCCGCGGTCTGCGCGTGGGCGGTCGCGGCGCCCGTGTGCGCCAACGCGACCCCGGCCGTCGCGGCGATTACAAGGGTGCGCGCGCGCCAACCGGCCCGAACTTGTGCAAATCGACCCAGATCTGGACGAATGTCCGGTAGTGGCATCGGCACGTGCTCCTTACTGTTCCTCACCTCGCCGCCGGCGCTGAGAGATGCGCTGGCGAGCTGGGCAGCTGCAGCGACTCGGGCTTTCTCCGGGGCCCGAGTCGCTGTGCTCCGCCCCGCGAGCGTCGCTACGACGCCGCCCCTTCCGCCTTCGCCGCCCGCGCCGCCGCCTTCTGCGCCCGCTTGTGCGCCTGGTACTCGGCCAGCCCCTCCGGCGAGTCGACCGCACCGAGCGTCGGGTAGCCGGGCACGAGCGGCTCGGCGAGCTCCACCCCGAACTGGCGGGCGAGGAGCGTCGCGAGCGCGTCGACCTTCATCTGGCCGAAGCCGGGGAGCGCGGAGAGGTTGGCCTTCAGCTCGTCGGACGTCGTCGCGTCGGTCCACACGCGCGCCGCGTCGCCGTCGTACGTCTCGTCGACGTGGGCGGCCAGCTCGCGGACGCGCTTGGCCATCGAGCCGGGGAACCGGTGGATCGCGGGCTTCTCCTTGAACACCGGCTCGAGGTCGGTCCGCGCGAGCGTCGCGGCCTCCAGCCCGCCGAGCCGCTGCTGGATCGCGAGCGGCCCCGAGAACGCCTTCTGCACCGTGACCTGCTGGTCGAGCGCGAAGCCGATCAGCAGCGCGAGCGGGTCGGTGGCGATGAGCGCGTTCGCCTCGTCGTCGTCGGTGTAGGGCAGGCGGTCGGGCATACGCGGATCCTAGGAGAGGAGCGCGGCGACGACCGCGTCCTCCCACGCCATGCCGGTGCTCTTGAAGAGCCGGGGCCGCGCCGGGTCGACGGCCGCCTCCCCGCGGACAAGGGCGGCGAGCGGGACGAGCGCGGCCGGGTCGAGCGCGCCGTCGGCCGCGGCCAGTACGACGTCGCCGGCCTCGCGCAGCGCGGTCGGGACGGACTCCACGACGACGGTCGCGCGGGCGGCGAGCGTGCTGTCGGTCTCGCGCGCCTCCGGCTCGTGCGACCCGATCGCGACGACCGTGGCGTGGTCGGCGACGAGCGCGCCGTCGAAGAGCGGCTCCCGCGCGGTGGTGCAGCAGCAGATGACGTCGGCGGCGCGCACGAGCTCCTCGACCGCGGCGCGCGGCGTGCTGCGGCCGACGAGGTCGACGTGCGCGATCGGTCGCACCGCCCGGATCGCCTCGGCGTGCGCGTGGGCCTGCGGTCCCCGGCCGAAGACGAGCAGCCGCCGCGCGTCCTCCGCCGCGAGGTGCCGCACCGCCAGCGCGGAGACCGCCGCCGTCCGCACGTTCGTCACCGCCACCCCGTCCACGATCGCGGCGGGCGCGAGCGTCACCGGGTCGAACAGCACGCACACGCCCTGGATCCGCGGCGTCCCACCGACGCTGACCAGCTTCACCACCGGCACCCCGGCCGCCGCGGACGGCATCACCAGCAGCTCCCCGCCCTCCACCGGCACCACGCTCCGCGCCACCCCAGCATCCGGGTCGAGCCCACCCCGCAGCGCCGCCTCGAGCGCGTCGATCGCCCGCAGCGAGGGGACCAGCCGCGCCACCTCGTCCGCGCTCACGTACCGCGGCGCACCCGCGCTCTCGCTCGAAGCTCCGACCATGCGGCGGGCAGCCTAGTCAGAGGCCGACGGCGCCGCGCAGCGCGATCCGGCCGCCGCCCGCGTGCTTGGCGCGGAACATCGCCGCGTCCGCGCGGGCGAGGAGCGCGTCCGCGTCCTCGCCGTCGTCGGGGTAGAGCGCGATGCCGACGCTCACGCCCACCTGGTGCCCGTCGGCGACGGTCTCGGCGAGCGCGTCGCGCAGCTCCCGCCCGACGCGGGTGGCGACCTCCGCCGCGTCCTCGGCCAGACCGGTGAGCACCACCGCGAACTCGTCGCCGCCCAGGCGCGTCAGCAGGTCCCCCTCCCGCACGGCGGCGCTGAACCGCTGCGCCACCTCGCGCAGCGCCGCGTCGCCGCGCGCGTGCCCGCTCGTGTCGTTGACCGCCTTGAACCCGTCCAGGTCGGCGTAGAGCACCGCGAGCCGCCCGCCCGTCCGCCGCGCGCGGGCCAGCTCGAGCTCCAGGTGGTCGGTGAGCTGCACGCGGTTGGGCAGGCCGACGAGCGGGTCGTGGTAGGCGAGGTAGGCGGTCGTGCGCTGGCGGCGGACGCGCTCGGTGACGTCGATCTGGTTGCCGATGAAGTGCGTGAGGTTGCCGCAGTCGTCGTAGACCGGCGACATCGTCACCTCGTTGAAGAACGGCGACCCGTCGCGGCGGTAGTTGAGGAGCACCGCGTGCGCCGCGCGGCCGGCGGCGAGGAGCCGGCCGATCGGGCGGACGCTGACCGGGTCGGTCCCCTCGCCCTGGAGGAAGCGGCAGTTGCGCCCGAGGACCTCGGACTCCGCGTAGCCGGTCATCCGCAGGAACGCCTCGTTGGCGTAGATCAGCGGCATGTCCGGCGCCGTCGCGTCGGCGATCGTGATCGGGTTGACGGCGGTCGCGATCGCCCGCGTGAGCAGGTCGGGAAGCGTGGCGCGACCGCGCGGCGGGCCGGCGCCGGGGTCGAGGACGGCGGAGGATGCGACGGCGGCCCGCCCGAGCGGCGGCTCGGAGGTGTCGCCGTCCGCGGACGGGCCGGCCGCCGGCGCGCGCGGCGTGTCGCAGCGCAGGAGCATGTCCGCGACGAGCACCGCCCGCGTGCGGTCGTAGCTCAGGACGTAGTCGTACTGGCGCTCGCCGTCCGCCGTCGTGACCGCGCCGCTCGCGTCCTCCGTCGGCTGCGCGGTCAGCACCGCCGCGAAGTGCGGCCCGACGACCGCCACGCACCAGCCCGCCGAGAGGCGGTGGTCGGGGTCGACCGCGACGCCGCGGACGCCGTCGCCCGGCTCGGCCGGCATCCGGACCCCCGCGACGGTCACCAGCGCCGCCGTCCGCGCGAGCGCCTCGTACCGGCGCCGCGTGCGGCCGGCGAAGTGCCGCGCGTGCTGGAACGTCGAGGTGACGACGGTCAGCTCGTCGAGCTGCAGCGCCTGGCGCTCGAGCTGCGCGCTGAGCATCGCCAGCAGCGGCTTGGTCGTGCGCCGCACCGGCAGGTCGGCGGAGGCGAGCGCCTCGAACGGCGTCACCCCGGTCGCGACCGGCGTGCTCATCCGCCGCCGCGGCGCGATCGGCGGCGCTCCGCCGTCGAAGGTGAGCCCGTCGAGCGGGCCGGGGCGGCCGGTCAGCCAGCCCTGGAGGAACGTCGCGCCGAGCGCCGCGGCGCGGTCGCGCTGGAGCGGCGTCTCGACGCCCTCGGCGACGAGCACCGCGTTCGTCCGCTCGACGTACGCGGCGACGGCGTGCACGACCTCCGCGGTCTCCAGGGACGCGCGCCGCTGGATCACGCGCAGGTCGAGCTTGATGACGTCGGGGCGCAGGAACGGCACGAGCGCGAGCGAGCTGCGCTCGGCGCCGACGTCGTCGAGCGCGATCATCCACCCCAGCTCGCGCGCGACGTCCACGCCGGCCAGAAGCTGCGCCGGGCTGCGCAGCAGCGCGCGCTCGGTCACCTCGAGCACCGGGTGCGTTCCCGGCGGCAGCCGCTCGGTCAGGCCGGCCAGCTGGGCGGCGCCGAGCCGCGCGACGGTCGCCGGCTCCATGTTCACGAAGAG
>DATMVO010000108.1:0-5714 GCA_035563115.1 Solirubrobacteraceae bacterium
TGACCCGTTTCGTCTCGCTGACACTCGCTCCATCCACCGCGAGACGGTCCGGAGCAGAAGAGGGAGGCCTGGGATGACCGTCTCCCTCGCACCCCGCATCGCCGTCAAGCGCTCCCGCGACGAGCTCAAGGCCCTCGCCGAGCAGGGCAACATCGAGCTCGGCAGCCTGACCGAGCACGAGGCATCCCCCGCCGAGGTCGTCGCGTGGGTCGCACGCCATTTCGGGACGGATGCCGCGGCCGTCGCCTGCTCGATGGCCGACGCCGCGCTGCCGCACCTGGTGGCCGAGCAGCTCCCCGGCGTCGACGTGCTGTTCCTCGACACCGGCTACCACTTCGCCGAGACGCGCTTCACCCGCGACGAGGTCGGACGCGCGCTCGACGTGCGGATCGTGGACGTGCTGCCCGAACAGACCGTCGCCGAGCAGGACGCCGAGTTCGGCGCGAAGCTGTTCGAGCGCGACGCGGCGCTGTGCTGCGCGCGGCGCAAGGTCGCTCCGCTCAAGGACGCGCTGGCCGGGTACGAGGTGTGGTTCACGGGGGTGCGCCGCGAGGAGGCGCCGACCCGCACGAACACGCCGCTGGTGACATGGGACGAACGCAACGGCCTGGTGAAGGTGAACCCCGTCGCCGCGTGGACGTTCGACGACCTGCTCGACTACGCCGGCGCGCACAACGTGCCGGTGAACCTCCTGGTGTCGAACGGCTACCCCTCGATCGGCTGCGAGCCGTGCACGAAGCCGGTGGCTCCCGGCGAAGACCCCCGGTCCGGCCGCTGGGCCGGACTCTCGAAGACGGAATGCGGGCTCCACGTATGACCCTCGATCTCGCTCAGGGCGTTTCGTCTCGCTCCGTCGCGGTTCCCGAGTCCGCCGAAGGGCGCTGCGACGAGACGAAACCCGCCGACACACTCTCCACGCTCGACCTGCTCGAGGCGGAGGCCATCCACGTCATCCGCGAGGTGGTCGCCGAGTTCGAGCGACCGGTGCTGCTGTTCTCCGGCGGCAAGGACTCCGTCGTCGTGCTGCATCTGGCGACCAAGGCGTTCGAGCCCGGCAGGGTGCCGTTCCCGGTGCTGCACGTCGATACCGGCCACAACTTCCCCGAGGTGCTGGCCTTCCGCGACGAGACCGTCGCGCGTCTCGGCATCCGTCTGGAGGTCGCCCGCGTGCAGGACTACCTCGACGACGGCCGTCTGCACGAGCGCGCCGACGGCACCCGCAACCCGCTGCAGACCGTGCCGCTGCTCGACGCCATCGCGGCGGGCCGCCACGACGCCGTCTTCGGGGGTGCGCGCCGCGACGAGGACAAGGCCCGCGCCAAGGAGCGCATCATCTCGCTGCGCGACGAGTTCGGGCAGTGGGATCCGCGCAATCAGCGCCCCGAGCTGTGGAGCCTGTACAACGGCCGGCACACCCCCGGTCAGCACGTGCGTGCGTTCCCGATCTCGAACTGGACCGAGCTGGACGTGTGGCGCTACATCGAGCGCGAGAACATCGCGCTGCCGCCGCTGTACTTCGCGCACGAGCGCGAGGTGTACCGGCGCGACGGCATGTGGCGCCCGGTGGGTCCGTTCTCGCCGCCGCGAGCCGACGAGCGCGTCGAACGACGCTCGGTGCGCTACCGCACGGTAGGCGACATGAGCTGCACCGGAGCGGTGGAATCGGATGCCGCGACCGTGGCCGACATCGTCGCCGAGGTCGCCGTCTCCACCCTGACCGAGCGTGGCGCGACGCGCGCCGACGACCGGCTCTCGGAGGCGGCGATGGAAGACCGCAAGAAGGACGGCTACTTCTGATGAGCGCGACGACACAGACCCAGGACCGCTCCGCAGTCACCTTCGGTGGCTCAGCGGTCGCCGAGGTCGCAATTCGTGACCGCGCAGCTGCTTCTCTACCGCCGACCGGCGAAGGCACGCTGTTCCGGTTCGCCACGGCGGGCTCGGTGGACGACGGCAAGTCGACGCTCGTCGGGCGGCTGCTGCACGACTCCAAGGCGATCCTCGCCGATCAGCTCGAACAGGTGGCGCGCACATCGGCCGACCGCGGCTTCGCGCACGGCGAGTTCGACTTCGCCCTGCTCACCGACGGCCTGCGCGCCGAGCGCGAGCAGGGCATCACGATCGACGTCGCCTACCGCTACTTCTCGACGCCCAAGCGCGCGTTCATCATCGCCGACACGCCCGGCCACGTCCGCTACACGCGGAACATGGTCACCGGCGCGTCCACGGCCGACCTCGCGCTCGTGCTCGTCGACGCCCGCAACGGCGTGGTGGAGCAGTCGCGCCGCCACGCGTTCATCGCGTCGCTGCTGCGGATCCCCCACATCGTCGTGGTCGTCAACAAGATGGACCTCGTCGGGTTCGAGCAGGAGGCGTTCGACCGCGTCGTCGCCGACTTCACCGACTTCGCGCGCAAGCTCGACGTCTCCGACACGACGTTCATCCCGGTCAGCGCGCTGCAGGGCGACAACGTCGTCGACCGCAGCGAGAACATGCCGTGGTACGACGGGCCGACGCTGCTCCACCACCTCGAGCACGTCCACATCGCGTCGGATCGCAACCTGCGCGACGCGCGGTTCCCCGTCCAGTGGGTCGTCCGCCCCGGCGACGCTCAGGACGAGCGGCTCCACGACTACCGCGGCTACGCGGGCCAGGTCGCCGGCGGCGTGCTGCGGCCCGGCGACGAGGTCGTGGTGCTGCCGAGCGGCGCGCGCACGACGATCGCCGGCATCGACACGTTCGACGGCCCGGTCGAGGAGGCGTTCCCGCCGATGTCGGTGACGCTGCGGCTCGCCGACGACCTCGACGTCTCGCGCGGCGACATGATCTGCCGCGCCGCCAACCGGCCGCTGCTCGAGCGGCGGGTCGAGGCGGAGGTCTGCTGGATGGCCGAGACGCCGTCCGACCCGCGCGGGCGCTACCGCCTGAAGCACACGACGCAGACCACGCGCGCGGTGGTCGAGAACCTGCGCCACCGCATCGACGTCACGACGCTCCACCGCGACCCGACGATCGACCACCTCGAGCTCAACGACATCGGCCGCGTGACGATCCGCACCGCGGCGCCGATCGCGTTCGACCCGTACGCGCGCAATCGCACCACGGGCGCGTTCATCCTGGTGGACGAGGCGACGAACGACACCGTGGCGGCGGGCATGCTGCTCGGCGCCGCGAGCGAGGTCGACGAGGCGCCGGACGGCGGGAAGCTGTCGCGCGAGGAGCGTTGGGACCGCCTCGGCGTCCGCGGCGCGACGGTGTGGCTCACCGGCCCTGCCGCGGCGGAGGCCGCCACCGCGCTGGAGGGCCGCCTGGTCGACGCGGGGACGCCGGCCTACGAGCTCGATCCCGAGCGTGCGCTCAGCACGGCCGCGACGCTCGCCGACGCGGGCCTGATCGCCGTCGTCGCGGGCGGCACGGACCTCGACGCGGTCCGTGCCGCCCACACCGGCGCGGGCCTGGATCTCCTCGTGGTCGAGGTCGCGCCGGACGCGGTCGCCGAGACCGTCGAGCGGGTTGCCGCGCAGCTCGCGCGCCGCTAGAGCGAACGCCCGCGCAACCTTCGCCACGCGACGAAGTTGTACGGGCATGCTCAAGCGTCCCTTCGCGGCCCTCGGCGCCGCCGCGCTCCTCGCCACGTTCGCCTCCGCCGCCCCCGCCGTGGCCGGCGGCGGCGCCCAGGACGGCGTCCGGTTCACGCCGCTCATCCCGTGCCCGACCGGCAACGGGACGGTCTCGCTCAACACCGAGACGCTCGTCGACTCGCTCCGCACGGTCTCGGTCCGCAAGGGCATCAACGTCCGTACCGAGCTGCCGGAGAACGCCCGCGGCCGCCGGATCGGCACGCTCAACGTCGGCGTCGGCACCGGGGTCACCCCCTACCCGCTCGTCGCGCCGATGACCGGCAAGTTCCAGTTCGACCTGCTGAACACGAACGGCATCCGCGTCGTGCTCCGCACCCGCGCGGCGACGATCCTCTCGATCTACGGCCTGCCGAAGGGCACGACGAGCGCGTTCGTCACGTTCGAGGGCCCCGGCGCCGGCGTGTTCCGGCAGGGCAAGCGCGGCCGCTGGACCGAGGTCCGCGGCAGCATCTACCGGCACTCGGCCGGCAGCGTCCGCAGCACGATCCGCCAGCGCTGCGTGTAGGAGACCCGGCGGCGACGCGCGAAACGGCGATCAACACTAGGGTTCGCGGCTCATGTTCCAGAAGGTCCTGGTTGCGAACCGCGGCGAGATCGCCATCCGAATCATCCGTGCCCTCGAGGAGCTCGGCGTGCAGTCCGTCGCCGTGTACTCGGAGGCAGACCGCGACGCGCTGCACGTGCGGCGCGCCGACGAGGCCTACCTGCTGGGGCCGCCCCCGGCGAACCAGTCGTACCTGAACATCGATCGGCTGATCGAGGTCTGCAAGGAGTCGGGCGCCGAGGCGGTCCACCCCGGGTACGGCTTCCTGGCCGAGAACGCGACGTTCGCCAAGCGGCTGGAGGACGAGGGCATCGTCTGGATCGGCCCGCCCGCGTCCGCGATCGACGCGATGGGGTCGAAGACCAACGCCCGCGACCTGATGAAGAAGGCCGGCGTCCCGATCATCCCGGGCACGACCGAGCCGGTGCCGGACTACGAGACGGCGCTGAAGCTGGCCAAGGACGAGATCGGCTTCCCGATCGCGGTCAAGGCCGCGGGCGGCGGCGGCGGCAAGGGCTTCCGCGTCGCGCTGGAGGAGAAGGACCTCAAGGACGCCTTCGAGGGCGCCGCGCGCGAGGGCGAGAAGTTCTTCTCCGACGCGACGGTCTACCTCGAGCGCTACCTGCCGGACCCGCGGCACGTCGAGGTCCAGGTCATCGCCGACAAGCACGGCCACACGATCCACCTCGGCGAGCGCGACTGCTCGATCCAGCGCCGCCACCAGAAGCTGATCGAGGAGGCCCCCGGGCCGCTCGTGACGCCGGAGATCCGCGAGCGCATCGGCGCGGCGTCCGTCAAGGCCGCCGAGGCCGTGAACTACGTCGGCGCGGGCACGATCGAGGGCCTGCTCGACGGCGACGAGTGGTTCTTCATGGAGATGAACACGCGCGTCCAGGTCGAGCACTGCGTGACCGAGATGGTCACCGGCATCGACATCGTGAAGGAGGGCATCCGCGCCGCCGCCGGCGAGGAGCTCAACTACACGCAGGACGACGTCGTGATCCGCGGCCACTCCATCGAGGTCCGCATCAACGCCGAGGACGCGTCGAAGAACTTCGCCCCGGCGCCGGGCAAGGTCGGCTCGTACAAGGAGCCCACGGGCCCGGGCGTGCGCGTCGACTCGGGCCTGGAGGCGGGCGGCGAGGTCACGCCGACGTACGACCCGATGGTCGCCAAGCTCATCGTGTGGGACGCCGACCGCGAGCAGGCCACCAAGCGCATGCTCCGCGCGCTCAGCGAGTACCAGATCGAGGGCCTCAAGACGCTCATCCCGTTCCACGTCGCGCTGCTCCAGACCGAGCAGTGGGCGAACGCGGAGACGGCGCGCGACCTCATCGAGGACAAGAAGTGGCTCAAGACGCTCGCGTTCGAGAACGTCGCGCCGGTCGAGGATGAGTCCGAGGAGACCGTCGAGCAGACGTACGCGGTCGAGGTCTCGGGCCGCAAGTTCGACGTCAAGGTGATCGGCCCGGCCTTCGCCGGTGGCGGCGCCGTCGCGGCGGCCCCGGGCGGCGCGGCGGCGGGCGGCG
>DATMVO010000109.1:0-9257 GCA_035563115.1 Solirubrobacteraceae bacterium
CGCTCGGCGTCGGGCGCGGTGACCGCCGCCCGGACGCTCGCGGCCGGCGCTGCCCGTCCGCCCGCCATCGCCTCGTCCGGCCCGGCCGTCGTCGCGGCCTGGATCCAGCGCGACCCGCGCGCGCCGCGCGGCTCCGACGCCCAGAACCACGCCTCGATCCGGCTCAGCGTCCTGCGCGACCGCTGAGCGGCCGCCCGTCCGCCCTAGTCGGCCGTGTCCTTGGCGGCCGGCGGGGCGGGGACGGTGCCGGACGGGTCCGCGACCGTGGGCGGCGGCGAGGGCGGGGGCGGCCCGCCGCGGCCCGCGAGCTGCGCGCGCTCGATCTCGCCGTTCAGCTCCCCGCCGAGCAGGAACGCGAGCGACGTGATGTAGAGCCAGAGCAGCAGGATCACCGCACCGGCGAACGCGCCGTACGTCGCGCCGTAGTTGCCGAAGTTCGAGACGTAGAAGAAGAACAGCCCCGACGCGACGATCCAGATCACGACGCCCAGCACCGCGCCCGGCGAGATCCACTGGAAGCGGCGGTGCTCGAGGTCCGGCGCGAACGCGTAGATGATCGCGAAGAGCAGCATCATCGCCGCGAGCGCGACCAGCCAGCGCGCGTACAGCCACACCGTCGCGCCCGTCGAGCCGAGGCCGATCGTCCCGAACAGGTCCTCCGCCACGCCGCCGCCGAGGAAGACGGAGACGAGCGCCACGATCCCGAGCAGGATCACGACGACCGTCCACGCCAGGTCCTGCGCCTTCTTGCGCACGAACCCGCGGTCCTCGTCCACGCCGTAGACCTTGTTCATCGCCCGGCCCGCGGCGCCGAACGCGCCCGACGCGCCGTTGATCCCGAGCGCCAGGCCGAAGACCAGGCCGATGCCGGCCTTGGCGCCGCTCGACTCGACCAGCCCCTGCAGCGACGACTCGACCGCGTTGACCGTGTCCTCCGGCGCGCCCGCGTCCTGGAGGTACGAGACCGCGTCCGTCACGAGCGACTGCTGGCCGAAGAGCCCGAGCAGCGAGATCGCCACCAGCAGCCCCGGGAAGAGCGACATGACGAGGTAGTACGTCATCGAGGCGCCCCAGTCGGTCATGCCGTGCGCCTGGAACATCTTCACCGCGCGCTTGAGCGAACCGACGAGCGCGGGGCGGGGCGCCGGCTCGACGTACGCCTCGCGCGCCGGCCCGAGCGGGCTGGGGGTCGTGGTCATCGAAGGCCACCCTTCCCGCCGCCCGGCCCGGGCAATCCGGCGGCGGCTCAGCGGCGCGTGGGGAGCACGTCGCCCTCGACGACCGACCGCGCGGTGTCCACCACCGTCCGGTTGTTCGCGCGCGCGTGCGAGCGCAGCCGCTCGAACGCCGCCCGGTCGTCGAGCCCGTGCCGCTCCATCAGGATCCCCTTGGCCCGCTCGATCACGGCCCGGCGCTCGAACGCGCCCTCGAGCCGGTCGACCCGCTCCGACAGCCGCGAGGCCTCCGCGTACCGCGCCCGCGCCACCGCGATCGCGCTCGCGAGGTCCGCGACCGACCCGGCGCGCGCGTACGCGTCGACGCCCCGGGACGCGGCGGCGGCGATGAACTCCGGATCCGCCTCGGAGACCAGGGTGATGACCGGCCCGTTCGCGTACGAGGAGATCTCGCCGATCAGGCCGAGCGCGTGCTCGTCGTCGTCGTGCAGCACGACGACGGCGAGATCGGGGTCCTCGGCGAGGACCTGCTCGCCCACCCGCGAGACGTCCACTGCGAACGACGTGACGGTGTGCCCGAGCTCCTCGAGCTGGGCGGCGGTGCGGCGCAGCGCGGTCTCGTCCTCGTCGGCGGCGAGCACGCGCAGCGGGCCTTCGTCTTCCGTGACCACGGGGGATATGATGACGCGCTTCGGCGGCCGGTTCCGGAAACGGGCCCCGGCCGTCACCGAACCGAGCGCCCCACCACCCCGGTGCTTACTCACCCACGCCAGAGGGAAGAGGCAGGGCTTACGTGCGCCGTACGACGACGAGCGGTCCAGAGCGGGAGGCCGAGGACCGCGAGCTGTTCCTCAAGCTGAAGGCGGGGGACACCAGCGCCCGCGACCAGCTCGCGGAGCGGTTCCTGCCGTTGGCCCGGCAGCTCGCCCGCCGCTACCAGCGCGCCGACGAGCCGCTGGACGACCTCGTGCAGGTCGCGTCGCTCGGCCTCATCAAGGCGATCGACCGCTTCGACCCGGCCCGCGAGGTCGCGTTCTCGTCGTACGCGGTTCCGACGATCCTCGGCGAGCTCAAGCGCCACTTCCGCGACCGCACGTGGTCGGTCCGCGTCCCGCGCGACCTGCAGGAGCTGGCGCTCAAGGTCGACAAGGCCGTCGCGCAGCTGTCGAAGGACCTGCGCCGCCAGCCGTCGGTGCTGGAGATCGGCGAGGTCGTCGGTGCCAACGAGGAGCAGGTGCTCGAGGCCCTGGAGGCCGCCGGCGCCTACCGCGCGACCTCGTTCGACGCCCCGCGCTCCAACGACGACGACGCGGGCGACTCGCTCGCCGACGCGTTCGGCGACGTCGAGCTGGGCTTCGGCCTGGCGGAGGACCGCGCGACGCTGGAGCGGCTCATGGCCGCGATCACCCCGCGTGAGCGCGAGGTGCTCCGCCTCCGCTTCGCCGAGGACCTCACGCAGGCGGAGATCGGCGCGCGCATCGGCGTCAGCCAGATGCAGGTCAGCCGCCTCATCCGCCAGTCGCTCGCGCGGCTGCGGACCGCCGCGCTCGCCGCGGAGCGTCAGGCGCTCCGTGAGCGCAACGACGACTGAACTCCGTCAGACGGGTAGGCCGGGCGTCATGCCTCGCGCCGCCATCCTGGACATCGACGGAACGCTCGTCGACACGAACTACCAGCACACCCTCGCCTGGTACCGGGCGTTCCGCCAGCACGACTTCATCCTGCCGATCTGGAAGATCCACCGCGGGATCGGGATGGGCGGCGACCAGTTCGTCGCGCACCTGATCGGCGAGGAGCAGGACGAGAAGGTCGGCGACGACATCCGCGCGGCGGAGAAGGCGCTCTACCTCGCGATGATCGAGGAGTGCGAGCCGCTGGCGGGCGCGCGCGACCTGATCGTCGATCTGAAGGAGCGGGGGAACACGGTGATCCTGGCGTCGTCGGCGAAGGCCAACGAGCTCGACCACTACCTCGATCTGCTCGACGTCCGCGACGTGGTCGACGGCTGGACGAGCAGCGCCGACGTGGAGCAGACCAAGCCGGAGCCCGATCTCGTCCTCGCCGCGCTGGAGAAGGCGGAGACGAAGGAGGACGCGGTGATGGTGGGCGACACGCCGTGGGACGTGAAGGCCGCCAAGAACGCCGGCATCGACACGATCTGCGTGATGACCGGCGGGTTCGGCGAGGACGAGCTGCGCGAGGCGGGCGCGCTGCACGTGTTCGACTCGATCCAGGAGCTGAACGAGCGGATCGGGGAGACCCCGCTCGGGTAGCGGCAGTCCATGACCCTGACGCTCGAAGTCCCGCAGCCGATCCAGCCGCCGCAGCCGGTCGTGCCGTCCACGCCGGCGATCCCGTCCGAGCCGGTCGAGCCGTCCATCCCGTCCGAGCCTGCCACGCCGGCGGTCCCGGGCGAGCCGACGACGCCGCTGTCGCCGGACGCGCCGGTCGTGCCCGAGCCGGACCCCGGCACCGCGGAGTAGTCAGCGGCGCCGGGGCGAGAGGCGACGGGCTGGCCTACGCCAGCCCCTCCGCCTCGTACTCGCGGAGGAAGCCCTCGAAGAGCCGGCGGTGGCCCTCCTCGTCGCGGAGGATCGCGATGACCATGTCGTTGGTCACCGGGTCGACGCCCTCCGTCAGCTCGATGAGCTGGTTGTAGTGGTCGATCGCGCCGTTCTCGGCCTCGATCACGCCCTTGATGACGTGGACGATGTCGGTCTGCTCGGTCGGCGGCTGCAGGTAGGTCTGCTCGGGCTGGAACTCCATCGAGCCCGGGACGACGCCGTAGAGGTCCTTGATCCGCTGCGCGAACTGCTCCGCGTGACCGAGTTCCTCCTGGATGTCGGTCTTCAGCGACTCGATGATCTCCTGGGCGCGGACGCCGTCCGGGTTGACGGAGTTGGTGATGTAGCTGATCACCGTCTCCAGCTCCATCCAGTACGCCTTCTTGAGCATCGCGACGATCTGCTCGCGCTGGGCGGTCTTGTCCTCGGCGAGGATCCCGTGGGAAGCGCTGCGGGCGGGGGTGGTGGTCATGCGTCCTCCGTGTGAGGTCTCGGGTTCTCGGTCTCTTCCCTTCGCTCTGCCCGGCTGGCGCCGCGCCCATGCCTCAGGGCACCCTCACACCGCTGTGATCCGCCGCACGGCGTCGCTCGCCCGGAACGCGCGGCGGTACGCGGTCGGCGTCGTTCGGGTGGCGCGGCGGAAGTGGTCGCGGAGCGAGACGGCGGTGCCGAACCCGCACCGCGCGGCGACGTCCTCCACCGGCAGGTCGGTGCTCTCCAGCAGCCGCCGCGCGTGGGCGACGCGCTGGTCGTGCAGCCAGCGGAGCGGCGTGGTGCCGGTCTCGGCGCGGAACCGCCGGAGGAAGGTGCGCTCGCTGACGAGCGCGTGGCCGGCCAGGTCCGCGACGGTGAACGGGTGGTCGAGCCGCTCCAGCGCCCACGCGCGGGTGAGCTCCAGCGAGGCGTCGGGGGCTTCCGGGACCGGCCGCTCGACGTACTGCGCCTGCCCGCCGTCGCGGTGGGGCGGGACGACGAGCCGCCGCGCGACCTTCGTCGCACGCTCGGCGCCGTGGTCGGTGCGGACGAGGTGGAGGCAGAGGTCGATCCCCGCGGCGACGCCGGCGCTCGTCAGCACCTGCCCCTCGTCGACGTAGAGGACGTCGGGATCGACCTCCACGCGCGGGTGGAGCGCGGCGAGCCGGGGCGCGTCGTACCAGTGCGTCGTCGCGCGCCGGCCGTCGAGGAGGCCGGCGGCGGCGAGGGCGAACGCGCCGGTGCAGATCGAGACCATGCGGGCGCCGCGCACATGCGCCGCGCGCAGCGCGCGCAGCACCTCGGGCGGGTAGGTGCGGTCCGCGCCCCAGTGGCCGGGGACGACGACGGTATCCGCCTGCGCGAGCAGCTCCAGCCCGTGCGCGGCGTGGACGGCGAAGCCGGTCGAGGTCGGGACGAGGCCGGGTGCGGTCGAGCAGACCGCGAACGCGTACCGGCGCCGCTCGGTCGGGTGGCCGAAGACCTGCGCGGGCGTGGCGAGGTCGAACGCGACGACGTCCTCCAGCGCGAGCGCGGCGACGAGGTGCCGAGACGGCGAAGCTCTTGGCGGCATCCTTGCCAAGAGTGGCATTCCCGCCACTGGCGCGCAACAGGGCGGGGCCTCAACATCGACGCCATGCAGACCATCGACATCGTGCTCTACGACGGCTTCGATGAGGTCGACGCGATCGCCCCGTTCGAGGTGCTCGTCAACGGCGGCTTCACCGTCCGCCTCGTCACCCTCGACGGCGCGCGGCCCGTCCGCGGCTCGCACGGCGCGGTGGTCCAGGCGGACGGCGCGCTCGGCGACCCGGTCGCCGCCGATCTCGTCCTCGTTCCCGGCGGCGGCTGGAACGACCGCGCCGAGCAGGGCGCCTACGGCGAGGTGAACCGCGGCGACCTCCCGCGCCGCCTCGCCGAGATCCACGCGCAAGGGACGCCGCTCGCCTCCGTCTGCACCGGCGGCATGATCCTCGCCGCGGCCGGCGTCCTCGACGGCCGCCACGCGACGACCCACCGCAGCGCGCTCGACGAGCTGGCCGCGACGCCGGGCGTCACCGCGGTGACCGACCGCGTGGTCGACGAGGGCGAGATCCTCACCTGCGGCGGCGTCACCTCCGGCCTCGACCTCGCCCTCCACCTCGTCGAGCGCGAGCGCGGCGGTGCCACGGCCGCCGAGGTCGCGAAGGAGATGGAGCACGATCGCGCCGGACGGGTACGCCAGGTGCATGGCTGACAAGAAGCTCGAAGGGAAGACGATCGCGATCCTCGCCACCGACGGCGTGGAGCAGGTGGAGCTGACCGAGCCGCGCAAGGCGCTGGAGGAGGCGGGCGCGACGACCCATCTGGTCTCGCTCGACACGGGCGAGATCCAGGCGTTCAACCACCTCGACCACGGCGACAAGCTGAAGGTCGACAAGAAGGTCTCCGACGTGAGCGCCGGCGACTACGACGGCCTGCTCATCCCGGGCGGCGTCGCCAACGGCGACTTCCTGCGCGCCGACCAGGACGCGCTGACGTTCACCGCGGCGTTCGCGGAGGCCAAGAAGCCGATCGCGTCGATCTGCCACGGCCCCTGGGTCCTGGTCGAGACCGGCATCGTCAAGGGCCGCACGATCACCTCGTGGCCGTCGCTCAAGACCGACGTCGAGAACGCGGGCGGCACCTGGGTCGACGAGGAGGTCCACGTCGACTCCGGCCTCACGACCTCCCGCAACCCCGACGACATCCCGGCCTTCAACGCGAAGATCATCGAGGAGTTCTGCGAGGGCAAGCACGACGACCTCCCGCAGCCCGAGGGCCGCTTCGCGCGCGAGAACGCGCCGACCGGCGCCTAGCCGCTCAGCAACCGCTCCGCAATCGTACGTGCGGCGGGAGGAGGCTCCCGCCGCATGGGTAAGAGGGCAGGACCATGCCGCGATCGATCTGGACTGGCGCGATCTCCTTCGGGCTCGTCAACGTGCCCGTGAAGCTCTACTCCGCCGTCCAGCGCAAGAACGTGCGCTTCAACCAGCTGGACTCCGAGGGGCACACGCGGATCCAGATGAAGCGGATCAACCCCGTCTCCGGCGAGGAGGTCCCGTACGACCGCCTCGTCAAGGGGTTCGAGATCGGGCCCGACCGCTACGTCGTGGTGGAGCCGGAGGAGCTCGAGGCGCTCGAGCCGCGGCGGACGAAGACGATCGACATCCTCGACTTCGTCGAGCTGGCGGAGATCGACCCGATCTTCTACGACCACCCGTACTACCTCGCGCCCGGCGCGGGCGGCGCGAAGCCGTACCGGCTGCTGCTCGACGCGATGCGCGAGACGGGGAAGGTCGGGATCGCGAAGGTCGTCATCCGGCAGAAGGAGGCGCTCGTCGCGCTCCGCCCGCACGGCGACGTGCTCCAGATGGACACGCTCATCTACTTCGACGAGGTCGTCCCGCAGGACCGGATCGACGAGGTCCCGGGCGCGGACGACGTCGAGGTGACCGAGCGGGAGCTGAAGATCGCCAAGCAGCTCGTCGAGTCGCTGGCGACCGAGTGGCGGCCCGAGGACTACAAGGACGAGTACCGCGAGAAGGTGCTCGAGCTGATCGAGCAGAAGGCGGCCGGCGAGGAGATCGCCGTGCAGCCCGCGGCGGCCGACACGGCGCCCGTGCCGGACCTGATGTCGGCCCTGAAGGCGTCGCTCGAGGCGGTCAAGAGCGAGGGCGCGCCCAAGCGCAAGCCGGCGGCCGCCAAGAAGAAGGCGCCGACGGCACGCAAGAGCCCCGCGAAGTCCGGGTAGGCCCGCGGGGTGGCCGTCTCCACCCGCTCCCCCGCGATCCGCCTGCGCCGCTCCGACACGTCCGGCCCGGGCATCCGCCGCCGCCGGCGCGGCAAGGGCTTCGAGTACCTCAACCCGGACGGGTCGAAGGTCGACGACGCCGAGGTCCTCGGCCGCATCAACGAGCTCGTCATCCCGCCCGCGTGGAACGACGTGTGGATCTCGCCGTACCCGGGCGGCCACATCCAGGCGACCGGCGTCGACGCCCGCGGCCGCAAGCAGTACCTCTACCACCAGAAGTGGCGCCAGCGGCGCGACCAGGAGAAGTTCGACGACATGCTCCGGTTCGCCCGCGCGCTGCCGAAGCTGCGCGCGCGGGTCGACCAGGATCTCGGGTCGTCGGATCAGCTCCCGCGCGACCGCGTCCTCGCCTGCGCCGTCCGGCTGCTCGACAAGGGCTTCTTCCGGATCGGCTCGGAGGACTACGCGGTCGAGAACGAGACGTACGGCCTGGCGACGATGCGCAAGGAGCACGTGCAGCTGGTCGACGACGCCACGCTCCTCTTCGACTACCCGGCCAAGCACGGCAAGCGCCGCGTGCAGTCGGTCGTCGACGGCGAGGTGGCGGAGATCGTGGGGCGGCTCAAGCGCCGGCGGGGCGGGGGCGACGAGCTGCTCGCGTTCAAGCAGGGCCGCAGCTGGGTCGACGTCCGCTCGCCGGACATCAACCACTACCTCAAGGACACGACCGGCCTGGAGATCAGCGCCAAGGACTTCCGCACCTGGAACGCGACGGTGCTCGCGGCGGTCGCGCTGAGCGTGAGCGGGATCAAGCAGGGCTCCAAGACCGGCCGCAAGCGCGCGACGGTGCGGGCGATCAAGGAGGTCTCGCACTACCTGGGCAACACGCCGGCGGTCGCGCGCGCCTCGTACATCGACCCGCGCGTCTTCGACCGCTTCAACGACGGCCTCACGATCGACCCGACCATCGCGGTGGCGGGGGCGGACGAGCCGGCGATCCAGGGCTCGGTGGAGGAGGCGGTCCTCGACCTGATCGCCGAGGACGAGACGTCCGAGCGCGTCACCGACGCCGACGAGCTCGACGCGCTGGTGGCCTAGGCGACGGCGCCGACGGGCTCGGGCTCGCGTTCGTCCATGCGCTCGCGCGGCGCGAAGGGGAAGCTGAGGAGCGTGAGCGCGGCGCCCACGTAGAAGGCGGTCTGAAGGCTGGAGGACTCCGCAATCGCGCCGCCGAGGACCGGGCCGACGAGCTGGCCGGCCGAGAGGACGAAGAACGTCGCGCCGAAGCCGGCGGACGGGCGGTCGGGGAAGACGCGCACGCTCCAGACGGCGAAGACGGCGGTGAGGACGAAGTACGAGCCGCCGAAGAGGACGGCGGAGGTCGCGATGGCCGGCCAGGACGACGGCACCGCGGGCAACAGGCAGAGGGAGACGACGAGGCCGAGAAGCGTCACCCACGTCGACCAGCGCGCGCCGAAGCGGTGCAGGAGCGCGCCGGCGGTGCCGCCGAGCACGCCCGCCAGCCCGAGGAGGACGAGGAAGAGCTGGCCGCTCGCGTCCGCCAGACCGCCCTCGGTGACGATCATGTCGACGGCGAACGTCCAGTAGACGGAGGTGCCGAAGCCGACGATGAGGGCGGCGCTGAGGAGCGGGAGGGACGTCCGGGTGACGAGCCAGGAGAGGCTCGCGCGGGGGAGCGCGTCGCTCGTGGCGGGCGCGAGCGGCCCGCGGGGCAGGACGCGCAGGTTCCACAGGCCGGCGGCGAGCGCGCAG
>DATMVO010000110.1:0-10624 GCA_035563115.1 Solirubrobacteraceae bacterium
GGCGGCCGGTACGGCTGCGCGACCTGGAGCCCCGCCTCGGTCAGGAACCGGCTCGGCACCGTCCGCGTCGCGGTCACCACCAGCCGCTCCTGCGCGCGCGTGAACGCCACGTACGCCAGCCGCCGCTCCGCCTCGACGCCCTCCCCCGCCGCCTCCTCGGCCGGCGTCGCGTCGAGCGCGTGGTGGTGCGGGAGCTGGCGCTCCTCCGCCGCGAACAGCTCCACGTGCGGCCACTGGCGCCCCTTCGCGCGGTGGATGGTCGTCAGCTCCACCCCGCCCGCGTCGTCGCGGATCGCCTGCAGCGCGTCGGTCCGCTGGGCGAGCAGCGCGAGGTACTCGGCGACGCCCTTCCCCGCCGACTCGACGGACGCCTGCTCGAGCACCTCCAGCTCCACCTGCTCGGCATCGCCGAACGTCGCCTCCTGCTCGGCGAAGTGCTCGTCCAGGCCGCCCGTGCCGCGCAGGTAGGTGATGAACCGCTGCGCGTCGGAGATGCGGGTGAGCGCGTCGAGCACCCGGCCGGCCTCGTCGAGCTTGCGCCGCTGGCGGTCGGCGGCGGGGAGCGCCTCCAGCGCCTGGGTGAACGTCGCGCCGGCGTGCAGGAGCGCGACGGCCTGCGCCTCGCTCTCGAACGGCAGCCCGCGGCTGGGCATCCGGCAGGCGATGACGAGATCCTCCGTGCGCGCGTGGAGCGGGTCGGTGCAGAGCCGCAGGTACGCCTCGATCGCCAGCCGCGCGCCCTGCGGCTCGAAGACCGGCGGCGGGGCGGAGATGCGGACGCCGAGGTCGGCGCACGCGAGCGCGACGGTCCGCAGCAGGTTGGTGGTGCGGGCGAGGACGACGATCTGCCCGCGCCCGCGCGAGGCCAGCGCGCTCGCGACCCGCTCCGCCCCGCTCGCCTGCCGCTCCTCCTCCCGCACCGTGATCGTCCGCGCGCCGCCGGGGGCGCGGCCGGGCGCGAAGAGGATTCGCTTGGGGAACCGGATCGCGTTGTGCTCGATCAGCGCGCGCGACGCCTCCACCACCTCGGGCGGACAGCGGTAGTTGTGGGCGAGCGAGATCCGCTGCAGCCCCGGGTACGCGCGGTCGAGCGCGATCATCCGGTGGACGCTCGCGCGCCGCCAGCCGTACAGCGTCTGGTCCTCGTCGCCGACGCAGAAGAGGCCGTCCTGCGGCGCGGCGAGGATGCGGACGAGGAGCTCCTGCGCGGGCTCGACGTCCTGCGTCTCGTCGACGAGGACGTGGTCGAACCGCGCCTGCCAACGCGCGCGCAGCGCCGCGTCGTGCTGGAGGCCGCGGACGGCGAGGAAGATCAGGTCGTCGAAGTCGTTGGCGGCGAGCTCGCGCTGGTGGTGCTCGTAGGCGGCGTAGATGCGGGCGATCGCCTTGCCGTCGGGGATCAGCGTCGGCGCCTCCGCCAGCTCGTGCGGCTTGAGGAGGTGGCCGAGCTTGGCCTGCGCGATCGCCTCCCGCGCGATCTGCGGCTCGATCCACCGCCCGTCCTGCGCGCCGATCGCGCAGATCCGCTTCCACTGCCCCAGCGTCGGGCCGCGGACCTCGCCGCGCAACGTCCCGTGGTCCTGCGCGATGAGGCGGCCGAGGCTGTGGAACGTGCGCGCCTCCACCCCGTTGAGGCCGGCGGCGTTGAGCCGCTGCTGGAGCTCGCGCTGGGCGTCGCGGTTGAAGGTGGTGCAGAGGATCCGCTGCGCCGGGACGCCGCGCCGGAGCAGCTCCCGCACGCGCTCGACGAGCACGGTCGTCTTGCCGCTGCCCGCGGGCGCGATGACCTGGACGACGCCGTCGTGGGCGTCGACGGCCTTGCGTTGCTCGTCGTCGAGCCGTGTCGGCGTGCCGGTGAGCGGCTGGGTCGGCGGTGGGTCGGACGGGCGGAAGAGCTCGTGCGCGGCGTGGAGGGCTCGTTGGAGGGTGAAGGCGTAGCCGACGTCCGGGTCGATGAACCGCTCCGGATCCAGGGTGCGGAGCTTGTGCTCGCTCTCGACGACGACCGCGGTGCCGCGCCGCCACGCGGGTTCGAGGACGTAGCCGTGGAGCGTCTTGAGGTGCTCGAGCGTGTCGAGGGTGACGTTCGTGACGGCGAGGGTGTCGGCGTCGGCGATGGCGGTGAGCCAGGACTCGGCCGGCCGAGCGAGCGACGTCCGCGCCGCCGGTGCCTCGCGCGTCCACCGGCGCACGTCCTCGACGAGGGTCGGGAAGTCGACCGTGAGCGTGCCGGGCGCGGCGAGCGCTTCGCGGTCGACGTGGTCGGTCCAGCTCAAGCGTGATTCGGCGGTCGTGGCCACGGCCGGTCCATGATGGCGGTGGGTCCGGCGGCTTCGGCGCTTGTGCGCTCTTCCGGCCTCGCTGCACAGGTCGCGGCCGTGGCTGGGGCGGTGGCGGGTCGGTTGATCAGCGGTCCCGCGTCATCTCGCGACGCCTTTGGTACCCCAGCGGTACCGAATGCGTCGCGCGATGCCGCCAGCCCCCATAACCCTCCCAGCGTCACGGGCCGGAACGACGATGGGACGGTTTGTCAGCTCTGGCACCCACAACCCTCCCACCGTCAGAGCGCGCCCCACGGTGGGACGGTTTTGGGGTCAGACACCTGACACGGCAGACCAGAACGAGCCCGAACATCGACCACCACCCGCAACCGCCCCCGCCCCGGCCACGGCCCGCGCGAAAGAGTCCGGAAGAGCGCGCACCGGCCACGGCCAACTACGGATGGGACCGAGCGAGAAGCGGCGTAGCGTCGGACCAGCCATGCTGACCCACACGCCCACGCCCCTCCTCCCCACCGGCACGTACACCATCGACCCGTCCACGTCCTCGGTCGGCTTCTCCGTGCGCCACCTCGGCGTCGCGACCGTCAAGGGCCGTTTCGAGCAGTTCGAGGGCGAGCTCACGATCCACGACGACGGCCACGTCACCGCCACCGGCGGCGTCCTCGCCGCCACGGTCGAGAGCGGGAGCGGCATCCGCGACCGCCGCCTGCGCGACGAGTTCTTCCAGACCGCTGACCACCCCGTCATCGCGTTCACCGCCGACGCCACCCCCGAGCCCACCAAGCGCGGCAAGCTCCACCTCGACGCCACGCTGACCATCCGCGGCACCACGCGACCGGTCGAGCTGGAGCTCAAGATCCACGAACACGACCTCCGCATCGAGGCCACCGGCGAGATCAGCCAGGAGGACTTCAGCCTGGAGTGGGACGCCTCCGGGAAGCCGGCAAGCTCCTCGTCTCCGACCGCGTGAAGCTCGCGGTCGACGCCCGGCTCAGGCGGCGGTGAGCCGCGCCGAGACCTGCGTGCTCATCACGGGCGCGAAGAGCTGCGCGAGCACACGCGCGCGGTGGATCTCGTTGCGGTGCCACGGCTTGCCCTCGGGCGCCAGCACCTCGAGCACGCCGACGGTCTGACCGCCCTGCTCGACCGGGAGCACGAGCAGCCGGCCGGCCGCCTCGGCGAACTCCGGCCGCGTCGCGTCCAGGCGCGAGCCCGCCGTCAAAGGCATCCCCGCCAGCGTCGCCAGGGTCCCGTCGGGCATCACGCGACGCAGGGCAGAACGCTCGGCGCCCAGGTCGCGGGCCGCCTCCTCCAGCGCGCCCGGGATGTCCTCCACGGCCCGCACCGTCGCGATCACCGCGGCCACCCGCTCCAGCGTCGCCTCGCCCGACGACGCGGCACCGCTCTCGGTGCGGCCGTGCAGCGCGGACTGCCACGCGGAGTAGACCGACGCGGTCGCCGACTCGTCCACCTCGGCCCACGGCCGCGCGGGCGGCGAGAGCACGTAGCCCTGTCCGTACGTCACGTCGAGGTCGGCCAGCGTCCGCAGATCCTGCAGCGTCTCGATCCCCTCCGCGCAGATCAGCGCGCCGATCGAGCGGCCGAAGCCGACGAACGAGGAGATCAGCGCCGCGCGGTAGTCGTCGTTGGAGACGCCGTCGCACAGGTCGCGGTCGAGCTTGATGATGTGCGGCCGCACGCGCAGCAGCTGGGTGAAGCCGGCGTAGCCCGCGCCCGCGTCGTCCACGGCGATCCGGGCGCCCCGCTCGCGCAGCTCCTCCAGCGTGTCGTCCAGCGCCGGGCCGGCGGTGACGAGCTCGTTCTCGGTGATCTCGATGACGATCTGCGAGAGGTCCTGCGGCAGCACCGCGCGCACCTCGTCCGAGCCGATCGTCGACGGCGACACGTTCAGCGTCAGGAACGCGGCGGACGGACGGCCCGGCGTCGACAGCGCCTTGGCGATCGCCGCCGCCTCCAGCCGCGCGCCCAGGCCGGCGCGGTGCGCCTGCGAGAACCACACGTTCGGCGGACGGTGCGTCGGCGAGCTGAACCGCGCGAGCGCCTCGAAGCCGGCGATCCGCGCGGTGCGCAGGTCGAGCAGCGGCTGGAACAACGCGTGAACGTGGTCGTCGCGCTCGAGCAGCGACATGACCTCCGCACGCTGATCCTCGGCGCGGCGGAACCACTGCATCCGCTCGCGGTCCTCCTCGTCGTCGCCGCCCTTCACCGACGCCTCGTTGCCGACCGCCTCGGCCAGCGCCGCGTCGAAGACCTCGTAGCGGCCCTTGCCGTTGTGCTTGGCCGCGTACATCGCGACGTCCGCATGGCGCAGGACGTCCTCCACCAGCTCGTCGCCGGCCTCGGCGATCGCGACGCCGATCGAGGGCTTCACGTCGAGCTCCTCGCCCGCGACCTCGAACGGGTGCGACATCGCGGACAGCATCCGCTCGGCCACCTGGATGGGCTCGGAGCGCTCGCTGACGCCCTCGAGCAGGATCCCGAACTCGTCGCCGCCCAGCCGCGCGGCGGTGTCGCCGTTGCGCAGGCAGCCGCGCAGGCGCTGCGCGACGGTGATCAGCAGCTCGTCGCCGGCGGCGTGGCCGAAGGTGTCGTTGACCTGCTTGAAGTCGTCGAGGTCGAGGATGCACACGGCGACGAGGTGGTTCTCGCGCGCGGCGCGGTGCAGGGCGTGCTCGATCCGGTCGTAGAACAGCGACCGGTTCGGCAGCTGGGTGAGCGGGTCGTGGAAGGCGCGGTGGCGCAGCTGGGCCTCGGAGGCCTTGCGCTCGGTGACGTCGCGCGACGTGAGGATGATGCCGCCGACGTCCGGGTCGTCGCGCATGTCCGCGACGGACGTCTCGACGTGGACGTGGTGGCCGTCGAGGTGCTCGAGGCGCCACTCGATCGGCGACTCGGTCTCGCGGCTGAGGATCTTGGCGAGCAGCGGCCGGTCGTCCTCGTGGACGAGCCGCTTCAGGGGCCGCCCGAGGAGGTCGCCGGGCCGGTGGCCGAGCACCTCGTGGCCGGTCTGCATGAGGATCGTGCCGCGCCGGTCCAGGACGAAGATGAGGTCGGTGGAGTGCTGGACGAGCGCCTGCAGCCGCCGGTCGTCGCGGCGGGCGCGGCCGCCCTCCTCCTCGCGCCGGCGCAGCGTCGTGACGACGACGATGCCGGCGATCGGCACGACGATCCCGCCGAGCATCCACGTCAGCCAGTCCACCCGGGCGCCGAGATGCTGCTCCTCGTCGCGGGCGTTCTCCAGCCGCGTGCGCAGGTTCTGGCGCCAGCGCTTGGTCTTCGCCGCGTCGCCGCGCCGCTCCAGGTCGAGGATCTGGGCGCGCAGCACCGTGCGGTCGCGCTGCGTGCTGCTCATCTGCCAGAGGACGACCCCGGCGAGGAGGCACAGCAGGATCGGGACCAGGGCGACTGGCGCACGCCACAACGGCCGCGTCGATCCCGAGCGTGATGCCATGCACACTCCATCGGCCACGCCGCGCAGGACTTGACGGCTGGTGTGCGTCTCTCGACACGAACGCGGGAAGGAGGGCGTCCATGTCGCAGATCCTGAAGGAGTTCCGGGACTTCGTCCTGCGCGGGAACGTCATCGACCTGGCCGTCGCGGTGGTCATCGGAGCCGCGTTCACCGCGGTCGTCAACGCGATCGTGACCGGGCTCGTGACCCCGCTCGTCGCCGCCGTGTTCGGGGAGCCGAGCTTCGAGTCGCTGGCCTTCACGATCAACGGCTCGGACTTCCAGTACGGCCTGGTGCTGAACGCGCTGATCACGTTCCTCTCCGTCGCCGCGGTCGTCTTCTTCCTCGTCGTCAAGCCGGTGAACGAGGTGATGGAGCGGCTCAGGCCCGGCAAGCCGGTGGACGAGCCGACGCACGCGTGCCCGGAGTGCCTGAGCCAGATCCCGAAGGCCGCGACGCGGTGCGCGTTCTGCACCGCGCAGGTGCAGCCGGCTACGCCGTCGTGAGGACCGGCGTCGCGAGCTGCAGGTCGGCCCGCATCATCGCGACGAACGCCGCGGCGAGATCCGGGTCGAAGTGGCTGCCGGAGCTGCGCTCGATCTCCGCGAGCGCCTCCTCGGGCGTCCACGGCTCCTTGTACGGGCGGCGGCTGATCAGCGCGTCGTAGACGTCGCAGACCGCGACGATCCGGCCCTCCAGCGGGATGTCCTCGCCGCTCAGGCCGTGCGGGTAGCCCTTGCCGTTCCACTTCTCGTGGTGCGTCAGAGCGATGACCTCCCCCATCTGCACGAGCGGCGACCGCGAGCCGGCCAGCAGCCGCGCGCCCGTCGTGGTGTGGGTCTCCATCACGCGCCGCTGCTCGGGGCTGAGCGGGCCGGGGTGCTGGAGGATCGAGTCGGGGATCGCGACCTTGCCGACGTCGTGCATGGCGCTCGCGCGGCGGACCATCTCGGCCCGGTCGGCGTCCATCCCGATCGCGGTGGCGAGGCCGTGCGCGAGGGTCGTGATGCGGTTGATGTGCTCGCCGGTCTCCTCGTCGCGGCTGTCGACGGCCTGGCCGAGGCGCTCGAGGATCTCGCGCTGCAGCTCGTCCAGCTCGGCGGTGCGCTCGCGGACGGCGGCCTCGAGCTCCTCGTTGTACCGGGTGACGCGACGCCGCAGCGACCGCTCCAGGATCTGCCCCGCGACCGTCGTGGTGACGGTGGAGACGACGAGCGCGACGAGCGGGCCGGCGACGATGAGCATCGTGCCGTCGGTGAAGGTGAGGTAGGCGAGGCCGCCGTACGCCAGGCCGGCGGCGGTGCCGAAGAGCATCGTCGCGACCGGGCCGAGCCTCAGCGCGGCGAGCGGGACGATGAGCGCGAGCAGGCCGATCGCGAGGAGGCCGAGCCAGGTGGGCGCGCTGCGCAGCGAGAAGCCGTGGAGAGCGGTCCAGATCGCGTTGGCCTGGATCTCCGGGCCGGGCATGAGCTTGTCGCGGTCGGCCGACGTCGGATGGAGGTCCTGCAGCGTCGCGGCGGAGGAGCCGACGACGACGACGCGGCCCTTGAACTTGGCGGCGTCGACCTTGCCCTTGACGACGTCGGAGAAGGAGTAGGTCGGGATCGTGCCCGGGCCGCCGCGGAAGTCGATCCACGCGGCGCCGTCCGCCGTGTAGGCGTCGCGGTCGACGGGCTGCTTCAGGCGCTTCGCGACCTGCGTGGCGATCGCGGGGAGCCCGCCCGCCTCGCGCCAGACGCGGCGGATGACGCCCGCGTCCTCGTCCGGCATGTTCGACGCGCCGGCGACCGCGCCGATCTCCTTCAGGTTCTCCGGGCCGCCGAGGACGAGGTGGCCGCCCTCGCCGTCCGTCTCGCTCGTGGCGAGGACGCCGCCGCCCGCGTTGCCGAGCGCCTCGAAGAACGCCCAGTCGGCATCCTCGTCGTCGCTCGCCTCGGTGAACTGGACGTCGTGGACGATCTCGCGCGCGCCGGCCTCGTGCAGGACGTCGGTGACCTTCGCGAACTCGCGCCGGTCGAACGGCCACTGCCAGCCGGTGTCGGAGAACGTGACGTCGTCGATGGCGACGACCGCGACGCCCTCCGCGGGCTGGTCGGGGCGGAGCTGGAACCGCAGGTCGACCGCGTGGTCCTCGAGCGTGCCGAGCGCGCCGGTGGCGGCGGCGACGGCGGTCAGGGCGATCGCGACGAGCGGCGCGAGCAGCAGGGTGCGGAGGCGGTGCGGCACAGCTCAGGGATCGGTCGTGGCGCGCTCGGAGTGCAGCGCGTTGGACGGATGGCTCAGGGACGTGGCACGAGGAGCGACCGGCCGGCCTTCACGCGCGTGACCTTGCCGGTGCGCTTGGAGCGGACGTCCACCGCGCCCTGCGTGACCTTGGTGTAGGTGCCGTCGCAGCGGTCCTCGGTGAACCAGCTCGTGCCGCGGACGGTGGTGACGCTCTGCGCGCCGTGGGTGCGGAACCGGCCGCCCTTGTCGCTCGCCCACAGCTTGCGGACGGTCTTGGAGCGGCGCTTCTTCTTCTTCGCCGCGGCGTACGCGGTGACGGTCGCGGCGGCCTTGCGGGCGGTCGGCTTCTCGCAGCCGGCGAAGGAGCCGCCGGTGAGGACGATGTCGGTCATCCCCTTGCCGTCCGCGGCCTGGCGGACGGTGAAGGCGCCGCCGCGGAACGTGCCGGACTGCGTCTCGCCGCCGGGGAGCGCGGTGGTGAGCGTGACCGTGCCGGCGGTCGCGTCGACGACGGTGCCGACCGGGAGGCTGGCGGCGTCGGCGAGGTCGACGTACCTGCCGGTGCCGGGGAGCTTGACCTTCACCTTGCCCTCGCCCTCGTCGAGGACGACCTTCTTGCCGAGCGCGGGGCTCGCCGGGGTCGCGGGCGTCGCCGGGGTGCCCGACTTCGGATCCGCGGGCGTGGCGGGGGTCGCGGGCGCCTTGTGGTCGCTGCCCTTGCCCTTGCCGTGGTCCTCCCCGCTCTTCCCGTGGTCGTCGCCGCTCTTGCCGTGGTCGTCGCCGCTCTTGCCGGGCGCCGGCTCCTCCGCGGGCGTCAGGGGCGGGTCGGGCTGGGGCTGAGGCTGCGGGTCCGCGGTCTCCGCCGACTCATACGCGCCGATGTCGACGGCGCCGCCGCTCTTGCGGGCGCGGCCGTCCGGGTCGGTGGCGCCGAGGAGCGCGTCGTCCGTACCCGCGTCGA
The DNA here is from genome assembly GCA_035563115.1 of Solirubrobacteraceae bacterium. Lineage (GTDB taxonomy): Bacteria > Actinomycetota > Thermoleophilia > Solirubrobacterales > Solirubrobacteraceae > CADCVT01. The sequence goes on from DATMVO010000110.1 coordinate 8,942, forward strand.
CGGTCGGCGAGCCGGTGAGCGGGTGGAAGTCGAGCTGCGCGGCGTCGGCGAGGAGCGGCTCCGCGCTGACGTTCCCGGCGCCGGTGACGACGCCGCGGGTGCGGGTGGGCCGCACGGCCGAATGGGCGACCGAGCACGACGCCACGCCGTCGACGTCGAACGTGCCGCGGACGAGCGTGTTGACCACCGTGGTGGTCGCCTTGTCGTCGTTGCAGCGCACGCCGCCCGCGCCGTCGGGCGCCCACACGGTGAGGTTGCGGACGTCCACGCCCTTCTTGCCCTGGAGCTGGAGCGCGGCCACGCTCGTCGACGTGCCGCGGCTGACGACGACGCTGTCGCGCAGCAGCGTGCGCGCCTCGTGGGCGTCGACCGCCACCCCCGGCCCGCCGGCCGCGATCGCGGTGACATCCTCGACCGTGCCGCCGTCGTGGATGGCGAGCGCCGGCTGCGTCGCGCTCGCGGCCTCGACGACGAGGCCGTCGATCGTGCCGCGGGTGACGGTGAGCGCGGGGCCACCCAGGTTCTGACCGCCCACGAGCGCCGGGACCGTCGCCGCCCCGGGCTCCCCGATGATGTTCACGCCCTCGCGCGGCGCGACGGGCTGTCCGAGATGGTGGCGGCCGGCCTTGACGACGATCGTGTCGCCGGCCTGCGCGCGGTCGACCGCCTGCTGGAGCGAGCACGGCGTGAGCTGCGAGCAGCTGGCCGCCGCCATCAGCGACGTCTGGTCGTCGGGCACCGCCCACTGCTCGTCGGCGTGGGCCGCCTCGGCGGGCGACGTGGCAGCGAGCGCGGAGGCGGCTGCGAAGGTCAGGAAGACGGTGCGTCGGCGCGGCACAGGGCCAGGATCGGCGCTCGTGCTCCTTGGCGCGAGCGCAGCGGACGGATGTCCGGGCCGGGTGGCACCGCGCCGCCCGGCCCGGTGGGGCTCAGCGGGCCTTCGGGCGCGGCAGGCGCTTGACCAGCAGCGACTGGCCGGCCTTCACCCGCGTGACCTTGCCGCTGCGGCGGGCCTTCACGTCGACCGCGCCGTCCGTCACGCGGGTCACGGTGCCCTCGCAGCGGTCCTCGGTCACCCAGCTCGTCCCGCGGACGGTGGTGATCGAGGTCTTGCCGTGGGTGCGGAACTTGCCGCCGCGGTCCTTGGACCACAGGCTGCGGACCGGCTTGCGCTTGCGGCCCGCGGCAGTCGCGGCGCGCGCGGTGGGGACGGCCTTCCGCTTCGCCACGGGCGCGCTCTCGCCCGCCGGGATGCACGCCTGGAACCAGCCGCCGCGCAGGACGATGTCGGTCATCCCCGACTCGTTCGCGGGCTGGCTGACGCTGAACTTGCCGCCGCCGAAGGTGCCGGACTGCGTCTGGCCGCCGGGGAGGTCGGTGGTCAGCGTGACCGAGCCGTCGTTCGTGTCGACGATCGTGCCGACCGGGAGCGTGGAGGCGTCGGAGAGGTCGACGTACCGGTCGGTCCCGGGGAGCTTGACGCGGACGGTGCCGGCGGCGGCCTCGAGGTTGACGGTCTTGCCGAGGTCGGGCGTGGTGGCGGGCGGGAGCGTGACGGCCGGCGTGTCGGCGGTGGGCGCCGCGCCTGCGTCGCTCTGCGTCGTCGCCGTGGGCGTGGCCGGCGGGAGCGGCGAGCCGGCGGGCGTCTTCGGCTCCTCGGCCGTGGTGACGGGGACGATCGGG
>DATMVO010000111.1:0-40726 GCA_035563115.1 Solirubrobacteraceae bacterium
TGGTGCCGGTCCCGCCGCCCCCGGCCGGCTGCTCGGGCCGCGCGACGACGGTCGCGGTCCGCGCCGACTCCGCCGTCGCCGGCTCGTCCGCGCCGTTCACGGCGGTGACCGCGAACAGGACCTGCTTGCCGACGTCCTCGGCCGTCAGCCGGTACGTCGCGTCGGTCGCGCCCGGGATCGCCGCGCACCCGCCCGCATCGCACCGCTTCCACCGCACGGCCGGCGCCGCCGCGGTCGCGCCGGTGAACCGCCCGAGCGTCCCGGTCAGCACCTCGCCGGCCATCGCCGTGCCGGCCACACCCGGTGCCTGCGCCACGACCGGCGGGCGGACGTTGTCGATCAGCACGGTCCCCGCCGCCGCCTCGGTCGTGTTCCCCGCCGCGTCGGTGATGGTGAGCGTCAGCGGCTGCTCGCCCTCGCTCGCCTGCCGCGTGTCGATCTCCACGCTCCCGTTCGCCGTCGCCGGGCACGCCGCCCACCCGTGGTGGTGGCACCGCGCGACGTCCTCCCGCGCGTCGTCGTCCCCGACGAGCACCCCACCGAGCCGCACCTGCACCCGCGCGACCCCGCTCTCCCCGTCCGTCGCCACGTACGTCAGCTGCCGCACCATCCGCTGCGGCTCCCCGCTCACCAGCGCCCCACCGACCGACGCCAGCACCGGCTTCCCCGACTCCTCAGCCGTCAGCACCGCCCACTTCCACTCCTGCCGGTACGTCTTCCCGGACTTGCAGTTCCCGCCGGTGAAGCACGTCACCCCGATCGTGACGTCGCTTGTCTTCGCCGGAAAGTTCAGCGTCCAAGTCGAGTCGCACGCCTGCGTCGCGCCGCAGATCGCAAACTCGCCTGGCGTAGCGGTCGTGTGCAGAGCGCCGACACTGTCGCTCGGCTTCGCGTAGCTCACTTCGCCGCGCAGCGTGACGCGGCGAATCTCGATGTTCTGGCCGAGCGGAACCTCCGCCTTGAACCCGGCGGCACCGCTCATGAAGCGATACGTGTCGAACGCCGAACCGACGTCCGTACGGCCGAAGTGACCGCTTCCGGCGCACGTGGTCGTGGGCATCTGGAGATACGCGGGATCGCCGACCTGATACGCGACCCACACCCCCTGCGAGGTCGACTCCCTGCCCGGAACGGCGCAGGCGTTGATGTCGTACTGGCCCGCGTGGGCGGTCGCCGGCAGGCTCGCCGCGGCGGCGAGCAGCGCCGTCAGCAGGCGGCGTGTGGTGCGTGTCTTCATCCCTCAGCCCTTCGTGTGTCGCTGGAACGTCGTTCCTGCCGGTAGGGCTGCTCGGAGGGAAGCTCTCCCCCTTTGAGCACTGAAGAACTGCAGAGCGACGAATCGCTCAAGGTCACGAAAGACCCGCAAATCGCGACGAGACTGCGGAGGAACTGCAACAGAAGACTCAACGTCTGTTCGACCCCCGACAGTCGCTGGGCCGACGCACGGGATGGTGCACGTACTCTTCCGGGAGCCCCATGCTCCGCCGCCTGCCGACGCTCACGCCCCGCCAGTTCGAGCTCATCACGCTCACGGCGCTCGTCCTGCTCTTCGCGATCGTGCTGTCCGGCGCGGCCGTGCGCCTGACCGGCTCCGGCCTCGGCTGCGAGCACTGGCCGCGCTGCGGCGAGACGGTCGTCGCGCCGCTCGAGACGCACGCGATGATCGAGTTCGGCAACCGCGTCGTGACCGGCATCGTCGGCATCCCGTGCCTGGTCGCGTTCTTCGCCAGCTTCCGCCGCCGCCCGCGCCGGCGCGACCTGATGCTCCTCTCCGCGCTGCTGCCGCTCTCCGTGCTCGGCCAGGCGATCCTCGGCGGCCTCACGGTGATCTTCGAGCTGCGGCCCGGCTTCGTGATGGGCCACTTCCTGCTCTCGATGCTGATCCTGGCCGCGGCCGTCGCGCTCTACTGGCGCGCCCGCCACGAGCCGGACTCGCGCCCCACGCACGCCCGCAAGGTCGTGCTCGCCACCCGCGCGCTGATCCCGTTCGGGGGCCTGGCGCTCTTCGCGGGCACGCTCGCGACGGCGGCCGGCCCGCACCCCGGCAGCGCCGGCACCGGCGAGGTCATCTCGCGCCTGGACTGGATCGCGCTCGACGCGATGATCCACTGGCACGGCCGCACCGGCACGCTCCTCGGGCTCGCCGCCGTCTTCGCCTGGTACGTCGCGCGCAAGAACGGCGCCCACGCGACGCTCATGCGCGCGCTGACGATCCTCTGCCTGCTCGTCGCGTCCCAGGGCGTCGTCGGCTTCGCGCAGTACGAGCTCGACCTCCCGGCCGGGCTCGTCTGGATCCACATCGTGATCGCGTCGGCCGCCTGGGTCGCGCTGCTCTTCGCGGTCGCCGCCGCCGGCCGGCTCGTCCCCGCCGAGGCCGCCGCCCCGAGCGAGCAGCAGCAGCAGAAGCAGCAGTGGGCGACCTCGAGTTCCTGATCCTCCTCCTGGTCGTCGTCGCCCTCCTCGTGTGGGTGGCGCGCCAGGTGCACATCCCGTACCCGATCGTCCTCGTCTTCGGGGGCCTCGGCCTCGGCGCCATCCCCGGGCTCCCGAACCTGGAGCTCGACCCGCACGTCGTCTTCCTCGTCTTCATCCCGCCGCTCGTCCACTCGGCGGGCTACCAGGCGTCGCTGCGGATGCTCGCGCGCGACTGGAGACCGATCTCCCTCGCCGCCGTCGTCCTCGTCGCGCTGACGATCGTCGCGGTCGCCGTCGTCGCGCACGTGCTGATCGACGGCATGAGCTGGGGCGCCGCGTTCGTCCTCGCCTGCGTGCTGGCGCCGACCGACCTCGTCGCCGCCACCGCGATCTTCCGCCGCCTCGGCGCGCCCGAGCGCGTGGTGAACCTCGTCGAGGGCGAGAACCTCGTCAACGACGGCACCGCGCTCACCGCCTGGCGGCTCGCCGTCGCCGCGGTCGCCACCGGCAGCCTGACGGCCGGCGACGCGGTGCAGGAGCTGCTGCTCGTCGCGGGCGCGGGCACCGTGCTCGGCCTGCTGATCGGATGGGTCGTCGCGCAGCTCAGACGCCAGCTGGACGACAGCCTCATCGAGATCACGGTGACGCTGCTGACGCCGTACGTCGCCTACGTCCTGGCGGAGGAGCTCGGCCTCTCCGGCATCCTCGCCGCGGTCGTCAGCGGCATCTTCCTCGGCATCCGCGACCCCGGCATCACGGACGCCACGACCCGCCTGCAGGCCTACGGCTTCTGGGGCGTGCTGACGTTCATCCTCGAGTCGCTGCTCTTCGTGCTCGTCGGCCTGCAGTTCCCGCAGGTGCTCGACGCGATCGACACCTCGGCGACCACGCTCCTGCTCCAGGGCGTCGCCATCGCGTTCGTCGTCATGGTCGTCCGCGTCGTCCACCACTTCACGGTGCTGGAGGCCGACGCGCTCGTCGCGGGCGGCACGCCGATCCCGCGCAAGGAGCGGCTCATCGTCGGCTGGGCCGGCATGCGCGGCGCGATCTCGCTCGCCGTCGCGCTCTCCATCCCGCTCACCACCGACGCGGGCGAGCCGTTCCCGTTCCGCGACGAGATCATCTTCCTGACGATCGTCGTGATCGGCGTGACGCTCGTCGTCCAGGGCCTGACGCTCGCGCCGCTGATCCGCCGGATGCGCTTCGTGGAGGAAGAGCCCGACGCGCGCCGCCAGGCGATGACGCGGTTCCGCACGATCGAGGCCGCGCTCGACCGGATCGGCCAGCTCTCGTTCGAGAGCGACCGCACGGTCGACGCGCCGACGCTCGAACGCGCCCGCTCGCTGTACGCGCAGCGCGCCAACCAGCTCGCCGGCGAGTGCCACGACGGCGTGCCGGACGTCGACTCGGACGCCGACACGTGGCTGCGCCTGCGGCTGGAGCTGCTGGAGATCGAGGGCGAGCAGCTCGCCGCGATGCGCGACGCCGGCACGATCACGACCCCGCTCATGAACGCCGTCCAGCGCGACCTCGACCTGGAGACCGCGCGGCTGCAGCGCAGGAGGCAACCCGCATGACCGACCACGTCCGCGGCACCGGCGCCGTCGAGCTCACCGAGTTCGGCGACTTCCAGTGCCCCTACTGCCGCGACGCGGCGCCCTCGATCGCGCGCGTGCTCGAGCGGCTCGACGGGCGCGTGACGCTCCGCTTCCGCCACTTCCCGATCCCGTCCCGGCACCCGGACGCCGAGCGCGCCGCCGCCGCGGCCGAGGCCGCGGCGAACCAGGGCAGGTTCTGGGAGATGCACGACGTCCTCTTCGCGCACCAGAAGGAGCTCCACACCGACCAGCTCGTCGGCTACGCCCGGGAGCTCGGCCTCGACGAGCGCCGCTTCCGCGAGGACCTCGAGTCCGCCGAGATCGCGCAGCGCGTGCAGGAGGACCGGGCGGCCGGCGAGCAGGCCGGCGTGGGCGGCACGCCGGCGTTCTTCATCGACGGCCGCCCCTACAAGGGCTTCTACGACGTGGAGTCGCTCGTCGACGAGCTGGAGGACGCGGGGGCGTAGGCCCCGGTCGAGTAGACCCGCGGGGCGTCGACGATCTTCCCCGGGTTGAGGTTGCGGCCCGGGTCGACGCCGTCGAACAGCGCGCGGATGATCCCGACGCCCGCGGGCGAGACGTCCTGCTCCATCCACGGCGCGTGCTCGGCGCCGACGCCGTGGTGGTGCGAGAGCGTCGCGCCGCTGTCGACGAACGCCTGCTGGATGGCGGACTTGATCGTGTCGTACTCCTCCAGCTCCGGCCGCGTCCCGCTGGCGACGACCGCGAACGTGAAGTACAGGCACGCGCCCGAGTGGTACGAGTGCGAGAGGTGGCACATGAGGTAGCCACGGACGCCCAGCTCGGCGAACGCGTTCTCCCCCGCCGCGCTCACGCGGTCGTACAGCCCCTGCAGCCCGCTCCACGGCGCGCTCGTCTCCGACACGTCGGCCAGCGCGCCGCGGTCGAGGAGGAAGTCGCGGATGTACGGGGTGTCGAACTTCTTCTGGTCGTACAGCTCGCCCGGCGACGCGCCGACGCAGATGCCGCCGTGCGACGCGACGATCTTGCCGACCGCCTTGCGCTGCGCCGCGACGTGCTTGGCCGACCCCTCGTAGCCGATGAACGACAGGCACATCCGCGCGGGGTCGATCGACTTGCGCTCGAGGATGACCCGCAGCGCGCGCTGCTTGAGCTTGTCCACCGGCGACTTCTTCTTCTGCGTCGCGAAGGAGAACGCGGTCTCGTTCGCGTCCGACACGCGGGTCACCGACGGGAAGACCTCCGCCTCCGCCAGCGCGCGCATGCACGCCAGCGAGCGCGCCCAGTCGGGGAAGAGGTAGCCGAGGATCACGCGCTCGGCGGGCAGGCGGTGGACCTGGATCGTCGCCTCGGTGATGATCCCCAGCCGGCCCTCGCTGCCCAGGATCATCTCGCGCAGCGACGGGCCGGTCGAGGTCGACGGCACGGCCCGCGTCGCGACCACGCCGCCCGGCGAGACCATCCGCACCGCGCGGGTGAGATCGGCGATGTCGCCGTACTTGTCGGACTGCATGCCGCTCGACCGCGTCGCGATCCAGCCGCCGAGCGTCGAGTGCGTGAACGAGTCCGGGAAGTGACCGGCGGTGTACCCGCGCGCCTTGAGCTGCTCCTCCAGGTGCGGGCCGTAGACGCCGGCCTGCACGCGGGCGGTCCGCGCCGCCGGGTCGATCTCCAGCAGCCGGTTCAGGCGCGCCATGTCGACGCTGACGACCGGTCGCTCCTCGCCTGAGGGCGCCTCGAGCGAGCCGGAGATGTTCGAGCCGCCGCCGAACGGGATGACGACCGCGTCGGCGTCCAGCGCGGCGCGCAGCACGGCCACGACCTGCTCCTCGTCGGCCGGCCGCACCACGACGTCGGGGACGCGGGGAAGGTCGGCGGCGCGGGTGCGGACGAGGTCGCGCAGCGACTTGCCGCGCGCGTGGATCACGCGGTCGAGCGCGTCGATCGAGAGGTGCTCGTCGCCGCCGACCGCCGCGGAGAGCGCGGCGTGCAGCTCGGCCGGCAGCCGCGACGCGGGCACGTCGACGTCCGCGAACGCCGGCGGGCGCGACGCGCGTTCCTCGATGTCGAGCCCCAGCTTCTCCTGGATGAAGCCGCGCAGCTCCGGCTTGTCCTCGTGCGTGAACGCGACGTCCTCGCGCCCCCAGCCCCACCACTTCATCGCCTGCATCCACGTGCTCCCGTCGCCCGTCGTCGTCGTGAGGCAGCGTAGGAGGCCGGGGGTGTTACCGCACGGCGTGAGCGGTGTTGGTGGAGCGGTGGAGGACGAAGAGCACGTGAGTCGCGGCCGGTGCGCGCAGCTGGATCAGACGTGGGCACGGTCGCCGCTCGGTTGCGCGGCGCGCGCCGCGCTGCTCCGCGGCCTGTTCCACCGGGGGCTGCTCGCCTGGTACACCGAGCGCCGCGTCGAGGGGACCGAGCGGGTGGCCGCCGTGGACGGGCCGGCGGTGTTCGTGGCCAACCACCAGAGCCACATCGACACGCCGATCATCCTCAACGCGCTCCCCGGCGCGCGGCGGCGCCGCACCGTGGTCGCCGCGGCGGCCGACTACTTCTACGCCGACCGGCGCAAGGCGGCCGTGGTGTCGCTGACGTTCGGCACGGTGCCGGTGATGCGCGAGGGCGGCGGGTCGGACGAGCTCGACCACGTCCACGCGCTGCTCGACAGCGGCTGGAGCGTGCTCGTCTACCCGGAGGGCACGCGCGCGAAGGACAAGTCCGAGGGCCGGCTGCGCACGGGCGCGGCGGTGCTCGCCGCCCAGCACGGCGTGCCGCTCGTCCCCATCCACCTCACCGGCACCGACCGCGCGATGCCGCGCGGGCAGGCGTGGCCGAAGCGCAAGCTCTGGCAGCGCCGCCACCAGGTGCGGGTCGCGTTCGGGCAGCCGGTGCGCCCCGCGGCGCCCGAGGCGCGCCGCGACGCGATCGACGAGGTCCGCCGCTTCTTCGCCGCGCAGGAGCGAGACCAGGCGCGCGAGCCCGCGCGCGCCTAGCGCCGCTCCGGCAGCTCGTCGAGCACGCGCCCGACGAGCGCCCGCGTCCGCAGGACGAGCTTCTGGCGCCCGTCGAGGACCGTCACGCGGATCGTCCGGGGACGCTCCTTCGTGTACCGGTGCCGGCCGAGGACGACGAACCGCCCGTCCTCGTCCTTGCGGATGGTGCCGCGCGAGCGGGTGCCGTCGCCCCACGAGATCGTCGCCCGGTGGCTCGTCTTCCTGGCGAGCGGGTTGCCGTCGCGGAACGCGACGAGCGGCTGCGGCGCGCTCGTCCGCGCGACGGTGAACCGCGGCGCGGCCAGCCGGACGGCGGTGAGCGGCGCGTTGCGGATCCGCACCGGGCGCACGTACGTCCACTCCTCGCCCGTCGCCAGGTTCCGCACGGTGGCGCGCACCGTGTAGTCGCCCGCGCGGCGGTACGTGTGCTCGCCGCCGATCAGGAAGACCCACGCGTCGAGCATCCGCCCGGACCCGCTCGTGCCGTCGCCGAAGTCCATCCGGACCTGGAAGCGGGTGACGTCGCGGTCGGCAGCCAGGCGCGGGCAGTGCTGCGCGACGGCGACGATCCCCTCGGTGCCCTCGGCCGGCGGCGGCGCCAGCGTGACGGCCGGGCACGGCGGCGCGGGCGACGAGGGTGCCGAGTGAGCGGTCGCGGTGCCGGGGGCGGGGGACGCGGCGGCGGGCGGGGGCGGCGGCGGCGCGGCCACGGTGACGTCGGCCTCGTACGTCTTCACCGTGCCGGTCGGCTTGTACGTCACCGTCGCGACGACACGGTACGTGCCCGGCTGCGCGTAGGTGTGCAGCCCGCCCGCGAACCAGTGGTCCGCGGCGAACGTCGCGGTGCCCGAGGTGCCGTCGCCGAAGTCGAGCCCGATCTCCCACCGCTCCGGATCGCGGTCCTCCTCGTCGGGCGGGCAGTGCTGGGCGACCGGGACGAAGCCCTCCTCGCCGGCGACGAGCGGGGCGAAGTCCGGCGTGGGGCACGGCGGCGCGGGGTCGGCCGAGGCGACGGAGGGAAGGAGCGCCGCGAGGAGCGCGGCGGCGAGCACGGTGAGCAGGGCGGTCGTCCGGGACACAGCCCCAGCCTAGATGCGGGAGAACCGTCACGCAAGCGTTGGTGGACCGGTGGCGGACGGCCGGAAAGCAGCGAGCGCCGGGCCGCGGGAGGAGAGGAGGGCGCGGCCCGGCGCCGGATGCTGCTTCGAGACGGGAGCCCGTGGGTCGCCGGGCTCCCTGTGGGGTCAACTGGTCGGGATCAGACCTTCACCGGCGCCGGCTCGAGCGCGATGTCGAGCACCTCGGCCACCGTCATCACCGGGTGGAAGGTCATGTTGTCGCGCACCTCGGCCGGGACGTCGTCCAGGTCGCCGCGGTTGCGCTCGGGGATGATCACGTCGGTCAGGCCCGCGGCGTGCGCGGCCAGGACCTTCTGCTTGAGCCCGCCGATCGGCAGCACGCGGCCCTGCAGCGTGACCTCGCCGGTCATGCCCACCGTGTGCTTCACCGGGCGGCCGCTCAGCAGCGACGCCAGCGCGGTCGTCATCGTGACGCCGGCGCTCGGGCCGTCCTTCGGGATCGCGCCCGCGGGGACGTGGACGTGGAACTCACGGTCCTCGAACGCGTCCTCGTCGATGCCGAGCTCGGTCGCGTGCGCCCGCACGTAGGTGAGGGCGATCCGCGCCGACTCCTTCATGACGTCGCCGAGCTGGCCGGTCAGGACGAGCCCGCCCTTGCCCTTGGCGCGGTTGGCCTCGATGAAGAGCACGTCGCCGCCGACCGGCGTGTACGCCAGACCCGTCGCGACGCCCGGCACCGCCGTGCGGATCGCGGCCTCCTGGAAGAACTTCTGCCGGCCGAGCGCGTCGCGCAACGTGTCGACGCCGATGGTCACCGGCGGCGTCACCGTCGCGGACGCGACCTTGGTCGCCACCTTCCGCAGCACCTTGCCGAGCTCGCGCTCGAGGTTGCGGACGCCCGCCTCACGCGTGTACTCGCTGACCAGCGTGCGGAGCGTCTCGTCGCTGACCGAGACCTCCTCCTCGCGCAGCCCGTTGCGCTCGCGCTGGCGGGGGAGCAGGTAGTCTCGCGCGATCGCGGTCTTCTCCTGCACCGTGTAACCGTCGAAGTTGATGACCTCCATCCGGTCCAGCAGCGGGCCGGGAATGGTCTCGGCCATGTTCGCCGTGGCGATGAACATGACCTCGGACAGGTCGATCTCGACGTCGAGGTAGTGGTCGCGGAAGCTGTGGTTCTGCGCCGGGTCGAGCACCTCGAGCAGGGCCGACGACGGGTCGCCGCGCCAGTCGGCGCCGACCTTGTCGACCTCGTCGAGCATGATCACCGGGTTCATCGTCTTCGCGTCGCGGAGCGCGCGGACCAGGCGGCCCGGGAGCGCGCCGATGTACGTGCGCCGGTGGCCGCGGATCTCCGCCTCGTCGCGGACGCCGCCGAGCGACATGCGCACGAACTCGCGGCCGGTCGCGCGGGCGATCGACTCGCCGATGGACGTCTTGCCGGTGCCGGGCGGGCCGATCAGGGTCAGGATCGCCCCGGCCTTCTTGTCGGCCTCGATGCCGCGCTCCTCGCGCAGCTTCTTGATCGCGATGTACTCGACGATCCGCTCCTTGACGTCGTCCAGGCCGGCGTGGTCGGCGTCCAGGACGCCGCGCGCGGCGACCGGGTCGAGCACCTCGTCCGACCGCTTGGACCACGGCACGGCGACGAGCCAGTCCAGGTACGTCCGGATCATCTGGCCCTCGTTGCCGTCCCCGCTGCGCTCCAGCCGCGCGACCTCACGCTCGGCCTGCTCGCGGACGTGCTCGGGCATCCCGGACTCGTCGATCTTCTTGCGGTAGTCCTCCGACGCGGAGCCCTCGTCCTCGCCCAGCTCGCGCCGGATGGACTCCATCTGCTTGCGGAGGAAGTACTCGCGCTGCTGCTTCTGCGCGCCGGACTCGACGTCGTCGCGGATCTTGCGGCGCACCTGCATCTGCGTCAGGCGCTCGCGCTGGAACTCGACGGCGAGCGCGAGGCGCTCGGTCACGTCGGTCTGCTCGAGCAGGCGGACCTTCTGCTCGAAGGTGAGGTCGGGCGAGTAGCCCGAGGAGTCGGCGAGCGGCCCCGGATCGGTGATCGCGCGCAGGAACTGGGCGACGCGGCCGTCATCGCCGCGCAGCTCGAGGATCTCCTCGACCACCGCGCGGTAGTCGGTCTCCAGCTCGCGGGTGCGGCCGCTCACCGGGACCTCGTCCGCGTGCTCCTCCACGGCCACGCGCAGGCGGCCGAGGGTGTCGGTCTGAGCGGCGCCGACGATGACGCCGCGCGCGACGCCCTCCAGCTGCGCCCCACGCGCGCCGCCCGGGAGGCGGACCGAGTCCGTGACGTCGGCGATCGTGCCGACCTTCGCGAACTCGCCGTCGTGGCGCGGCACGAGCAGGACACGCTCCTCGCCCGCGACGTCCACGGGAAGGGTCACGTCCATCGTCGGGAAGACGACCGTGTCGTCGAGAGGTACGAGAAGCAGGGTCTGATGCATGCGAAACCTTTGAGAGGGGAGAAGGTTGCAGGTGCAAGAGTAGCGCACATCTCAGTCGGACGTCAACACGAATCTCAGTAGGGCCGACTGAGGTTTCGTGTCAGTGTTGCAGAAGCCCTGCGCTGCGGGTAGAGCACGGAGATGGCCACGTCCTCCACCGGTCCCGTCGATCTCGCCGCCGCCGAGCGCGAGCTGCGCGCGAGCAAGGAGCAGATCGAGCGGCGGCTCGGCCGGTTCACCGAGCGGCCCGAGCGCGGCACGAACCTCTCGTTCGGCAAGCGCATCGGCGACGGCACGACCGAGGCGATCGAGCGGCTCACGACGATCGGCGTCGGCACCCAGCTCGAGTCCCGGCTGGAGAAGGTCGACCGCGCGCTGGTCAAGCTCGACGAGGGCACGTACGGCACCTGCGACGTGTGCGGGGACCCGATCGACCCGCGCCGGCTCGAGCGGTACCCCGAGAGCACGGTCTGCACGAACTGCCCCTTCTCGCACCGCTAGCGCGGGGCGCTCAAACCGGTACGGCCGTTCCGCCGAACCGGCGTTGAGCGGCGACGCGCCAACTCAGGGCGCGGCGTCCCACTCCCTCCTTTACGCGGGCGCGCGCAACGGTTCGAAGATCTGTTGCGCAACCACTGACACGAGTGTCAGTGGTGCTGTAGCGTTCGGCACGAGGAGGAGGAGAGGGGTCTGTGGAAGCCGTTCGTGCCGTCCCGGCCGAGGCGAAGCAGGCGGCTGGGGCGATCCTGGCCGTCCGCAACGTGGAGGTCGTCTACAACGACATCGCGCTCGTGCTGCGCGGTGTCTCCATGGAGGTGCCGCAAGGCCAGGTCGTCGCCCTGCTGGGCGCGAACGGCGCCGGCAAGACGACGCTCCTGCGCGCCGTGACCGGCCTGCTGGGCGTCCACCGCGGCAAGGTCACCAAGGGCCAGGTCGACTTCGAGGGCGCGAAGGTCAGCGGCCTGGATCCGGCGACCGTCGTCAAGCGCGGCATCGCCCAGGTCATGGAGGGCCGGCGGATCTTCCAGGAGCTGACGGTCGACGAGAACCTGCGCGCCGGCGGCTTCACGCAGCGGCGGGGCAAGGGCTCGAGCGAGAACCACGACCGCGTGCTCGACCTCTTCCCGGTGCTCAAGGAGCGGCGCCGGTCGACGGCGGGCTACCTCTCCGGCGGCGAGCAGCAGATGCTCGCGATGGGCCGGGCGATGATGGCGTCGCCGCGGCTGCTGCTCCTCGACGAGCCGTCGCTCGGCCTCGCGCCGAAGCTCGTCGAGCAGATCCGCGACCTCGTCGTGACGATCAACCAGGAGGGCACGAGCGTCCTGCTGGTCGAGCAGAACGCGACGATGGCGCTCTCCATCGCCCAGCGCGGCTACGTGATGGAGACGGGCCGCGTGGTCAAGGAGGGCGCCGCGAGCGACCTCCTGGCCGACCAGGACATCCAGGAGTTCTACCTCGGCGGAGGCGGCGAGTCGCGCCGCTCCTTCCGCGACGTCAAGTCCTACCGGAGGAGGAAGAAGTGGGCCTCCTGAACGTCGAGGACGTGACGCTCCGCTTCGGCGGCGTCCGCGCGCTGGACGGCGTCAGCTTCGACGTCGACGCCGGTGAGCTGTTCGCCGTGATCGGCCCGAACGGCGCCGGCAAGACCTCGATCTTCAACTGCCTGAACGGCGTCTACCGCCCGCAGGAGGGGCGGATCACGCTCGACGGCGAGGACCTGTCCAAGCACTCGCCGGCGGACATCGCGCAGCTCGGCGTCGCGCGGACGTTCCAGAACCTGGGGCTCTTCACGAACCTCAGCGTGGTCGACAACCTCATGCTCGGCCGCCACCACCTGATGAAGACCGGCTTCGTGAGCGGCGCGCTGTGGTGGGGGCGCGCGAAGCGCGAGGAGGTCGAGCACCGCGCGAAGGTCGAGGAGGTCGTGGAGCTGCTGGAGCTCGAGCCGCACCGCCACACGCACGCGGGCCTGCTCCCCTACGGCATCCAGAAGCGGCTGGAGCTGGGCCGTGCGCTGGCAATGGAGCCGAAGGTGCTGCTGCTCGACGAGCCGGTCGCCGGCATGAACCTCGAGGAGACCGAGGACATGGCCCGCTACATCCTCGAGGCGCAGGCGCAGCTGGGCATCGCGATGATCCTCGTCGAGCACGAGATGCACCTCGTGATGGACCTCGCCGACCGCGTGATGGCGCTCGACTTCGGCAAGCCGATCGCGATCGGGACGCCGACCGAGATCCAGGCCAACCCGCAGGTCATCGAGGCGTACCTGGGGGCGGCCGCGTGAGCTCGCTCCCCGCCCAGCTGCTCCACCACGCCGCGACGCGGCCCGACGCCACCGCGCTGCGCGACAAGCACCGCGGCGTCTGGCGCGAGACGACGTGGGGGCAGTACGCCGACCGCGCCGCCCACGCTGGCCTCGGCCTGCTGGAGCTGGGCGTCGAGCCTGGCGACGTCGTCGCGATCCACGCCGAGAACCGGCCCGAGTGGGTCCTCGCCGACCTCGGCGCGCAGGGCGTCGGCGCGGTCGTCACCGGCATCTACCCGACGTCGCCCGCCGCGGAGGTCGAGTACCTGCTCAGCCACTCCGAGACCGTCGTGCTGATCGCCGAGGACGAGGAGCAGCTCGACAAGGCGCTCGAGGTCCGCGAGCGGCTGCCGCGGTTGAAGCGGATCGTCGTGATGGACCCGCGGAACGTCCGTGAGCTCGGCAGCGACCCGATGCTCCTCACCTACGCCGAGCTGGAGGAGCTGGGCGCGCGCCACGAGCGCGGCGCGTGGGAGGAACGGGTCGAGCGGCTCAACGCCGACGACACCGCGATCGTCGTCTACACCTCCGGCACGACCGGCCCGCCCAAGGGCGCGATGATCACCCACGCGAACATGGTCGCCGCGGGCGCCGCGTTCGTGCAGATCTACGACGTGTCGCCCGACGACGAGGCGCTCTCGTACCTGCCGCTCTGCCACATCGCCGAGCGCCTGTTCAGCGTCATCGACGCCACCGCCGTTGGCTACGTCGTCAACTTCGGCGAGGGCGGCGAGTCGTTCGCGCAGGACCTGCGCGACGTGCAGCCGACGTTCTTCCTCGGCGTCCCGCGCGTGTGGGAGAAGATGATGGCCGGCGTCGAGATCCGGATGGCCGACGCGTCGCGGATCAAGCGCGCCGCGTACCGGTGGGCGCTGGGCAAGCGCAACCCGCTCGCCCGCGCGATCCTCATGCCGCTGCGCGAGAAGCTCGGCCTGCGCCGGTGCCGCAACGCGGTCTCGGGCGCCGCGCCGATCGCCCCGCAGGTGCTCGAGTACTTCACGCGGCTCGGCGTGCCGGTCCGCGAGGGGTACGGCCAGACGGAGAACACCGCGGTCTGCACGTTCACCCCGCCGGAGGACGTGCGGATCGGGACGGTCGGCCGCGCGTGCCCGGGCGTCGAGATCCGGATCGCCGACGACGGCGAGATCCTCACCCGCGGCGCGGGCGTCTTCAAGGGCTACTTCAAGAACCCCGAGGCGACGGCGGACACGGTGGACGCGGACGGCTGGCTGCACACCGGCGACATCGGCGTGCTCGACGGCGACGGGTTCCTCACGATCACCGACCGCAAGAAGGACATCATCATCACCGCGGGCGGCAAGAACATCTCGCCCTCGGAGATCGAGAACCGCCTGAAGGTCTCCCCGTACGTACGCGAGGCGGTGATCGTCGGCGACCGCCGCAAGCACCTCGTCGCGCTGATCGGCATCGAGGCGGACGTCGTCGGCGACTGGGCGACGCGGCGCTCGCTCGCCTTCACGACCTACCGCGACCTGAGCGCGAAGGACGAGGTGCGCGAGCTGATCGCGGGCGTGGTGGACGAGGTCAATCGGGAGCTGGCGCAGGTGGAGACGATCAAGCGGTTCACGCTGCTGGAGAAGGAGCTCGACCACGAGGACGGCGAGCTCACCGCGACCTTGAAGGTCAAGCGGCGCGCGATCGAGGAGCGGTTCGCGGGCGAGATCGAGGCGCTGTACGCATGAGCGAGTTCCTCCAGATCGCGTTCGCGGGGCTGGCGCTGGGCGCGCGGTACGCGCTCGTCGCGCTCGGCTTCGTGATCATCTACAAGGCCACCGGCGTCATCAACTTCGCCCAGGGCGCGCTGCTCGCGCTCGGCACGTACATGACGTACGCGCTGGTCAACTCCGCCGAGCTGCCGTTCTGGCTGGCCGTCCTCGGCGGCGCGGCGGCGACCGCGCTGGTGGGCGCCGCGATCGAGGCTCTGGTGCTGCGCCGGATGGTTGGCCAGCCCGTCTTCGCGGTGATCATGATCACGATCGGCCTGCTGTTCTTCATCGACCAGGTCATCACGGTGATCTGGGGCTTCGACGCGCTGAACCTCAACGACCCGTGGGGCGTGGAGACGATCGACGTGAGCGGCGTGACGATGTCGGTCCGCGACCTCTGGACGCTCGGCATCGCCGGCTTCGTCCTCGCCGCGTTCTTCGCGTTCTTCCGCTTCACCGACTGGGGCGTGGCGATGCGCGCGACCGCCCACGACCAGGAGGCGGCGCTGGCGCAGGGCATCAGCGCGCGGAAGGTGTTCGCGCTGTCGTGGGCGATCTCCGGCGCGCTGGCGGCGCTGGCGGGCGTGACGCTGGCGGCGGGCGCGGCGGCGGTGACGCCGGGCATCGGCACCGTCGCGCTGCTGGCCTTCCCGGCGATGATCGTCGGCGGGCTCGACTCGCCGGTCGGCGCGGTGCTCGGCGGCCTCATCATCGGCCTCACGCAGGCGCTGGTGGCCGGCTACCAGGACGACGTCGCCCCCTGGCTGGGCGACGGCTTCTCCGGCGTCGCGCCGTACGTCGTGATGATCCTGATCCTGCTCGTCAGGCCCTACGGCCTGTTCGGCACTCCCGAAGTGAGGCGCGTCTGATGGCCAAGCCGTACCACGGGATGACGCGCCGGTACGAGGACGAGCTGCGGCTCTTCGGCTCGCGCTCGGCGAAGGTCGGGCTGCTGCTCCTCGTCGTGGCGTGGCTCTTCCTGCCGCAGCTGATCTCCGGCGACTTCTGGCTCTCGATCCTCAACTACGCGGGGATCGCCGCGATCGGCGCGATCGGGCTCAACCTGCTCACCGGCTACACGGGCCAGGTCTCGCTCGGGCAGGCGTTCTTCCTCGGCTGCGGGGCGTACGTCGCGGCGAAGGCGGGCGGCGAGCTGAACCTGCCGCTGCCGCTCTGGCTGCTGTGCGCCGCACTCTTCGGCGGCGTCGTCGGGGCGCTCGTCGGCCCGTTCGCGCTGCGCCTGCGCGGCAACTACCTGGCGATCGTGACGCTCGGGCTCGTCTTCTTGGGCGAGCACCTGTTCCGCAACCTCACGGGCGTCACCGGCGGCTCGTCGGGCACGTCGGTGAACGCGCCGACCAACGTTGGGGTCTTCGACGTCAACGACGCGACGATCGCCGGCACGATCTGGTCGCCCAACCAGGCGTGGTTCTGGGTGATCTGGGCGCTCGTGGCGGTCGTCGCGCTGCTCGCGAAGAACATCGTCCGCACGCGGCCCGGCCGGGCGCTGCAGGCGGTGCGCGACCGCGACGTCGCCGCCGAGGTCATCGGCGTGCGGCTGGGGACGTACAAGGTGTGGGCGTTCGCGCTGTCCAGCGCGCTCGCGGCGATGGGCGGCGCGCTGTACGGCTCGTACCAGCAGTTCGTCAGCCCGGAGGAGTGGACGCTGTTCCTCTCCATCCAGTACATCGCGATCATCATCGTCGGCGGGGTCGGGACGATCTTCGGATCGATCCTCGGCGCCCTGTTCCTGGGCGGGCTGCCGGCGCTCATCGAGGAGTACAGCGAGTCGATCCCGGGCGTGCAGACCAGCGCGTCGGACAGCGGGTTCATCAGCGTCGCCTCGTTCAACCAGGCCGTCTTCGGCGTCCTGATCGTGCTGTTCCTGATCCTCGAGCCCCGTGGGCTCGCGGCGATCTGGCTGCGCGTCAAGACGTACTTCAAGGCGTGGCCGTTCTCGTACTGACTTGTGGGAGCAGGAAAGCGACTCTGAGGAGGGTCCATGCGGAGGAAGGGTCTACTGGCCGCTGCGGCGGCCGCGGCGCTCGCGCTGACCGGCGCGGCGTGCGGGCAGGACGAGGAGACGTCGGCCGGCGGCAACGGCGGCGGCGGTGGTGCGCCGAAGAAGACGGAGGGCTTCGACGGCAAGACGATCAAGCTCGGCGTGCTGACGCCGCTGACCGGCGGCGTGGCCGTCATCGGCGAGCCGCTCACGGCAGGGAACGAGGTGTACTTCGAGGCCGTCAACAAGAAGGGCGGCATCGCGGGCAAGTACAAGGTCGAGATCGAGCAGGCCGACACGCAGTACGAGCCGGACAAGACCGTCCAGCAGTACAACCGGCTCAAGAACCAGGTCGTCGCGTTCACGCAGGTGCTCGGCACCGCGCCGACGCTCGCGCTCCTGCCGCAGCTCAACCGCGACAAGGTGCTCGCCGCGCCCGCGTCGCTCGACGCGTTCTGGGTCCGTGAGCCGCAGCTGCTCCCGGTCGGCGGCCCGTACCAGGTGCAGGCCATCAACGCCCTCGACTACTACGTCAACAAGGCGGACGGAAAGGGCAAGAAGATCTGCACCTTCATCCAGGACGACGTGTACGGCGAGGCCGGCCAGCAGGGCGTCGACTTCGCGGCCGAGAAGCTCGGCTTCGAGGTGACCGAGACGCAGAAGTTCCGCGTCGGCACCAAGGACGTCGCCGGCCAGGTGCAGCGCCTCAAGCGGGCGGGCTGCGAGGCCGTCTTCCTCGTCGCGACCCCGACCGACGCGGGCACGATCTGGGGCACCGCCGCGCAGCTGAAGTTCGCCCCGCGCTGGATGGCGCAGTCGCCGGCGTGGATCGACGAGCTGGGCAAGTCGCCGCTCGCCAAGTACCTCGAGCAGACCGCGTGGGTCATCGCCGAGGGCACCGAGTGGGGCGACGAGTCGGTCCCGGGCATGGCCGAGATGGTCAAGAACGTCCAGGAGCTGCGCCCGAAGCAGGAGCCCGACTACTACTTCGCGTTCGGCTACAACCAGGGCCGCGCGATGGAGGCGGTGCTGGAGAAGGCCGTCGAGCTGGGCGACCTGTCGCACGAGGGCATCACGAAGGCCGCCGGCGAGCTGGGCACGGTCTCCTTCGAGGGCCTGACCGACGACTACCAGTACGGCGCCGCGGAGCAGCGCAACCCGCCGCGCAAGTCGACGATCTTCGAGGTCGACCCGAAGAAGGCGTTCGGCCTCGGCCGGCTCGAGTACCAGTACGAGTCGGAGTTCGCCAAGGAGTTCGAGTTCCAGAAGGCGGAGCTCTAGGAGCGGGCCGTCGGCCGCATCATGGAGAATCACGCGCGATGAGCTCGAGCGCGCGGGCAGCGGACACGCGGCGGATGCTGCTGGACGCTGCCCGCGACGCCTTCGAGACCCGCGGGTACCGCGCGACGACGGTGGCGGACATCGTCGAGCGCGCGGGCACCGCGCGGGGGACGTTCTACCTGTACTTCCGCAACAAGGAGGCGGTGTTCTACGAGCTCATGCGCGAGCTCGGGGACGTCCTCGCGCGGGAGGCCCGGCCCGGCGCGCTGCCGGAGGACCGCGAGGCGCTCGTGGAGACCGCCACGCGTCAGTACCTGGAGGCGTTCTCGCGCCGGCGGGGGATGTGGCGGGCCGAGCTGGACGCGTTCGGCGGGCACCGCGACGTCGAGCAGATCTGGCTCGAGCTGCGGGAGGACTTCGTCGCGCGGATCGGCCGCGACCTCGAGCGCTGGCGCGCGCGGGACGAGATCCGCGCCGACCTCGACGTGCCGATGACCGCCGAGGCGCTCGCCGCCATGACCGAGTGGATGGCGTGGATCGAGTTCGTCGTCCGCGACCGCCCCGCCGAGGGCGAGCGGTTCGAGCGGATGGTCCAGACCCTCACCGGCCTCTGGATCCTCGGCACCGCCGCGCCGCTCTAGCGCGAGGCGGCAGCTCCGCTGAGGAGCTCGGTGAGCGCCTCCGGGGGCTGGGGCCGTGCGTGGAGGTAGCCCTGGACGCGGTCGCAGCGCAGGGTGCGCAGGACGTCCTCCTGCTCGCGGGTCTCGACGCCCTCGGCGACGACGGTGAGGCCGAGCGCGTGGGCCATGTCGATCGTGGCCTTGACGATGGCGCGGTCGTCGGCGTCGGCGGCGACGCCGGAGATGAACGCGCGGTCGACCTTCAGCGTGTCGAGCGGGAACCGCTTGAGCCGCGCGAGCGACGAGTAGCCGGTGCCGAAGTCGTCGAGGACGAGCGAGAGGCCGAGGTCGCGCAGGTCGTGCAGGACGGCGATCGGCGCCTCGGCCTCCTCCATCAGCACCGTCTCGGTGATCTCCAGCGCCAGCGAGCCGGGGGCGAGGCCCGCGGTGCGCGCGATGCCCGCGACCTCCACCGCGAACGCCGGGTTGACCGCCTGGCGGCCCGAGACGTTCACCGACACGCCGAGCGGCAGGCCGTCGCGCTGCCACCGCGCGGTCTGCGCGCACGCCCGCTCGAGCACGAGCAGGCCGAGGTCGGCGATCAGGCCGGTCTCCTCGGCCACCGGGATGAACTCGAGCGGCGAGACGAGCCCGCGCTCGGGGTGCTCCCACCGCACGAGCGCCTCCGTCGCGACCGGCCGCCCGGTGCAGAGATCGATGACCGGCTGGTACCAGACCACCAGCTCGTCGCGGTCGAGCGCCCGGCGCAGCTCGCGCTCGGTGTGCAGGCGGCCCATCACGCGCGAGCGCATCGCCTCGTCGAAGACCTCGTACCGCCCGCGCCCGCGGTCCTTGGCGCGGTAGAGCGCCGCGTCCGCGTCGCGCAGGAGCGACTCGGCCGTGTCCTGCAGGTTCGACGAGACGGCGATGCCGATGCTGACGCTGAAGAAGTGCTCGCCGCTGCGCAGCTCGAGCGGCCGGCTGACGGCGGCGGCGAGGCGCTCGGCGACGCCGGCCGCCGTGCGCGCGTCCGCGTCGCCGCAGACGACGACGAACTCGTCGCCGCCGAGCCGCGCGAGCGTGTCGGTCGGGCGGACCGACGCGCGCAGCCGCGGCGCGAGCTCCAGCAGCACCTCGTCGCCCGCGGCGTGGCCGAACGAGTCGTTGATGTTCTTGAACCGGTCGAGGTCGAGCGCGAGCACCGCTACGTCAGTGCCGTCGCGGTGCCGGCGCGCGAGCGCCTGGTCGAGCCGGTCGAGCGCGAGCGCCCGGTTCGGCAGCCCGGTCAGCGGGTCGTGCAGCGCCGCGTGCCGCGTGGCCTCCTCGTCCAGGTGGCGCTCGATCGCGACGGACACGAGCGTGGCGATGGCCGAGACGAACGTCGCGTCGTCCTCCGTGTAGAGCGCTGGCGCG
The DNA here is from genome assembly GCA_035563115.1 of Solirubrobacteraceae bacterium. GTDB lineage: Bacteria > Actinomycetota > Thermoleophilia > Solirubrobacterales > Solirubrobacteraceae > CADCVT01. The sequence continues at coordinate 19,875 of DATMVO010000111.1, forward strand.
TGCGCGTTGACGGCGAGCGCCCCGTACTGCCGGTCGTGGACGGTGAACGGGACGACGATCGCGCTCCGCAGGCCGGTCGCCAGGAACTGCGGGAACGGCGTGAAGCGCGTCTCCGCGGCGTAGTCGTGGACCACGAGCGGCGCGCCGGTCTTCAGCGCGTACCCCACGGCGGTGGTCGTCGGGTCCCGCGACGAGAAGTCGCCCGGCCGCACCTGCCCGGCCATCCCGGACGTGGAGGCGATGACGAGCCGGTCGCGGACCTCGTCGACCTCGAGGATCGCGCCGCCGGCCGCGTCGAGGGTGTGCACCGCGGTGGCGAGCGCGCGGTCGATCAGCTCGGTGTGGTCGCGCGCCCCGAGGGCGAAGCGGCCGAGCTCGGCGACCGCCTGCTGCTGGCGGGCGCGGCGGCCCAGCGAGGCCTGCGCGACGGCCCACGCCGTGACGTCGCGCGCGACGACGAGCACGGTCTCGACCGATTCGTCCTCGGCGAAGACCGGCACCGCCTGGATGGAGAACGTCATGCCCTCGCTGTCGAACTCGAACGTCCGCCGCACGCCGTCGAACGCGCCGCGGTAGTGCTCGACCGCCAGGTCCAGGACGTGCGCCGGGACGTCCGCCAGCTCCGTGACGAGCTGCCCGCGGAACATCGACGGCTCGAACCACGGCAGGCGCCGGACCGCCTCGCCCTCGGCGGCCAGGATCCGCAGGTCGCGGTCGATCAGGAAGACGGTGGTGTCCGGCAGGTTGGCGGTGAGCGTGCGGTGCAGCGCCTCCGAGCGGCGCAGACGCAGCGCGGACTCCTGCGCGTGCGCCACCACGTCGCCCGCCTCGCCGGTCGGGTGGAAGAGCACCGCGCTGCCGGTCGCGCCGTCGACGGGAATCGGGACGGCGGTGTAGGCGACGGGCACCATCGTCCCGTCGCGGCGGAAGAAGCAGTCGTGGTCGGTCGCGTACGTCACGCCGGTGCGCGGAACCGCCCGCAGCGGGCACTCGCTGCGCGGGTACGGCTCGCCGCCGCAGCGGGTGTGGTGGAGCGTCGCGTGGGTGTCGCGGCCGCGCAGCTCGTCCAGCGAGTCGTAGCCGAGGATCCGCAGGCCGGCCGCGTCCATGTGGACGATCCGCGCATCGCGGTCCGCGACGTACACCCCCTCCTCGCGGCCCTCGCTCACCCCGCTGAGGTACCCGGAGCGGGACGCGTGAACGCCGGTCAGTCGGCCTGGCGACACCTTGGGAGGGTCACGTGGCGCGCACGCGCTCCGGAGGGACGGACGGCGCGCGCCGCGCAGGTGGGCCGCTAGGGTGCCGCGACATGCGACGCGCTGTCCCCGCTGCCCTCGCCGCCCTCGCGCTCACGACGGTCGCCGCCGGCTGCGGCGAGGACGTCGAGCCCGTCAGCGGCAACGACGTCCCCGCGGTCACCGCCCCCGGCACCACCATCCCGTTCGAGGACGGCGGCGGTGACGGGTCGGGCTCGGACGGGCGCGTCGACGAGGCGGACACCGGCGGGATCGCCGGCGGCCGCGACGCGGGCACGCCCTAGCTCAGGCGCGCCCGCGGTGGACTTCGCTGACTAGCGGAGGAAGCCGCTGAGCTGCTGCTTGAAGACGGCGAGCGCCGGCCGCGCCGAGCCGTCGGGGTTCGTGAGGCCCGCGTCGAACCGCGCGCCGCGCTCGGCGCCGGTCCAGTTGTAGACGTAGATCCGCTTGACGTCCTTGCGCAGCGAGCCCTTGGCGCTGGTGAAGAGGTACTTCAGGCGCGAGGCCGCGCGCGACGTCGAGTACGGGAACGCGCTGCCGAAGTTGACGACGCCGCCGGTCTCGGTCAGCCAGAACTGGGTCTTGACGCTGTCGCGCTTCTTGACCTCGTTGATGATCGCCTTCGTGCCGCGCGTGCGCTTGCGGTTGACGTCGGAGTAGTTGTGGATGCCGACGACCTTCGCGTACCGCTTGTAGGAGCCGAGCGCGGCGTAGAAGCGGCGGACGTAGCTCGTCGCGCCGGACTGGTCGAGGACGTCGAGGGCGACGACCGTGCAGCCCTTGCAGGCGCCGCGGACGATCTTGAACTCGTCGGCCGCGCGCTTGGGCGACTTGTAGGTCGCCTGCGAGTCGTGGTTGGCCTCGTTGCGGGCGCCCCACTCCTTCACGCCCTTGGCGCGGAAGTGCTTGACGAGCTTCGTGACGCGCGACTTGTAGGTGGCGAGCTTCGGGAGCTTGGCCTTCTTGCGCGTCAGGTTGTCGCTCGAGATGTGCATGAAGACGGAGACGCCGTGCTTGCGGGCGGCAGCGACGTACCGGTCGGCGGCGGCGAGGTCGTTCGGATGGGCCATCGCGTCCCAGCGCACGAAGTAGCGCACGCGCTTGATCTTCAGCTGCTGGAAGGCGGGTTGATCGAACATCCCGGCCTGCTGGTCGCCGATGCCGACGCGGATGTTGGTCTTGGCGCTCGCGGCGGCCGGGAGGGCGGCGAGGATCGCCATCAGGGCGGCGATCGCGAGCAGGGTCGTGCTCTTCGTCATCGAACTCATCTCAGTGGCAACCGCCCGACCCCGGCCGGGGTGCGGACGGCGGTCAGGAGGCTGACAACATGAGTGGCGTGGACAGACAGATGGAACTGACGTTGGGGCCGCTCTACGTGGTCGAGGTGGAGGATCGCCTCGCCGCGGGCTTGGCGCGCCGCAACGGGGCGGCCTACGCCTCCCCACCCCAGTCCGAGCGTGACGCGCGCCGGCTGGCGGCGCTGCTGCTCGACTTCGCCGACGAGCCGCAGGGCGAGGGCCCCTGGCGGCGCCCGCTCGCCGGCGGGCACCGCGAAGTGCGGCTCGTGCGCGTCGCGCCCGAGTAGGGCTACGGCGAGTTCGGGGCGGGGTCCTCGTTCCCGCGCTCCTCGGGCGGGGGCGCGGGCTCGCCCTCGAACTCGACGTCGGTGTCCAGCTCGCCGGCGTCCGGGGTCAGCATGTCGGGATCGTCCGGGGGGTTCGCGGCCTGCGCGTCGCCCAGCGAGGCCTCGCCGTGGCCCACGCGGTCGGCACCGCTGTGTCCGTTGCTCATGGACGCGGGCCTACCCGCGCGGCGCGCGTCCTACAGCAGCTCGGCGACCGCGGCCGGATCGAGCGGCCGGGCGAGGAGGAAGCCCTGGGCGAACTCGCAGCCCATCTCGATCAGCGTCGCGAGCTGCTCCTCGGTCTCGACGCCCTCCGGCACGACGCCGAGGCCGAGCGCGTGCGCCATGCCGACGATCGCGCGCACGATGGCGCGGCTCTCGTCGCGCTCCTCGAGCGCGAAGACGAACGAGCGGTCGATCTTCAGCTGGTCGATCGGGAAGCGCTGGAGGTAGCTGAGCGACGAGTAGCCGGTGCCGAAGTCGTCGAGGACGAGCCGGATGCCGAGCTCCTTGATCCCGCGCAGCGTGGAGGCGACCGCCTCGGAGTCCTGCATCAGCAGGCCCTCGGTGATCTCCAGGCCCAGCGCCTCGGCGGGGATCGCGTGGTCCTCCAGCGCGCGGGCGACGAGGTCGACCAGGCCCGGCTGCGAGACCTGCCGCGCCGAGAGGTTGACCCGCATCCGCAGCGTCGCGGCGGCCTCCGGATGCTCGCGCCGCCACACGGCGAGCTGGCGGCACGCCTCGCGCAGCACCCACGTGCCGAGCGGGACGACGAGGCCGCTCTCCTCGGCGATCGGGATGAACTCGCCGGGCGGAACGAGGCCGCGCTCGGGGTGCTGCCAGCGCACGAGCGCCTCGACGCCCGCGAGCGTGCGGTCCGGGAGGTTCCAGTACGGCTGGTACTGCAGGCGCAGCTCGTTGCGGCTCAGCGCGCGACGCAGGTCCGACTCGGTGCGCAGCCGCGCGATGGCGCGCTCGCGCAGCCGCGGGTCGAAGAGCTCGTAGCGGTGGCCGGACTCCTTGGCGCGGTAGAGCGCCGCGTCGGCGTCGCGCAGGAGGTCCTCGGGCGACTCGGTGCCGCTCGACAGCACCACGCCGACGCGCGCGGTGACGAAGAGCTGCTCGTCGCCGAGCACGAACGGGCGGCCGAACGCGCCCGCGACCCGCTCGGCCAGGCGCTGCGCGTGGGTCTCGTCGACGATCTCCTCGCAGACGACGGCGAACGTGTCGCCGGCGAACCGCGCGATCGTGTCGCCCGGACGCAGGGCGGAGGTCAGCCGCGGGCCGACCTCGCACAGCACCGCGTCGCCCGCACCGTGGCCGAGCGACTCGTTGATCATCTTCAGGTCGTCCAGGTCGAGCAGGAGCACCGCCATGCGGCCGTCGGCGCGGCGGCGCATGCCCTGGTGCATGCGGTCGACGAGCAGCGTGCGGTTGGGCAGCCCGGTCAGGCGGTCGTGGAGCGCGTGGTGGCGCGCGGCCTCCTCGGAGCGGCGACGGCGGACGGCGTCGCCGACGACGTGGCCGACGGCCTGGAGGAAGTCGCGGTCGTGGTCGTCGAAGCCGCGCTCGGTGAGGTCGTGCGCGGAGAGCACGCCCCACGGCGCGTCGCGCTCGCCGACGAGCATGAAGACCGAGGAGCGGACGCCGTGCTCGACCATCGCGGTGGAGCGCAGGTGCGGCGAGACGTCGTCGACCGGGCCGTCGGAGAGCAGCTCGAGCGCGCGCTCGTCGTTGCGCTCGACCACGTCGATGAGCGAGCCGACGACGCCCGGGCCCCAGCCGACGCCGGCGCGGACGAGCGGCGGCTCGCCGAGGCCGCGGATCTCGGTCGCCGCGGCGAGCGGGACCTCCAGCGTCTCGGCGATGATCCGGACGGCGGTCTCGAGCAGCGTGCCGAGGTTGGGATCCTCCAGCGCCTGCTCGCCGAGCCGCGCGAGCGCGCTGGTCTGGGCGAGCCGGCGGCGCAGCTCCTCGGTCGCGGCGGCGGCGCGCGCCTCGTGCTCGACGCGGGCGGACACGTCGCGGGAGGAGACGCGCAGCTCGCGCACGCGGCCGCTGACCTGCTCGCGGATGACGGTGATGGAGCTCTCCATCCACATCCACGTGCCGTCGGGCCGGCGGTGGCGATAGCTCCAGCTGCCGGCGGCGCGGCCGTTGCCGAGCCCCTCGATGTAGCGGTAGAGACCCGGGAGGTCCTCGGGGTGGACGAACTCGTTGGCGCGGCGCCCGAGCATCTCCTGCGGCGTGTAGCCGGCGACGGAGACGATGGACGGCGAGACGTACTGGTAGCGGCCGTCGAGGCTGTGGAGCGTGACGACGTCGGTGGCGGTGTCCGCGAGGAGCCGGTAGTGCGCCTCGGCCTCCGCGAGCGTGCGGCCCGCGCGGGCGCGGTCGGTGACGTCGAACGCCAGGCAGACGCCGCCGGCGACCGCGCCGTCCGCGTCGACCACCGGGCCGGCGACGAGCGCGTAGGTGCGGCCGCCGTTGCCGTCGTGGCGGCCGGCGACGCTCGCGACCTCGAACGTGCGGCGCTCGCCGGTCTCGATCACCGCGCGCAGGTGCGGGACGACCTGCTCGGCGACGGGGGCGGGGATGAAGTCCTCGAAGGTGCGTCCGCGGACGAGCCCCGAGCCGTAGCCGCCGGAGGCGAGGAGCGGACCCTCGGCCAGGAGCGAGCGCAGCTCGCGGTCGAAGACCGCGACGCCCACGCCCGGCAGGGGGCGCAGGAGCGCGCGGGCGACGTCGTCGAGCTCGGCCCCCGCGTCGAGGCTGAGCAGCGCGGCAGGGTCGAGATGTGGCGGAAGCGCGGACACGCTTCCCGCGTCATCGACTGCTCATGTCTCCGGCTTGAATCCAACCGTGGCCGACGAAGACGGGCTCCGGATGGAGGGCGACGCCGAACCTCCGCTCCACCCCGTCGGCCACCTCACGGGCCAGCGCGACGAGCTGGAATGTGGTGCCTTGGCCACGGTTGGTGAGGGCGAGCGTATGCCTGCTGGAGATCGCGACCGTCGCGGGGTCGCCGTGGCCCTTGCCGAACCCGGCGCGCTCGATCAGCCAGGCGGCGCTCGTCTTGACGCGGCCGTCCGGTTCGGGCCACGCGGGCGGCCGGATCTCGGGGCCCAGCTCGGCGTGCACGCGCTCGGTCAGCGCGTCGAAGTCGGCCGGGTCGAGGATCGGGTTGGTGAAGAAGGAGCCGGCCGAGCGGGTGTCGGGATCGTCGGGGTCGACGACCATCCCCTTGCCGCGGCGGAGCTCGAGGACGGCGTCGCGGACGGCCTGGAGCGGCGCGGTGTCGCCGGGCTGCACGCCGAGCGTGCGGGCCAGCTCGGCGTACTTGACCGGGGCGCTCTGGTCCGACGGCGTGAGCGCGAACGTGACGGCGAGGACGGTCCACCGGTCGGGCGTGCGCTTGAAGACGCTGGTGCGGTAGCCGAAGCCGCAGTCGTCCGGCGTGAGCGTGCGGACCTCGCCGGTGGGGCGGTCGAGGACGCGGACGGACGCGATCGTGTCGGCGACCTCCTGCCCGTACGCGCCGACGTTCTGGATCGGCGTCGCGCCGGTGGCGCCGGGGATGCCGGACAACGCCTCCATGCCGGCGAGGCGCCGCGTGACGGTGTGGGCGACGAGGCCGTCCCACGGCTCGCCGGCCTGGACCTCGACCGTGCCGTCCTCGCGCTCCGCGATCCCGCGCGTGGCGACGTGGACGACCGTGCCGTCGAACCCGGCGTCGGCGACGACGAGGTTGCTCCCCCCGCCGAGGACGAGGACGGGCTCGCCGCGCGCGTCGGCGTCGCGGACGGCCTCGACGAGCTGCTGCTCGGTCTCCGCGCGCACGTACGCGGCGGCGGGGCCGCCGAGGCGCAGCGTCGTGAGATCGGCCAGGCGGACGGTCACTCGGGGAAGGCTAGGAGGTGCACACGCGCACGGATCGGCCGGGTCAGCGTGGCCGATGGAGCACCGGGTGGTGACGGCGCTCGGCTGGTGCGTGTGCTCTGCTGCGGCCCGCTCGTACGGACCGCGCCGACCCTGCGGAACAGCGGGACAGCGGGGTGGCTAGTCCTTGTACCGGTAGACGATGCGACCGCGATCCAAGTCGTACGGCGAGACCTCGACGCGCACGCGGTCCCCCGGGAGGACGCGGATGCGGAAACGACGCATCTTGCCCGCGAGGTGCGCGAGAACGGGGTGCCCGTTCTCCAGCTCGACGCGGAAGTTCGTGTTCGGGAGCGCCTCGACGACCTTGCCGTCGAACGCGACCTTCTCTTCAACTGCTATTGGCTCATCACCTCCTTGATGCCGTTGTGCCTTCGAAGGATACGACCGACGCCGGGGTGGGTTTCGTGCGATCGGGCCACTAGGGTCCGCGGCGATGGACGTCGTCATCGTCGGGGGAGGCCACAACGGCCTCGTGGCCGCCGCGTACCTGGCCCGCGCGGGGCGGTCGGTGCTCGTGCTGGAGAAGCGCAGCGCGGCCGGCGGGGCGGCCGTGAGCGAGACGCCGTTCGCGGGGCACGAGGCGCGGCTGTCGCGGTACGCCTACCTCGTCTCGCTGCTGCCGGCGCGGATCGCCGCGGACCTCGGCGTGGACGTCGAGCTGCGCATGCGGCCGGTCGTGGCGTGCGCGCCGCCGACGCTGCTGGCGCCGGGCCGGATCCCCGAGCCCGAGGCGTGGGACGCGTTCTACGCCGCGTGCGACGACGTCGCGGCGCGGCTCTTCCCGACGGTGCTGGAGCCGCTGCCGTCGCGGTCCGGCGTGCGGTCGCTGGTCGGTGAGCAGGCGTTCCGGGCGTTCTGCGAGGTGCCGCTGGGCGCGACGCTCGCGGAGCGGTTCGCGTCGCCGCTCGTGCGCGGCGTGGTGGGGACGGACGGGCTGATCGGGACGTTCGCGTCGCTCCACGAGCCGTCGCTCGCGCAGAACCGGTGCTTCCTGTGGCACGTCGCGGGCGGGCCGTGGCGGGTGCCGGTCGGCGGGATGGGCGCGGTGAGCGGCGCGCTGGAGCGCGCGGCCTCGCGCGCGGGCGCGCGCGTGATGTGCGATGCGGAGGTGCTGTCGGTGGACGGCGGCTCGGTGACCTTCCGCGACGGCTCCGGCGCGGAGCGGACGGTCGAGGCGGAGTGGGTGCTGGCGAACGTGGCGCCGTCCGTGCTCGACAGGCTGCGGGGCCTTGCGCCCCGTCCGGTGGCCGAGGGCTGCCAGACGAAGGTCAACCTCCTGCTGACGCGGCTGCCGCGGCTGCGGAGCGGGATCCCGGCCGAGCAGGCGTTCGCGGGGACGCTGCGGCTCCACGAGCGCGAGGACGAGCTGGAGGCGGCGTTCGCGATGGCCTCGGGCGGCGAGATCCCGGATCCCGCGCCGGCCGAGCTCTACTGCCACTCGCTCACCGACCCCTCGATCGTGCCGCCCGGCTTCCACACCCTGACGCTCTTCGGCCTCCACACGCCCGCGTCGCTCTTCCGCCGCGACCCCGAGTTCGTCAAGGCCGTGCTCGTGGAGCGGTACCTGGACCAGCTCGACCAGCTCCTCGACGAGCCGATCCGCGACCTCCTCGCGCTCGACGCGCACGGCGAGCCGTGCCTCGAGGCCCGGTCCCCGCTCGACCTCGAGGCCGAGCTCGGCCTCCCCGCCGGCAACATCTTCCACGGCGAGCTCTCCTGGCCGTGGCGCGAGGACGGCGACGATGCGGCCGGCCCGGGCGCCCGCTGGGGCGTCGCCACCGACGACCCGCGCATTCTCCTCTGCGGCGCCGGCGCCGTCCGCGGCGGCGGGGTCAGCGGCATCGGCGGCCACAACGCCGCCATGGCCGTCCTCGGCCGCTGAGCCGTTCCGTGGCCCTGGCCATCCGTCGAGCGGCCACGTGGGCGGGGGTCGCAGGCGGTACGTTCCCGCGCCGAATGCGCCGCCTCCTCCTGCTCGCCCTGCCCGCGCTCGCCCTGGCGGCGTGCGGCTCCTCGTCCACGTCCGGTAGCGGTCAGGAGGCCGCCGTGCTCGAGGCCGTCCGCCAGTCGAACGTGACCTTCGCCCGCGGCGACTACGCCGCAACCTGCGCGCTCTACACCGAGCGCCTGACCGCCGAGATGGTCGCCGCGGCGGGCGCCGGCGACTGCGAGTCGCTGTGGCGCGGGACCGCCGAGCAGATGCGCGCGACGATGAGCCGCGCGCAGGTCGACGCGATGACCGGCTGGAGCCCGACGTCCGCGAAGGTCGACGGCGACACCGCCACCGCGACGTACGGCGAGCCGCCCGCCGCGATCGCCGGCCTGGCCGCCGCGGGGCAGAGCGTCGCGCTCCGCAAGGTCGACGGGCGCTGGCGGATCGACCGCCTGCCCCAGGCGACGCCGCCGTCCGGCTCGGCGTAGCCCGGGAGGGGGCGAACATCGGGCGCTCGGGCCCTCTCCCTCGTGTTCTGAGAACGCGACCGAGAGGACCCGACCATGCACCGCCCCATCCAGCCCGAGCCGCCGCTGCTCAACGGCTTCGCCCTCGCCTGCGTCCTGACCGGTATGGCCGGCGTCTTCGTGCCGGGCATCGGGTTCGTCGCCCTGCTCTGCGCGTGGGTCGGCCGGTGGCAGACCGCGCGCAGCGGCGCGAGCGCGCTCGACCAGGACCTCCTTGCCACCGGCCGCGCGCTCGGGTGGCTGGGGGTCGCGCTGACGCTGCTCTTCCTGCCGGTCGTGGCCGTGCTGCTCGCGGCCACGCTCGTCGTCTGACCGTCGACCGACACCCGCGTCGCCGGGCCTCGGTCCGGCGGCGGTAGGGTCGCTCCATGGACTGGGGCGTGGGGCACTACGAGTCGACGGCGGCGGAGCTCGCGCCCGCGTCGGAGCAGACCGTCGAGGCGGCCGGGATCGGCGCGGGCGAGCGGGTGCTCGACGTGGCGTGCGGAACCGGCAACGCGTCGGCGGTGGCTGCGGCGCGCGGGGCGAGCGTCGTCGGCGTGGACGGCGCCGAGCGGCTGCTGGGCGTCGCGCGGGAGCGGGTGCCGGACGGGACGTTCCTCGTCGGCGACCTCGAGCGGCTGCCGGTGGAGGACGCGAGCTTCGACGCCGTCGTCTCCGTCTTCGGCGTCATCTTCGCCCACGACGCGCGGCGGGCGGCGGCGGAGCTGCGGCGCGTCGTCAAGCCCGGCGGCCGGATCGTGCTCGCCACCTGGCTCGACCGCGGGCCGATCGCCGACCTCATGCGCGCCGTCCGCGCCGCCGCCCCGGACGGCGACGCCGCCCGCGAGGCCGGCGACGAGGAGGCCGGCGCCTCGCCGTACGTCCGCCTGGACTGGGGCGACCCCGCCACGCTCGAGCAGCTGCTCGGCCCCGGCACGTTCAGCGCCACTGAGCACGCGCTCCCGCTCACCGCCCCTTCCCCACGCGCGTGGATCGACCGCCAGAACCGCGACCACCCCGCCTGGCACGCGCTCCGCGCCACCATCCCCTCCGACACCTGGGCCACCACCCTCGACCGCCTCACCGACGTCCTCGCCGACGGCAACGAAGCCGCCGACGGCACCCTCCTCATCCACACCCCGTTCCTCGTCGCCCGCATGGACGTCCCGGCCGCCTGAATCACCTACTTCGCCGCGTAAATGGCATACCGAAGGGCGGTTAGTAGGTGATTCCGGGGTAGCTCGGAGCGCATGACGTCCACCGCCGACACGCGCGCCGCCGTAGCGAAGCTGCAGGCCGACGGGGCGAGCGCGCAGGCGGTCGCCGCGTTCGAGGCGAAGCTGGCGATGCTCGCCGACCCGTCCGCCGGGATGCTGCCGGGCGATGAGCTGGAGCCGCTGGGGGACGTGCCCGCGCTGGCGGACGTGGAGGCGGATCCCGGGGCGCTGGACGCCGTCGCGGTGATCAAGCTGAACGGCGGGCTGGGGACGTCGATGGGGCTGCAGGCGCCGAAGTCGACGGTGGTCGCGAAGGACGGGCGGACGTTCCTCGACGTGATCGCGACGCAGGTGCTGGCGTTGCGCGAGCGGCACGGGGTGCGGCTGCCGCTGGTGCTGATGAACTCGCGCACGACGCGGCCGCCGTCGCTGGAGCTGCTGGGCGAGCATCGAGGTCTCGAGCGCGACGACGTCCCGCAGGACTTCCTCCAGGGCCGGGAGCCGAAGCTGCTGGCGGACAGCCTCCAGCCCGCGGAGTGGCCGGCCGATCCCGCGCTGGAGTGGTACCCGCCCGGACACGGCGAGCTGTACGTCGCGCTGGCAGGGACGGGGACGCTCGCCAAGCTGCTGGACGCCGGCTACCGCTACGCGTTCGTGTCCAACGCCGACAACCTCGGCGCGGTCGCGGATCCGCGCGTCGCCACGTGGCTCCAGGCGGAGGAGGTGCCGTTCGCGATGGAGGTCGTCCGCGGCACCGCGGCGGACCGCAAGGGCGGGCACCTCGCGACGCGAGAGGGAAGGCTGGTGCTGAGAGAGACCGCGCAGACCCCGCCCGGCGACGCCTCGTTCACCGACGTCGAGCGGTGGCGCTGGTACAACACGAACAACCTGTGGGTCGACCTGCGCACGCTCGACGCGCTGCTGCGCGAGCGCCCCGCCGGCCCGGAGCTCCCCCTGATCGTCAACCGCAAGACCGTCGACCCGACCGACTCCTCGTCGCCGCAGGTCCTCCAGCTCGAGAGCGCGATGGGCGCCGCGGTCGGCGCCATCGACGGCGCGCGGCCGATCCACGTGCCGCGCTCGCGGTTCGTCCCGGTGAAGACGACGAACGACCTGCTCGTCTTGCGCTCCGACGCCTACACGCTGGAAGACGACGGTCGCGTGACCCCCGCGTTCGACGGCGAGGCGCCGCCGACCGTCACGCTCGACGACACGCACTTCAAGCACCTGCGCGGGTTCGAGGAGCGGTTCGCGCACGGGGCGCCGTCGCTGCGGGCGGCACGCGCGCTCACCGTCGAGGGCGACGTCCGGTTCGGCGCGGACGTCACCGTCGAGGGCGACGTCACGGTCACCGGCCCGGCCGACCTCGCGGACGGCACGGTGCTGCGATGAGCGAGCGCGTCGTCGCCTTCGCGCCCGGGCGCGTCAACCTCATCGGCGAGCACACCGACTACAACGGCGGGCTCGCGCTCCCGTTCGCGATCGACCAGGGCGTGACCGTCACCGCGACACCGCTGGACGGCGGTGAGGTCGAGGTCGTCGCGCTCGACCTCGGTGAGGATGACCGCTTCGCGCTCGACGAGCCGGAGCGGGCGGAAGGCTGGCGGGCGTTCGCGCGCGGCATGGTCGCGGAGCTCCAGGCCGCCGGCCATGAGCTGCGGCCCGCGCGGCTGGAGGTCACCGGCGACGTCCCACAGGGCTCGGGGCTCAGCTCCTCCGCCGCGCTGGAGGTGGCGCTCGCGCTCGCGCTGCTGCGGAGCGACAAGGTGGACCGGGTGGCGCTCGCGAAGCTGTGCTCGAAGGTCGAGAACGAGTGGGTGGGCGCGGAGACCGGCCTGCTCGACCAGACCGCCTCGCTCCTCGGCCGCGCCGACCACGCGCTGCGGATCGACTTCGCCACGCTCGCCACCGAGCAGGTCGTCTGCGACCTGCGCGGCTGGACGCTCGTCACCGTCGACTCGCACGAGCAGCACTCGAACGCGTCCGGCGGCTACAACGAGCGGCGCGCGGAGTGCCGGGAGGCGGCGGAGCGGCTCGGCGTCGAGCACGTCGCGCAGGCCGACCGCGCCGCGGCGGCGGAGCTGCCCGAACCGCTCGCCAGACGGGTCCTCCACGTCCTCGACGAGGACGCGCGCGTGGACGCGACGGTCGGCGCGCTGGCCGCGGGCGACCTCGAAGCGGTGGCCCGGCTGCTCGACCAGGCGCACGCGTCGATGCGCGACCAGTACGAGGCGAGCACGCCGAAGGTGGAGGAGACCGTCGCCGCGCTCAAGGAGCACGGCGCGGCCGGCGCCCGCATCGTCGGCGGCGGCTTCGGCGGCCACGTCCTCGGCCTCCTCCCGCCCGGCACGGAGCCGCCCGCCGGCGCGACCGTCGTCACGCCGGCGGACGGAGCGCGGCTGCGTTAGGCGGAGCCGCCCGCGCCGCCGGACTCCTGCGCGGCGCGCGCCCGCTCTTCCTCCTCGATCTGCTTCGCCAGCGGCCGCCACAGCGCCCAGGCGATGAAGAGCGCGCCGACGACGAGCATCGCCAGCCCGGCCCACAGGTTGATCCGCACGCCGGCGGCCTTCTCGACCTCCTCGGCGTTGTCGAAGATCCCCAGCACCGTCAGCAGCGCCCCGTAGAGCAGGAACATCCCGCCCAGGATCCGCCGCAGGTCGAAGACGTTCGCGGCCTGCGCCTCGCGGGCCGAGTCGGTCGCTTCCTCGAGCTTGGCCATCAGAAGAACACCACCGTGAGAGCGGTTGCCAGGATCAACGCGCCGGCACCGAGGAGCACCGGCGACTCCCACCACGGCTGCCCGCGGCCCATGAGCGAGCCGGCGGTGTCACCGACCGACATGCCCCAGACGAGGCCGTCGAGCTCCTCGCGCGGCTTGGGCTTGGTGAAGAGCGTCACCGCCACGGTGACGATCGCGTCCACCACGAACGCGGAACCGGCGCCCCAGAACGACTCGTCCAGGTCCGACCCGAAGTCGAAGATGCCGAGCCACTTGTAGCCCACGTAGATGAACAGCGCCGTGAGCGTGCCCGCGACCAGGCCCCACAGGCCCGCGGAGGGCGTCATCCGCTTCCAGAACATGCCGATGATGAACGTCGCGAACAGCGGCGCGTTGAAGATGCTGAACAGCGCCTGCAGGTAGTTCATGAGGTTCGAGTACGTCGACGCGATGAGCGCCGTCGCGATCGCCACCACGACGCCGCCGATCGTCACCCAGCGGCCGGCCGAGATGTACCAGGCGTCCTCCTGGTCCTTCTTCAGGTACGGCTCGATGATGTCGGTCGTCACCACGGTGTTGAACGCGGAGACGTTCGCCGCCACACCGGCCATGAAGGAGGCCATCAGGCCCGTCACCGCCAGTCCGAGCATGCCGTTCGGCAGGTACTGGCCCATCAGCAGCGGGATCGCGTTGTTGTACGCCATGTCCCCCTCGCCGCCCAGGCCCTCGATCTCGACGAGCGCGATCATGCCCGGGATCACGATGACCGCGGGGATGAGGAGCTTCGGGTACGCGGCGATCAGCGGCGTGCGCCGCGCGGCGGACAGGTCGCGCGCCGACAGGCCGCGCTGGACCTCGGCGAAGTTCGTCGTCCAGTAGCCGAACGAGAGCACGAAGCCGAGGCCGAAGACGAGCCCGACCCACGTCGCGCCGATCGGGTTGACGACGTCGCCGACGCCGGTGCCCTGGAAGGCGTGCAGTCCCGCCTCGCCGAGGTCGGACTCCTTGATCTTGTCGGTCAGCCCGCCCCAGCCGCCGACGTCGACGAGGCCGACGACGGTGAGCGGGATGAGCGCCGCGAGGATCACGAAGAACTGCAGCACCTCGTTGTAGATCGCGGACGAGAGCCCGCCGAGCGTGATGTACGCGAGCACGATGCCCGCGGCGACGACGATGCCGAGCAGGATCGGCCAGCCGAGCAGCAGCTGGAGCACGAGCGCCAGCGCGTAGAGGTTGACGCCGGCGATGAGGACGGTCGCGAGCGCGAACGTCACCGAGTTGAAGACGTGCGAGCGCTGGTCGAAGCGCTTGAGCAGGTACTCCGGCACCGAGCGGACCTTGGAGCCGTAGTAGAAGGGCATCATCACGATGCCCAGGAAGACCATCGCCGGGATGGCGCCGATCCAGTAGTAGTTGACGGTGGCGACGCCGTACTGCGCGCCGTTCGCGCCGTTGCCGAGGATCTCGGTGGCGCCGAGGTTCGCGGACACGAACGCGAGACCCGTGATCCACGCCGGCAGCGAGCGGCCGGAGAGGAAGTAGTCGAGGCTGGTCTTGACGTAGCGCTTGGCGATCCAGCCGATGCCAAGCACCAGCGCGAAGTAGATGAACAGGATCGCGTAGTCGAACCCGTTCATGTTCAGTCGCGCGTCGGCGAGCAGGGAGAACACGATGCCGCGACCTTCCCACGCGCGCCAAGGGGATAAACGCAGCCTTAAGGCACGGGCGTGTCGCGCAGGACGATCGGCTCGTCCAACGTGCGACGGACCAGGAGGAAGGCGATCGTGCCGAGCAGCGTGGGGATCCACAGCACGAGCGCGTGGTAGACGAGCACCGCGACCGCGGCGGTGGTCGCCGACGCGCCGTAGAGCACGAGCGCGGCCGCGAGGCCGCCGTCGAGCGCGCCGATGCCGCCGGGGATCGGGACGATGTTCCCCAGGTAGCCGATCAGGAAGGCGAGCGTCAAAGCTCCCACCGGCATCGTCTCGCCGAAGGCGCGGAACGCGACCCAGAGCATCGCGATGTCGAACCACAGGTACATCAGCGCGCCGGCCAGCCGCCAGGTGGGGTGGCGGATCTCGTGGAGCGCGTCGGCGACGACCTTCGCCGTCGCGTGCGTCCAGCGGCGGATCCGGCCGGGCTCCTCGCCCAGCGGGATGCGGGCGGCGAAGGCCGGGAGCAGGGCGAAGAGGATCACGCCGCCGACGCCCGCGATCCCCGGGATGAGGCCGAAGAGCGCCGAGCCGGGCGCGTCGAGGATCCCGACCGCGACGAGGATGCCGGCCACGCCAAGCGTCGCCGCGTTCACCCCGCTCGTCAGGAGGAAGAGGACGGCGCTGCGCTGGACGAACCGCCCGAGCGGCCCGCCCTTGGCCTTGACGATGTAGGCGCCGATCGCGATCCCGCCCGCGCCGCCGGCCGGGAGCACGGCGCCGAACGCCATCTCGCTCAGCGCGATGCGCGCGGCGAACCGCCGCGGCACGCGCCAGAAGACGTGCTGGAACGCGAGGACGTACCCGAGGCACGAGAGCAGCTCCAGCACGACGGCCAGGACGATCCAGCCGGGCGCGACCTCCCGTAGCCGGTCGCGCACCTCGCCCAGGCCGGGCACCGCCAGGAGCAGCGCGCCGACCAGGACGACGAGGAGCACGAGCGACGCGATGCCCCGCCACAGCCGCTTGCCCTCATCGACGGGCGGGGCGACGAGGTGGTCGTCGGCGGCGGTGGCGGGGACTGCGGGCATGGCTAGGCGTGCATCAGGACCGGCGCGGCGCCCGCGCCCTCGGCGTCCGCGTCGTCGTCCTCCACCGGCACCGGCTTGGTGCGCGGCAGGAAGAACGCCGGGATCGCGGCGAGCGCGACGAACACGAGCGCCCACACGAACACCGAGCCGAACGCGTCCGCGACGAGCGGCGCGGCCTGCGCCCGCTGCTCCGGCGGGATCGCGGCGAGGGCGGCGGTGCCGCCCTCGGCGCCCGGGAGCTTGTCGGCGATCGCGTTGGTCAGGAGCACGGAGAGGATCGCCGTGCCGATCGAGCCGCCGACCTGCTGGATGATGTTCAGCGACGTCGACGCGCGCGGCACCTCGATGCGGCGCAGCTGCTGGATGGCCGCCGACATCGTCGGCATCATCGTCAGACCCATGCCGAGGCCCATCACGAACAGCGCGACGCCGAGCGCCCAGTAGGACGAGTCGGCCCCGACCTGCGTGAGGTAGGCCATGCCGGCCGCGACGAGCGGCAGGCCGCCGAGGACGAGCTTGCCCGGGCCGATCTGGTCGGTCAGGCGGCCCGCGACCGGCATCATCAGCATCGCGCCGAAGCCCTGCGGGGCGAGCATCAGGCCGGTCTGCAGCGCGGACTCGCCGCGGACGGTCTGCAGGTAGAGCGGCAGCAGCAGCATCGCGCCGAAGAACGCGAGCATGAACAGCGTGATCGTCAGCGCGGCGGAGCCGACGGCGCGGTTGGCGAACAGCCGCACGTCGAGCAGCGGGTTCTCGTGCCGCAGCGCGTGGAAGGTGAACGCGGTCACGAGCGCCAGGCCGACGAGGGTCGGCAGGTACGCGCTGGCGTGGCTGAAGCCCTCCTCACCGGTCTTGGCCAGGCCGTAGAGCAGCGCGGCGAGGCCCGGCGAGAGGAGCACGAGGCCGAGGACGTCGAGCGCCTCGCCGTGCTGCGGCTGGTCCTTCGGGAGGACCTTCATCGCGAACGGCAGGGCGATCGCGGCGATCGGCAGGTTGATGTAGAAGATCCAGCGCCAGGAGACGTCGTCGACGAGCCAGCCGCCGAGGATCGGGCCCATGATCGGGCCGAGCATCATCGGCACGCCGATGACGGCCATGACGCGGCCGACGCGCTGCGGGCCGGCGGCCTGCGTGAGGATCGTCATGCCGGCCGGGAGGATCATGCCGCCGCCCAGGCCCTGGAGGACGCGGAAGGCGATCAGCGACTCGGCCGACCAGGCGGCGCCGCAGAGCGCGGAGCCGATGGCGAAGAGGCCGATGGAGGTGATGTAGAGCCGCTTCGTGCCGAACCGGTGGGCGGCCCAGCCGGTGAGCGGGATGACGGTGGCCAGCGCCAGCATGTAGCCGGTGATGACCCACTGGATCGTCGACAGCGGCGCGTCGAAGTCCTCGGTCAGGTGGTTGATCGCGACGTTGACGACGGTGGTGTCGAGGATCGCCATGATCGATCCCAGGACGACGACCCACGCGATCATCATCAGGCCCTTGTCCAGGCCCTGATCGTCGGTGGTGGATTCGGTGCTCAACGGTGCTCCTCGAGAACGGATGCGAGCGCGCGGCCGATCAGGTCGCGCTGCTCGTCGGTCAGGGTCTTGGTGAAGGCGCGCAGGGACTCGCGACGGGCGGCGTTGAACCGCTCCGTCAGCGTGTCGGCCTGCGGGGTGAGGGTGAGGCGCTTGACGCGCCGGTCGGTCGGGTCCTCCGACCGGGTGACGAGACCGAGCCGCTCGAGGCCGTCGAGCAGACGACCGGTCGCGGCGACCGAGAGCCGCACGCGGGGCGCGAGCTCGGTCAGCGTCATGGGGTGGTCGGCGTTCTGGATCACGAACAGCGCGCACAGCTGGGACAGCGTCAGATCCAGCTCACGGGCGACATCGAAGATCTCGCCTTCGTCCTCCTTCGCCGCGAGGGCGAGGAAGTCGAACAGGTCGTCCGTGAGCCGGTCGACGTCGGTGGTGACGCCAGGTCCTTGCATCGGTGCGAATGTATCGGCGCTGCGACCTTCTCTCCTCTGCGAGATCGGTCACAGAACCTGGCGCGTCGGGGAACCGGCGCGTGGCAGATCGCACGTCCCTATGGTCCGCGCCGGGTGAGGAAGAAGGCCGGAAGAGTCGCGGCGCTCGTAGCGCTGGTGGGGGGAATCGCCGTTCTGGCGTTCGTGCTCCTGCGTGGCGGCGAGGCGTACACCGTCACCGCGCGGATGGAGTCGGCGAGCCAGCTGGTCAAGGGCAACCGCGTCCAGGTGGCCGGCGAGTCCGTGGGCACGGTGAAGGAGATCCGCGTCACGCCCGACTCGCAGGCCGACGTGGTGCTGGAGATCGACGAGGACTACGCGCCGCTGCGCAAGGGCACCCGCGCGATCGTCCGCCAGCTCTCCGTCTCCGGCCAGGCGAACCGGTACATCGACCTGCAGCTGGGCGGCGCGCGTGGGGCGGAGATCGACGACAACGGCCGGATCCCGGCGCAGGACGTCGTCGCCGCGGTCGACCTCGATCAGGTCTTCGACCTCTTCGACAAGGAGACGCGGCCGGGCATCCGCCGCACGATCGAGGGGTTCAGCGAGTTCAGCGCGGGCCGCACCGACGAGGCGAACGCCGCGCTCCAGTACCTCAACCCGGCGCTCGCCTCGACGAGCCGCCTCTTCGCGGAGCTGACGCGCGACCGCGGCGAGCTCGAGTCGTTCATCACGGAGACCGGCCGCCTCACCGGCGACCTGGCTGCGCGCGACGAGCAGCTCGCCGGCCTCGTGCTCCACCTCGGGCAGACGATGGAGGCGGTCAGCCGCGAGCGCGGCGACCTGGCCGAGTCGATCGAGCGGCTCCCGACCTTCCTGCGCCGCTCGAACTCCACCTTCGTCAACCTGCGCGGCACGCTGGACGACCTCGACCCGGCGGTCGAGGACGCGATGCCGGCCGTCCGCGCGCTGCGCCCGCTCTTCGACCAGCTCCGCCCGCTCGCCGCCGACGCCGCGCCGACGTTCCGCGACCTGTCGCAGACGATCAAGGGCCCGGGCGCCGACGACGATCTCGTCGACCTGCTCAAGACGCAGCCCGCGCTCGACGCGGCGGCCAACGCGAAGGCCCCGCGCAACGGCAAGGAGCGCGAGGGCGCGTTCAAGGCCGTCCAGCAGGCGTCGAACGACGCGATCCCGCAGCTCGCGTTCCTGCGCCCCTACGCGCCGGACCTCGTCGGCTGGTTCGACGACTTCTCCACCTCGGGCATGTACGACGCGCTCGGCGGCTTCTCGCGCGCGGGCCTCCAGCTCAACGGCTTCACGCTCGACCCGGCGCTCGGCCTCCTGCCGATCCCGGCGGAGCTGCGCAGGAACGCGCTGGGCGCGGGCATCGTCACGGGCCGGACCAACCGCTGTCCGGGCTCCGTGGAGCGGCCGGCGGGCGACGGGTCGAACCCGTTCAAGCCGTCCAAGGACTACCCCTGCGACGAGAAGCAAGTGCCTCCGGGACGATGAGCCGGGTCCAGGCCGCCATCCGGAAGGTCCTCCCGCCGCTCGTGGCCGCCGCGATCGTGGTCGGCGGCGTGTGGGCGCTCTTCCTGCGCCCCGGCGCGGGGCCCGAGGTCCCGACGTACACCGTCGAGATCGACAACGCGTTCGGCCTCACCGAGGGCGCGCAGGTGCGCGCCGCGGGCGTCGAGGTCGGCGCGGTGAAGAAGCTGCGGGTCGACCGCAAGACGGCGCGGGCGCTCGTGGACGTGACGATCGAGCGGACCGACTTCGGCGACCTGCGCACCGACGCGACCTGCTCGATCGAGCCGCAGTCGCTGATCGGCGAGTACTTCCTGGACTGCGAGCCCGGGAAGGCCAAGAAGCTGAAGGAGGGCGGGACGATCCCCGCCGAGCAGACGACCGGCACGATCCCGCCCGACCTCGTCCAGTCGGTCATGCGCCGGCCGCAGCGCGAGCAGCTGGGGATCATCATCTCCGAGCTCGGCGCCGGCTTCACCTCGCGCGGGCCCGAGCTGCAGGCGGTCATCCAGCGCGCGATCCCGGCGCTGCGCGAGACCGACGCGGTGCTCGAGCTCCTCGCCGACAACGAGCGGACGCTGACGCGGCTGACGGTCGACGCCGACCAGGTCCTCGCGCGGCTGTCGACCAACCGGCGCGACATCCGCCGCTTCGTCACCGAGGCGCGCGACACCGCGACGATCTCCGCCAACCGGCGCCGCGAGCTGGCCGAGACGATCCGCCGCCTCCCGCGCTTCCTGCAGGAGCTGCGGCCGACGCTCGACGACCTCGAGACCGTCGCGGACAAGCAGACGCCGGCGCTGATGGACCTGCGCGCGTCCGCCGACGACCTGGAGGATCTGCTCGCGCGGCTCGGCCCGTTCGCCGACGCCGCGACGCCCGCGATCGACGCGCTCGGCGAGGCGTCGCAGCTCGGCACCCAGGCGGTCGCGCCCGCGCGGGCGACGGTCGCCAAGACGCGCCAGCTCGCGCAGCGGGCCAAGGAGCCGTCGACCAACCTGCGCTTCGTCCTCGAGCACATCGACGACCGCAAGAACGCGGTGGAGAAGAGCCCGGTCAGCCCGACCGGCCAGGGCTTCACCGGCCTGGAGGCGTTCCTCCGGTACCCGTTCGTGCAGTCGCAGGCGCTCAACCTCTTCGACAGCCGCGGGTACACGCTCAAGCTCAACGCGCTCATCAACGAGTGCTCGGGCTACACGAACGCGGAGACCGCCAAGCGGACGCCGGAGCGGACGAAGAAGTGCAACTCGTGGCTCGGGCCCAACCAGCCCGGCGTCACGACGCCCGACCCGTCCGGCCCGGCGACGGCGCGCGCCACCCGCGCCCGCAAGAGCTCCGCGAAGGCGCGCAAGCGCACGAAGGCCCGCGCCCGCCGGGCGGCGCCGAAGCAGCGCGCCCCGCGCCAGCAGGGCACCGAGGAGCAGC
>DATMVO010000112.1:0-2857 GCA_035563115.1 Solirubrobacteraceae bacterium
GGGCTCGGCGGCGCGCCGGGCCGGAGGGCGGAGACGAAGTCGCTCATGTCATCGAGCATCGGCGCGCCACGCGAGCCCCGGCTGGGCGCCCGCTGGGCGTTCGCTGGGAGCGGCTTCGCGCCGCCCGCGCCACCGATCGCACCATGGCTACGACGCGGTCGCGTCGCTCGGCGTGGTCGTCGTCCCGCTGCCGCTCGGCGCGGCCGGCGTGGTCGTCGTCCCGCCGCCGCTCTGCGCGGGCGGCGCCGCCGGCATCTGCTCCCGCAGCGCGTCCGCGACCGTGCTCTCGTCGAGCCCGAGCTCGTCGGCGAGCTCCGCCGCCATGTCGGTCGCGCTCGGCGGCCCGCCCGTGCTCTCCGACCGATCCGGCCGCACCGCGTCCATCGCCGCCTGGAGCTTCGCCTCGCTCACGCCCAGCGTCTCGGCCAACGCGGACAGGTCCGGCCGTCCGCCCTGCCCCTGCGGCGGCTGCGTGTCCTGCTGCGTCGCCGCGGTCCCCTGCGACGCGCTCGCGCTCTGCGCGCTGTCGTCGCCCGCCGACCCGCACGCGGTGGTCGCGAGCGCGGCCGTCACACCGAGGGCCGCGAGGAACTTGCGCTTGTGGTGTCTCATGCCGCCGCAGCCTGCGCCCACTCGCTGTGCGCCTCGTCGGCAGCGACTGGGAGGTCGCTGAGCCACCGCCTCGTTCGAGCGCACGAAACGCAGCGCTCGCATCGCGCCCGGCGGCTCTCAGCGTGCTCCCTGCAGGCGCTCACGGCGGTCCGAGGGGGCGTGGCGGACGCTCTCAGCGGAGATTCGGTGCCTGCCGCCCAAGCAGCAGCGCGCGCTGGTGGAGCGGGAGCTCGAGGACCGCGACTACGACGAGGTCGCCGCCCGGACGGGCGTCTCGCCGGTGGCGGCGCGACAGGCGGCCTTCGCGGCGGGAGCACGGCTCAGGAGGGGGGCGGCGCTTCGCGCCGCCCCAGAGAGCGGCGCGACGCCCGCTCCTCCTCAGAAGCGCGAGATCCGGACGGGGCCGGCGCTGTCCCGTCCCCGGCCCCGCCCGTCTCTCGCATGTCTCGCCGGGGTGGGTCAGGCCCCGTCGCGTCATTCAAGGTACGGAGCCACCTCGCCCCTCCCAATCGACCACCGGGCGGACATTCCCGCGGCCCGTTTCGACACGCGGGAGGAGGTGTGCGCCGCGCCACGAACGGCTCCGAGCGGCGCGCCGCGGGTCAGCCTTCGTCGAGCAGGAAGCCTTCGGGGAACGGGTCGGTCGGGTCGAGCACGAGCTGCCCGAGGCCGCTGATCCACGCGCTGCCCTCGACCTCTGGGACGATCGCGGGCACGCCGCCCGCTTCGGCCTCGGCGACGATCGTCGCGGTGAAGGTGCGGTCGAGCAGCGAGCGCTGCACGAACGTGTCCCCCACACCGAGCTCCCCGCGCGCCGCGAGCTGCGCGACCCGCGCGCTCGTCCCGGTGCCGCACGGCGACCGGTCGAGCCAGCCGGGATCGATCGCGACCGCGTTCCGTCCGCCGTCCTCCGTCCGTTCCACGAGCTCGACGTGCGCCACCGGCCCGACGTCGCCGAGGGCGGGGTGCGCCGGGTGGCCGAGCGCCTGGACCGCCCGCATGATCTTCATCCCGGCCCGCAGCAGCTCCGGCGCTTGCTCGGGCACCACGCGGAGCCCGACGTCGGCCGCGTCCAGCACCACGTACCAGTTTCCGCCGTACGCGAGGTCGTACGTCACGTCGCCCAGCCCGTCGACCGCGAGGGTCACGCCCGGCTCGAGCACGAACGACGGCACGTTGCGCAGCCGCACCGACACCGCCCGCCCGTCGCGGACCGTCACGACGGTCCGCACCAGGCCTGCCGGGGTGTCGAAGACCACCTCGGTCTCCGGCTCGACCGCCGGCACGAGCCCCGTCTCCACCATGACCGTCGCCGCCCCGATGGTCGCGTGCCCGCACATCGGCAGGAAGCCCCACACCTCGATGAACAGCAGACCGAAGTCGGCCTCCGGGTCGCACGGCGCGGTCAGCACCGCACCGGCCATCGAGCGGTGGCCGCGCGGCTCGCGCATCAGCAGCCGCCGCGCCGCGTCGTGGTGCGCCGCGAAGTCCGCCTGCTTCTCGCGCATCGTCGTGCCCACGAGCGGGGGCACGCCGGCGGTCAGCACGCGCGTCGGCATCCCCTCCGTGTGGGAGTCGACCACCGTGAGCAGCGCGCGCGACCGCATCGCCGCTACTCCGCCTCGCGCCGGACGATGCCGAGCGGGTTGCCGTCCTGCAGCTCAGGCGGCAGCGCCCACGCCGGCGCGTCCTGGAACGCCACCGGCCGCGTGAAGCGCCGATGTGCGGTCAGCCCGACGCTCGTGGTCGCCGGCGCCGACGTCGCCGGCCACGGCCCGCCGTGCACCATCGCGCGCGTCACCGCCACCCCCGTGGGCACGCCGTCGAACACGACCCGGCCGGAGATCGCCGCCAGCCGCCGCGACAGCAGCGCCGCCAGCTCGCCGTCCTCCTCCTCGGCGTGAAGCGTCGCGGTCAGCTGCCCCTCCGCCTGCTGGAGCAGGTCGAGCAGCTCGCCCTCGCCCGCGTAGGTCAGCGCGATGGCCACCGGCCCGAAGTGCTCCTGCCACAGCTCGCCCTCGGACGCCACGTCGGCGGCCCGGCCGGTGTAGAGCCCGAACACCCGCTGGTAGCCGGGCGCGCGCACGGCGGGCGTCGCGCGCTCCAGACCCGCGACGGCATCGAGCTTCTCGAGGTCGACGCCCACCGCCGCGCACAGCCGCTCGTTCAGCAGCGGCTGCGGCGGCGCCTCACCGAGCCGCGACGCCAGCTCGTCGACCAGCGCCCGCCCGTCCGCGTCGTCCGG
>DATMVO010000113.1:0-2023 GCA_035563115.1 Solirubrobacteraceae bacterium
CCGCGAACGCGATGAGCGCCGGGTCGGACGCGGCGCGCGCGCCGGGCATCCCGTAGGGCCGCGCGAGCGCGACGTGGTGGCCGAGCTCCAGCGCGGCGGGCAGCAGCGCGCCGTCGTCGTGCAGGCGCCCGAGATCCTGCCGCGCGGCGAGGAAGCGGCTCTCCGGCGAGGGGTAGCGGGCGAGCACGCGGGCGAAGAGGTCGAGCGCCTCGTCCCAGCTCAGGCCGCCCACCATCCGGGCCAGGCCGTCCGTCGTCCACCACAGGACGACCTTCTCCTGTCCGCCCTCGAGCGTCCACTCGCCGAACCGCATCCACGCGTTGTAGCGGCGCGGCAGGACGGCCCGGAGGATCTCCCCGCAACGAGCGGCCGAAGCGTCCCCGTGCCCTCCGGTGCCCGTGCTTGACTGGACCTCGTGAGCGGTGCCGTGCAGCGACTGAGGAACCCCGACGACCCGTGCCCGTACGGCATCTGCGACGGCGACGGCTTCGAGGTCGACGAGGCCACGAACACCGCCCGGCCGTGCCGCTGCCGGCCCGAGCGCGTCGCGCTGCGCAAGACGCGGCGGATGGAGGGCGACCTGCGCCGCGCCGTCCCGCGCCGCTACCGCGACCTCGCGCCCGACCGCTACCCGGTCCCCGAGATCGCCCAGCAGCACCCGACGGCGTTCAGGATCGTCAAGCGGTACATGGACACGATGACCGCGCGCCTGGAGCGCGGCGACGGGCTCTGGCTCTACGGCAACAAGGGCACCGGCAAGACGACGCTCGCGTACCTCGTCGCGGCGACGGCGGCGCGCGCGGGGCACACGGTGCTGAGCTGGAACACGATCACGCTGCTCAACGACCTGCGCGAGAGCTTCGACGCCGACTCGACGCAGCGGACGCAGGACATCGTCGACGCGGCGTGCTCGGTCGACCTCCTCCAGCTCGAGGACCTGAGCGCCGCGCGGCCGACGGAGTGGACGCTCGAGCAGCTCTACCTCGTCATCAACCGCCGGTACGAGGAGCAGCGGGCGATCGTCATCACGTCCGACCTGCCCGACGGCGAGGCGCCGGACCCGGACCGGCTGGCCGAGCACATCGGGCCGCGGACGCACTCGCGGATCATCGAGATGTGCGGCGACCCGGTGACGATGATCGGCTCGGACATGCGGCGCGAGTACCGGCCGCCGATGGAGGAGCGCGAGCCCGCCGCGCCCCCTGAGCCCGCACCCGCGCCGGCCCCTGTGCGCCCGCGTGATCCCGAGCCGGCGCAGACGTCGCTGTCGGACGGCTTCGGCCGCCGCGCCGCGAGCTCCGGCTCGGCCAACCTCGACTGGCGATGAGCTACGCGTCGCCGGAGCGGCGTACGCCCGCGGGGATCGCGGAGCTGATGGCCGACTTCACGCGCCGGATGGAGCCCGACACGCCGCTCGCGCGGATCCAGCGGGTGTGGGGCGAGACGGTCGGCGCGGGGATCGCGGAGGTCGCCAAGCCCGAGTCGTACGGGGCAGGCACCGTGCGCGTGGTCTGCACCTCCTCCGCGTGGGCGCAGGAGCTCGACCTCATGCAGCGCGACATCGTCGCCCGCCTGGACGCCGCGCTCCCCGACGTGCAGGTCGCCAGGCTCCGCTGCACCCTCGTCGCCCCGCGCCGCGACCCGCGCGAGCCCAAGCCCGACACGAAACCCCGCCGCGACCGCGACCGCTGGAAGGGCTCGGCCGCCCGCTAGTCCGCGTCGTCGGCGGCGAGGCCGAAGGTCTCGCGCAGGCGGGTGCGGACCTCGAGGAAGGTCGGGCCACGGAGCGGCATCGGGACGGCCCAGAGGTAGGCGGCGAAGTCGTAGATCGAGCCGCCGCGGTGGCAGCCATGGCAGTACCAGAGGCCGTCCGGGCCGAGGGCGTGCGAGGGCGTGCGCTCGTCGTGGCCGGGGAGCGCGCAGACGACCTGCGGCGCCGCCTCCCGGCCGGTGAGGCGGGTGAAGAACTCGGCGGACGGGATCGCGCGGAGCGGGTCGTCGGCGGGCCGGGGCCGGCGGCTGT
>DATMVO010000114.1:0-2978 GCA_035563115.1 Solirubrobacteraceae bacterium
CGGGCGGACGGGACGGGCTGAACCGGCCGGCGCGCGGCATCCACCGCGCGCTGCTCGAGCTCCTGCGCCCGCTCAGGCGCGCGCCCCGCCCACTCGCGCAGGCGCTTGACCTCGCGCGCCTGGGCGAAGTACAGGAGGGAGAGCACGGCGAGGCCGAGCACGGACGCGAAGCCCGCGTAGCCGCCGTAGTCCTTGAGGAGGTCGAAGAGCTCGTTCACGGTCGGAAGTCCGGCGGCAGTCTAGGGCGTCAGGCTTCTGCGCCAATCGCCGGCGGCTGGCGGAAGCTCGACAGCTCCGACACCTTGCGCGCCAGCCCGGCGGCGTCGCCCTCCAGGACGAGGAGCCCGATCTCGTCGAACATCGCGTCCACCTCGCCGGGCTCCAGGCGGTCGCGCTCGGCCCGCAGGATCTTCTCCGCCGGCGTCGGCTGGGGCCGCTCGTACGGGTTGAACAGCTCCTCGTGCAGCTTCTCGCCCGGCCGCCGGCCGACGAACTCGATCGCGATGTCGACGTCCGGCTTGAGGCCCGACAGCTCGATCATGTCCCGCGCGAGCTGGACGATCGAGACCGGCTCGCCCATGTCGAGCACGTAGACCTCGCCGCCCTTGCCGATCGAGCCGGAGCGGATGATGAGCTGCACCGCCTCCGGGATCGTCATGAAGTAGCGGGTCATCCGCTTGTCGGTGATCGTCACCGGGCCGCCCTTGGCGATCTGGCGGCGGAAGATCGGGACGACCGAGCCCGAGGAGCCGAGCACGTTGCCGAACCGCACCGCGGCGTAGCGGGTGCGCGGGAAGCGCTGGGACTCGGCCTCCACCGCGAACTCGGCGAGCGCCTTGGACGCGCCCATCACGGTCGCGGGCGTCACCGCCTTGTCGGTGGAGACGAGGACGAAGTGCTTGACATCGGTCTGGCCGGCGATCCGCGCCATCACGCGCGTGGCCTGCGCGTTGTTGCGGACGGCCTCGACGGGGTTGCCCTCCATCAGACCGACGTGCTTGTAGGCGGCCGCGTGGAAGACGACGGTGGGGCGGTGCTCGGCGAAGATCTCGCGCATCCGCTCCTCCTCCTTGCAGTCACCGAGCGTCGAGACGACGACGCCGGGGTGCACGTGGCGGTCCTCGAGGAGCTCGCGCTCGATCCTGAAGAGGTTGTCCTCCGCGTGGTCGAGCAGGATCAGCCGCCGCGGCGCGACGCGCGCGATCTGGCGGCACAGCTCGGAGCCGATCGAGCCGCCCGCGCCGCTGACGAGGACGACCTCGCCGGAGAGGTACGCGCCGACGCGGTCGACCTCCATCACGACGGGCTCGCGGCCGAGGAGATCCTCGATCTGCACCTCGCGCACCTGGCGGACGAGGTCGCCGCCGGTCTGGAGGAGCTCGAAGACGGTCGGGAGCGTGCGGACCGGGATGTTCCGCGTGCGGGCGGCGCGCGCGACGCGCGAGCGCAGCGTGCCGGGCGCCGACGGGATCGCGATCATGACCTCGTCCGGGTCGGCGTCGTCGAGGATCCGCTCCAGGTCGTTGTCGGTGTCGCCGAGCACCTTGACCCCCTCGATCCGCATGGAGCGCAGGCGCGGGTCGTCGTCGACGAAGCCGACGGGCGCGAGGCGCAGCTGCGGGTTGCGGAGCATCTCGCGCAGGACGAGCCGGCCGCCGTCCCCGGCGCCGACGATGAGGACCGTGCGCGCGTCGTGGCGCAGCCGGAAGCCGTGGCGGCGCTCGTGGAAGGCGCGCGCGCCGAGCCGGGCGCCGAGCGTGAACGCCAGCGTCATCAGCAGGAAGAGCGCGAGCACCCCCGCCGGGATCGTCAGGCCGACGTCGCCCTCACCGGTCGGCCGCTTGACCGGCGCGAAGACCGCGACGTACGTGGCGACGCCCGCGACCGCGACGAGCGCCGCGAGGACGTTGGTCTCCAGGTCGCGCAGGGACGAGTAGCGCCACCACTTCTGGTAGAGCCGGAAGAGGACGAAGACCGCCAGCGGGATGACCACGGCGGGGATCGCGGTGGCCTCGTACAGCTCCTCGTACCGCGGCGGGAACAGGTCGTCGAACCGCAGCCGGTAGGCGAGGAAGTACGCGAGTGCGACCAGCACCCCGTCGGCCGCGAGCTGCGGAAGCGAATGGCGGTGCAGGGGAACGGCCGCGGAGCGGAGCCGACGGCGCATCGCCCAGATGGTACCCCGGCCGCCGGACTGGGCGACCGGCGCGCAATCGTCACGCCGGTCCGAGCGGCTCGCATCGTGGTCGTGGGCGACGCTCGGTTTCGAAGCCGATCCTGGTTTGGATCGGCGAGGAACCGGGTGGCGATCCACGGCCGCGAGGCGTCCCGCTCGGACGGCGTGACTGCGCGCCGGTCGCCTTAAGCCTGGGCGAGCGCGCCCGCGCGCACGGCCGCGACCACCTGCGCGACCTGCTCGCGCGTGAGCGCGGGGCCGAACGGGAGGGCCAGGTGCTCGCGCGCCGCGCGGTCCGTGCCGGGGAGCGGCGCGGCCGGCGGCCAGGGGCGCATCGCGACCTGCGCGTGGATCGGCGTGCGGTAGTAGCCGCGGGCCTGGACACCGTGCCGCGGGAGCTCCCGCTCGATCTTCGCGGCCTCGGCGTGACGGACGACGTAGAGGTGCCACGCGGGGTCGGCGCCGGGGGCGGGAACGGGCAGCTCGACGATCTCGCCCAGCCCCTCCTCCGCGTACCAGCCGGCCACCGTGCGCCGCTCGTCGCACCAGCCGTCGAGCTTGGGCAGGAGGACGCGCAGCCACGCCGCCTGGACCTCGTCGAGGCGGCTGTTCTGGCCGACCTCCTCGTACGTGACCTTGTCCTGCGAGCCGTGGAAGCGGAAGGTGCGGACGCGCTCGGCCAGCGCGGGGTCGTTCGTCGTGACCGCGCCGCCGTCGCCGAAGGCGCCGAGGTTCTTGCTCGGGTAGAAGGAGAACGTCGCGAGGTCGCCCAGCGCGCCGGCGCGGCGGCCGTCGGCGGCGA
>DATMVO010000115.1:0-18985 GCA_035563115.1 Solirubrobacteraceae bacterium
GGTGCCGGCTCGCGCGCGGGCGGCGGCACAGGGGCGGAGGCCGGGGCGACGGCCGGCTCCCCGGTCACCGTGCGGACGACCCGGACCTGCTCGCGCGGGCGGTGCCGGGTGGTGCTCCGCGCGACGGTGGCGAAGGGCAAGCGCGTCGTCGCGGTCCGCGCGAAGGTCGCGACGTGCCTGAACGCCCGCTGCACGAAGCGGCGGACGACGACGTTCACGCTGCGGCGCGGCGAGGACGGGACGTACGTCCTCCGGGTGACGCTGAAGCGCGGGCGGTACCGGGTCGACGTCTCCTCGCGCGAGCGCAGCGGCGGCCGCTGGCAGGCGCCCGTCCGCCGCACCCTGACGATCCGCTAAGCGAGCGTCTGCTCGAGCCGCGCGAGCGCGGTCTCGGTGTGGGCGACGGCGGCCTGGACGGCGCCCTCGTCCAGCTCCGCGAACGCCCGGCGCAGCTCGCGCAGGGCGCTGACGTAGTCGGCGGCGGGGGAGGCGACGGCGCCGGTGAGCGGCTCGACGCGGGCGGCGGCCTCGTCGAGCGCCCAGTCCCACGTGCCCTCGGCGTGGTCGAGCAGCGCGGTGACGTGCTCGGTCTGCGGGCCACGCAGCGCCGCACGGGCCTCGGCAGCTGCGCGCACCTCGCGCAGGGCCGTCATCGCGCGGGCCTCCGGCGCGGCCTCGGGGTCGGCGTCGGCGGCCTCGCGGCGCAGCAGCGACTCGATCAGCGCCTTCTCGTCCGGGACGAGCTTGCCGACCTCGCGGATGACCTCGAGCCGCCGCTTGCGGGCCGCGGCGAACGCGCCCTCGATCCCCAGCAGCGCCTCGCGGACGGTCTCGGTGTCGCTCATGCCGGCACCCACGGCAGCGCCAGCGCGAGCAGCTCGGCCGGGTCGCGCGTCGTCTCGGCCCGGCCGGCGGCTGCGCGCTTGCGCACGACCACGTCGTCCACGTCGCGCAGCACCTGCAGGCGCCCCTCCGCGATCAGCTGCTCGTCCACGCCGCCCATCTTCCCCTCGAACATCGTCCACACCGGCGTGCCCAACGCGGCCGCCTCCCGGTTCATCGATCCGCCCGCGCTCACGAGCGCGTCGGCGTACGCCACCAGCGACCGCGCGTCGACCGCCCGCGGCGGCACGATCACGTTCCCCAGCCCCAGCCCGCGCACCTCGCCCGCCTGCTCGGCGTTGCGCGTCAGGACCACGGTCTGCACCCCGTCCGCGTCGAGCTTGCCCAGCAGGCGCGGGAGCAGCGGCGTCTCCGACCCGCCGAGGTAGAGCGCGTACGACGGCGCCGTCCGCACCACCGCCAGCGGCCGCGACCGGTCCACGCCCAGCCCGTCGACCACCGAGGCATCGGGCGTGAAGCCGTGGAGGATGTACTCCTCCTTCAGCCCCGGGTACCGCACGAGCTTCGACCCCCGCGCGCCGTACCGCGCCAGCCGCTCCGGCGGGATCGCCTCCGGCACCAGCACCCGGTTCGCCAGCCGGCAGTTGACCGAGTGCTGCGCGACGGCCCACTCGTAGTCGAACATCGTCGTGTTGGGGATGCCGAGCAGCCGGCACGCGACGGGGAGATCGGTCGACCCGTGCGCCAGAGCCGCGTCGAACGGCCCGAACGCCCGCCCGAACGCGACCATGCGCCGCGCCCGCGCCGCCGCCGCCCGCGCCTTGTCGGAGCGCCGCACGCCCCCGTGCGCGCCGAACGCGGCGAACGGATGGCCCCAGTCCTCCAGCAGCTCGACGGTCGCCGAGAGCGGCCGCACGCTCAGCACCACCTCGTGCCCGCGCGCCTCCAGCAGCTCGATCAGCGGCCGGAGCACGACGACGTGCGCCGTGTTGGTCAGGTCGACCCAGATCCGCAAGCGCGCGCTCAGGCCCCGGGGACCGACCGGGTGAAGATCGTCGTCAGCGCGTCGACGAGCTGGTCGACCGGGATCGGCGACCCCTGCACGGTGTGCTCGTAGAACGTCCGCTCGACCATCCAGACGAGCGCGAAGGCCATCGCCTCCGCCGGCCCCGTCTCGGCGCCCTCGGGCGCCTCGGCCACGATCCGGTCGCGCGTCGCCGCCGCGAACCGCCCGACGAGCGAGCGCCAGTACTGCGCGACCTCCTCGTCGTACGTGGAGACCTCGACCACCACGCGCAGCAGCGCGCCGTGCTCGCCGTAGATCTCGGCGATCCGCTGGAGCGCGTCGCGCATCTCCGTCTCGCCCGTCCACCAGCCGTCCGCCGCCGTCATCAGCTGGTCGTTGACGTCGCCGGTGAGGCGCATCAGCAGCTCGCGCTTGTCGCGGAAGTAGAAGTAGAACGCGGTGCGCGAGATGCCCGCGCGCGTCGCGATCTTCTCGATGTTCAGCTCGGCGAACGAGGCGCCCGACGTCAGCAGCTCCTCGGTCGCACGGAGGACGTCGCGCTCGATGGCGGCGCGCTTCTCGCTCTGTCGTCCGAGGGATGCCACGGAGACGAGCATAGCCTTGACACAGTGTCAGACAGGCTGTTCACTGGCCAGCATGGCCACCCTGCTCCAGCTCACGTCCCAGGGCGACGTCGGCACGATCACCGACGAGTCCAAGCTCAGCCAGGTCACGCTCATGCGCCCCCAGCAGCTCTACGAGCTGTGGGAGCGCCAGCCGTGGAGCGCCCACGCGATCGACCTCGAGCAGGACGTGCGCGACTGGAGCGAGCGCGTCACGCAGGAGGAGAAGGACCAGCTCGCCTACAACCTCAGCGCGTTCTTCATCGGCGAGGAGCGCGTCGCGACGCAGTTCAGCGGGCTCGTCCTCTCGTACAGCGACCAGGGCGAGGAGGCGTTCCTCACCACCCAGCAGGTCGACGAGGCGCGCCACGCCCAGTTCTTCAACCGCTTCTACGGGACGGTCCTCCAGCGCGACGGCACGTTCGAGAGCCGCCTGGAGCAGGCGCGGGGCGACGTCAACGACGCGTTCATCGAGCTCTTCGACCACCACCTCGTCACGGCGCAGCAGCGGCTGATCGAGAACCCGCGCGACCTCGAGGCGAAGGTCGACTTCGTCGTCCTCTACCACATGGTCATCGAGGGGACGCTCGCGCTGACCGGCCAGTTCTTCATGCAGTCCTACCTGGAGGGCCGCGGCTTCCTGAAGGGGCTGCTGGAGGGCTACACGAAGATCTCGCAGGACGAGCACCGCCACGTCGCGTACGGGACGTGGTTCCTCAAGGAGCAGTGCCGCGACCCGGGCATCCGCCGCCGCGTCCAGGCCCGGCTGCAGGAGCTGATCCCGGTCGCGACGCAGGTCCTCGTCCCGCCCGGCGTCAGCGACCCGTACGACTACGAGCTGCTCGGCTACCACAGCTCCGAGACGCACGAGTTCGCGTTCAAGGCGCTCAGCCGGCGGCTGAAGGTGATCGGCATCCCGCTCGGGGAGCCCGCGCCCGCGGTCTGACTCCGGAACCGGCCGTCCGCAGCGAGCGCGCCGCTACCGTGGCGGCGTGCTCATCGGCCGACTCGATGAGGCGTCGCCCTTCATCACCAAGGACGGCTCGGAGATCCGCGAGGTCGCCGGTCCGCAGACGCTTCCCAGCCAGAACCAGTCCCTCGCCGAGGCCACCGTGCCGGTCGGCGGGCAGACGACCGCGCACTTCCACCGCATCTCCGAGGAGATCTACGCGTTCACACGTGGTGTGGGACGCATCAAGGTCGGAGACGAGATCCAGGACATCCGCGCGGGGGACACCGTCGTGCTCCCGCCCGGGACCGAGCACAAGCTGTGGAACACGGGCGACGAGCCGCTCGTGCTGCTCTGCTGCTGCGCGCCGGCGTACTCCCACGAGGACACGATCCTCACGGAGCCCGAGCCGGCCTGATGCGCCGCCTCCTCCTCGCGCTCACGCTGGCGCTCGCCGCGCTGGCGGCCGCCGCCGCGCCGTCCCAGGCGCTGGTGGTGGGCATCGCCGACCAGAAGCCCGACATGTTCGCCGACGACCGGTTCGACATGCTCGGCGTCGAGCACGCGCGCCTGACGGTGAGCTGGGACGCGATGACGCGCGCCTGGGAGACGGCGGAGATCGACGCGTGGATGGCCGCCGCCCGCAAGAACGGGATCACGCCGCTCGTCTCCTTCGGCCACTCGCGCGCGAACCGCCGCGCGCTGCCGACGGCCGCCGGGTTTCGCCGCGCCTTCCTGCAGTTCAAGCGCCGCTACCCGTGGGTGCGCGAGTACGCGACGTGGAACGAGGCCAACCACTGCGGCCAGCCGACCTGTCACAAGGAGAAGCTCGTCGCGCAGTACTACCGCGAGCTGCGCCTGAACTGCAAGCGGTGCAAGGTCCTCGCGGCGGAGCTGCTCGACATGCCGAACATGCTCGCGTGGGTGAAGACCTTCCGGAAGTACTCGAAGGTCGAGCCCAAGTACTGGGGCCTGCACAACTACATCGAGGCCAACCGCTTCAAGGACGTCGCGCTCAAGAAGCTGCTGCGGCGCGTGAAGGGCGAGGTGTGGCTGACCGAGGTCGGCGGCCTGGTCAAGCGGCGGCTGAAGAAGAAGTACACGGTCAAGGCGATCCCGGAGTCCGAGTCGCACGCGCGCCGCGTCACGACGTACCTGTTCGACGAGCTGCTGCCGGTGAGCAAGCGCATCAAGCGCGTGTACGTCTACCACTGGAACACGTCGACGCCGACCGACTCGTGGGACTCGGCGCTGATCGGCCCGGACGACCGCGCGCGCCCCGCCTTCTGGGTGCTCTACCGCGCGATGCGGGCCCTGCGCCGCTGACGCGCGGGCGGGCGGCGCCGTGCGGATCGCGATCGTCTCCGACACGCACCTGCCGCGCGGGTCGCGGCGGCTCCCGGACGCGTGCGTGGCGCGGCTGCGCGCCGCCGACCTGATCCTCCACGGCGGCGACATCGCGACCGTCGGCGTGCTGGAGGAGCTCGAGGCGCTCGGGCCGCCGGTCCGTGCGGTGGTGGGGAACGTGGACGAGCCCGCGCTGGCGGCGCGCGGCGTGCCCGAGACGCTGACCGTGGAGGCCGAGGGCGTGCGGATCGCGATGGTCCACGACGCCGGGCCGGCGAAGGGGCGGCTGGCCCGGCTGCGGCGCCGGTTCCCCGACGTGGACGCCGTCGTCTTCGGCCATTCGCACATCCCGCTCCACGAGCAGGACGGCGGCTTCCAGATCTTCAACCCGGGCAGCCCGACCGACCGCCGGCGGCAGCCCGCCCACACCATGGGCCTGGCGGACGTCGTCGGCCGGACGGTGACGTTCCACCTGCTCCAGCTGGAGGAGAAGCCATAGAGTCGGCGGCGATGCCGACGGACACGGACGCCTTCGCGCTGCTCGACGCGCTCTTCGCGAACGCCCCCGTCGGCCTGGGCTTCTGGGACGCCGAGCTGCGGTACCGGCGCGTCAACGCGGCGCTCGCCGGCATGAACGGCCTGGCCCCGGACGACCACCTGGGCCGCACGCCGTCCGAGGTGCTGGGGGAGCTGGGGGGCGACGTCGAGCGGACGATCCGCGCCGTGCTCGCCGACCGCGTGGCGCGCAGCGACCTGCCGTTCGACGGCGAGACGCCTGCCGCCCCCGGCGCGGCGCGCCACTTCCGCGGCAGCTTCTACCCGGTGCCCGACGCGGACGGCGAGCTGCTCGGCGTCGCCGCCGTCGTCGTCGAGGTGACGACCGAGCGGGCCGCGGTCCGGCGCGAGGAGACGACGAGCGCGCTGCTCGACGCGGTCTTCGACGCGGCGCCGGTCGGGATCGCGTTCTGGGACCTCGACCTGCGGTACCGGCGCGTCAACGGGGCGCTCGCGGCGATCAACGGCGTGGACGCCGCCGACCACCTCGGCCGCACGCCGCGCGAGGTGCTCGGCGACGAGCTCGGCGGAGCGGTGATGGGGCTGATGGACGCGGTCGTCGCGCGCGGCCACGCGGTGCTCGACGAGGTGCTCGAAGGCGTCCTCGGCGACGGGCGGCGGCAGTTCCGCCAGACCACCGTGTTCCCCGTCGTCGACGCGCAGGGCGCGCTCGCGGGGCTCGCCGGCGTCGTCCGCGACGTCACGAGCCAGCACGACGCCGAGGAGGAGCGCACGCGGCTCCTGCAGGAGGCGCTCGCGGCGCGGGCGTCGGCGGAGGAGGCGCGGATGCGCGCGGATGTGCTCGCGCGCGCGGGCGAGCGCCTGGCGCTGGTGACGCGCGACTACGAGGCGACGCTGCAGGAGGTCGCGGACTTCGCGGTGCCCGCGCTGGCCGACCGGTGCGCGTTCACGCTGGTGGACGCGCGCGGCGTCGCGCGGAAGGTCGCGGTGGCGCCCGCGAGCGGGCCGGTGCCGGCCGGCGGGCTGACCGTGCCCGACGAGGTGCACGAGGCGCTGCGCACCGGGGCGTCGCTGCTGACGCCGCGGATGATGGTCGTGCCGCTCACCACGCGCGGGCGGACGCTCGGCGCGCTGCGGCTCGAGCGCGCGGCCTCGTCGCCGAAGACGTTCTCCGAGGACGACCTGCGGACGGCGCAGCTCTTCGCGGTGCGCGCGGCGCTCTCGGTGGAGAACGCGCGGCTCTACCTGGAGCGCTCCCACATCGCGCAGACGCTCCAGCGCTCGCTGCTGCCGCCGGCGCTGCCGGACGTGCCCGGACTCGAGCTGGCGGCGCGGTACCGGGCGGCGGGGGAGCAGAACGAGGTCGGCGGCGACTTCTACGACGCGTTCCGCAGCGGCGACGGGCGGTGGACGGTGATCATCGGCGACGTCTCCGGCAAGGGCGCGGAGGCCGCGGCGCTGACCTCCCTGACCCGCCACACCCTGCGCGCGGCGTCGCTCCGGACCCTCGACCCGATCGAGAACCTCGAGCTGCTCGACGAGGCGCTCCAGGCGCAGCACGACCCCGCGGGCCGGTTCTCGACCGTCCTCTACGCCCAGGTGCGCCCGGACGCGCACGGGGCGGAGGTGACGATGGCGACCGGCGGCCACCTGCCGCCGATCGTGCTGCGCGCCGGCGGGCGGGTGGAGCGGATCCAGCTGCGCGGCGCGATCGTCGGGGCGCTGCGGACGCCGACGTTCGGCGAGCGCGTCGTGCGCCTCGACCACGGCGACACGCTCCTGCTCTTCACCGACGGCGTGGTGGAGCTGCGCCGCACCCCGCGCGGCGGCGTCCGCTCCGGCGACGAGGAGCTCGAGGAGGTGCTCGCGTCGCTGCGCGGCGCCACCGCCGCCGAGATCGTCGAGGCCGTCGAGCGCCACGCCGTCGAGCTCCAGGGCGGCGACCCGCGCGACGACATCGCGCTCGTCGCCATCCGCCCCCAGGCCTGAGATCATCGGCGGCGATGACGCCGGAGGAGGCGATGCACCTGCGCCGCGCGAAGGACCTCGTGGACCGGTCGTACGCGCAGCCGCTGGACGTGGCGGCGCTGGCGCGCCACGCGCACGTGTCGCCGTCGCACTTCAGCCGGCGGTTCAAGGAGGCGTTCGGCGAGACGCCGTACCAGTACGTCCTCACGCGGCGGGTCGAGCGGGCGCAGGAGCTGCTGCGCAACACCGACCTCGCGGTGACGGACATCTGCCTCGAGGTGGGGTTCCAGTCGCTCGGCTCGTTCAGCACCGCGTTCTCGCGCGTGGCCGGGACGAGCCCGACGGCCTACCGCGCCGCCTGGCGCGGGTACGCGCCGCAGATCCCCGGCTGCTGGGCGGCGCAGTGGACGCGGCCCAGGACAGCAGGAACGGAGAAGCGCTGAGCGCGCGCCGCGCATAGCGTCGCGGCCATGAAGATCATCATCGTCTCGCTGCGGGTCCTCGACCAGGACCGGGCGCTCGACTTCTACACGAACACGCTCGGGTTCACGGTGACCGAGGACATGGACCTGGGGCCGATGCGCTGGCTCACCGTCGCGCCGCCCAGCCAGCCCGAGCTGAACGTCCTGCTCGAGCGTCCCGGGCCGCCGATGATCGACGCCGAGAGCGCCGCGCAGCTCGACACGCTGATCGCGAAGGGGATGGGCAACTCGCTCTTCTTCGAGGTCGACGACTGCCGCGCCGAGTTCGAGCGGCTCTCCGCCCTCGGCGTCGAGTTCGTCGACCCGCCCACCGAGCGCTTCTACGGCATCGACGCGGGCTTCCGCGACGACTCGGGCAACCACATGCGGATGACCCAGCGGGTCGCCACGGGCGTCGCGCCGCCGGCGGAGAGCAAGGTCGGCGCGCAGTACCCGTAGCGCCGCGCTCTTCCGGTGCGTGGTCGCGCTGGAGGCCGAGAGGCTGATCGAGCGTGGGCACGAGATCTCGGGTGCGAGCCGTTGTTCGTGAGCGAGGCCGGGCCGGTCATCGGCGCGCACGTCGGCCCTGGGCTCCTGGGCGTCGGCGGGTTCGCGCGGCGCTGGATCAGCTGGGGCCGCGTTCTGTCCGCGCTCTTCCGGGCCTGGTCTCGGGCGCGTGGCGTGGTCGGGGCGGTTGCGGGTGGTGATGGGTTGTTCGGCCGTGCGGTTCGTCCGCCAGCCGGGAAGAACGTCACTCGTGCGCGGGCTCCGGCCGCTGGTGTGACGTTGTGCCCGGTAGGCGGGAACAACGTCACTTCTCCGTGCGGGCCGCTGGCGCGAGTGACGTTCTTCCCGCCTCCAACGCCCATTTCGTCACTCGAACTTCGTCTCACCGCGCCGAAGTGACGTTGTGGGCGTAGAGCGCCCATTTCCTCACAGGGACGCACGATCCGCTCGGGCGAGTGACGAAACAGGCGTTCCACGGACAACCCGCCCGGCCGAAGAAACGATCACCCCCCGCCACCGCCCAGCCCACGCCGCGCACCCCGACCGGAACCCAAAGAGAGCGCACAGACGCCGCGCGCCCGACCAAGAGGTCGGGCGCGCGGGGCACTACCAGTGTTCGGGCTGGGCGGTTGCGGGTGGTCGGTGGTTCTTCGTGGTGGTCGGTCGTCCGTGGAACCCCCATAACCGTCCCATCGTCGAGGGCCGAGAGCACGATGGGACGGTTTGTCCGCTCTAGGACGTAAAAGCGTCCCATCGTCGAAACGGCCGCGACGATGGGACGCTTTTTGGGATCGCGGGAGAACGAGCGGCCGATCGAACGACGACAACCCGCAACCGCCCCGACCCGTTGCAGCCCGGAGAACGAGCCCGGAAGAGCGCGACCGCGCTCGGGGCCCCGGCGCCGACGCCGCCGGCTACGGCAGGCGCTCGATCTCGAGCAGGCCCTGGTCGGCGTGCTCGTGGTCGACCTGGAGCGTGGCGTGGTTGATGTCGAACTCCTGCGCTAGCCGGGTCTGGAGGACGCGGCGGAGCCCGTGGCAGTCCTCCCCCGGCGCGACGACGACGTGGGCGGCGACGGCCGGGAAGCCGGTCGTCACCTCCCACACGTGCAGGTCGTGCACCTCGATCACACCGGACTGCGCCGCCAGCGCGCGGCCCACGGCCGCGGGGTCGACGTCGGTCGGCGCCGCCTCCAGCAGCACCCGCGACGCGTCGCGCAGCAGCCGCCAGCCCGACGTCACCATCAGCGCCGCGACCACGAGCGCCGCGATCCCGTCCACCTCGCCGATCCCGGTCAGCGCGATCACGACGCCGGACACCACCGCGGCCAGCGACCCGTAGAGATCCGTCAGCACGTGCGCCATCGCGCCCTCGACGTTCAGCGACTGCCGCTCGGCGCGCGACAGCGCCCACGCCGAGCCCACGTTGGCCAGCGCGCCGACCACGCCGACGACGATCACGAGCGCGCCCTCGACCTCCGGCGGGTCGACGATCCGTTGCCCGGCCTCCCACGCGATCACGGCCGCGAGCGCCAGCAGCACCGCGCCGTTGATCTGCGCGGAGAGGATCTCGGCGCGCCCGAGCCCGAACGTGAACGGCCCGCGCGGCGGCCGTGCCGCCAGCCGTGCCGCGACGAGCGCCAGGGCGATCGCGCCCGCGTCCGTGAGCATGTGCGCGGCGTCCGAGAGGAGCGCCAGCGAGGAGGCCAGGACACCCGCGACGACCTCCACCGCCATGAAGCCGACGACGATCGCCAGCGCGATGGAGAGCCAGCGCCGGTCGGCGTCCGGCGACACCGCGTGCGTGTGTCCGTGACCGCCGTGGCCGTGCCCGTGGTCGTGGTCGTGGCCCCCGCTGGGGCCGTGCCCGTGCGAATGCCCGTGATGATCGTGCGTTTCAGGTGTCACAAGCGTGTTACAAAGTCGCGTCGCCCGCTATATTCCGGACCACGCTCCCGGGTTGGCTTCAACGGAGCGGCTCGTCCCCCTCTTCATGCCCGTCCTGCGGAACATCGATCTGCTCCTGCTCGCCCTTGCCCTGCCGCTCTTCCTGGTGGCCGGGATCGACGTGCTGGGCTGGGTCGCGGGCGCTGCCGTCTGGGCGATGTGGCGACTCGTCGGCCAGTGGGCCGAGCGCCGCGCCGCCGCCGCGACGACCCCGAAGGAGACCGCCGGCTTCATGGCCGGATCGATGGTAGGGCGCGGATGGCTCCTGGGCCTTATGCTCCTGGCGGCCGGCCTCGCAGCAGGCAAGGACGTCGGCCTCTCCGCCGCCATCCTGGCCCTCGCGCTCTTCACCGTCCACCTGACCTCCAAGCTGGTCCTCGGGTCAACCGACCCGCAGCGGCCCACCACCACATGACCTCACGACGGAACCTCGTCCTCATCGTCCTGCTGGTCTGGCTCGTGCCGGCCGTGCTGCTCGGCGTCATCTTCGGATCGGACGGCCGCAACGAAGCGTTCCAGCCGACCGAGGAGTTCCGCCTCGACGACTGGATCGACCTCGGCCTGCTGAGCATCAACAAGGCCGTCTTCTACCTCTTCGTCGCGTGCCTGCTGACCGCCGTCACGGTGCTGTACATCGCCAACAAGATGACCCAGCGCCCGAACCGGGTGCAGACGGCGGTCGAGACCCTCTACACGTTCATGCGCGACAACCTCGCGCGGGGCAACATGGACGAGGCGATGGCGCGCAAGTGGTTCCCGTTCTGCGGCACGCTCTTCCTCTTCATCTGGTTCTCGAACCTGATCGGCTACATCCCGCTGCCGACCAACACGCACGAGAAGTTCGACCTCTTCGGCCTCGAGATCCCGTCCTTCGCGCTCTACGCGGCGACGGCGAACATCTCGGTCCCGCTCGTGCTGACGCTGATGGTCTGGTTCGCCTACCACTTCGAGGGCATCCGGGTCCAGGGCCCGGTCAAGTACCTCAAGAGCTGGGTGCCCGCCGGCGTCAGCGGCCCGGCGGCCGGCCCGATCTTCGTGATCGAGGTCATCTCCCACTTCGTCCGGATCATCTCGCTCAGCGTTCGTCTCTTCGCGAACATCCTGGCCGGGCACCTCCTGATCCTCTTCATGGCCGGCGGCCTCGGCGTGATCCTCGGCCTCTCGGCCCTCGGCTGGATCACGCTCCCGATCGCGATCGCGTTCTTCCTCTTCGAGGTCGGGCTGGTCGCGACCCTGCAGGCCTTCATCTTCGCCACCCTCACTGCCATCTATCTCGGGGGCGCGACCTCCGAGCACCACTAGGAGTCACAAGTCACATGGACCTGATCGCGTCGCTTTCCCCGATCCTCGCCGCAACCGAGGGTGACGTCGAGGCCGGCCTTCGCTCGATCGCCCTGGGCGTCGGCGCGGGTCTCGGCACCATCGGCCCGGGCATCGGCGTCGGCTTCATCTTCGGCAAGGTCATCGAGTCGGTGACCCGTCAGCCGGAGATGCGTGACGAGATCACCTCGATCCAGTGGCTGGGCTTCGCACTGACCGAGGCGATCGTGTTCTACGCGTTCATCTTCGGCCTGATCGCGTTCTTCCTCTAGGCCGACCTTGAACCAGCTGCTCAACACCACGATCCTCGCCGCCTCTGAGGGCGGCGAGGAGGGCGGCGGCTCCTTCCTCGTCGAGCCCGGCCTGGGCCTGATGATCTGGACGCTGATCGCGTTCGGCATCACGCTGTTCGTCCTGGCCAAGCTCGCGTTCCCGAAGATCGGCGAGGCCCTCGACAAGCGCCAGCGCGCGATCGAGGAGTCCATCGACCTGGCCGACCGCACCAAGCAGGAGGCGGAGGAGCTCCTCGCGGAGTACCGCCAGCGCCTCACGGAGGCCCGCCAGCAGGCGGACGAGATCGTCGCGCGTGCCAACAAGGCCGCGGAGACGAACCAGCGCGACTCGCTCGAGCAGGCCCGTCAGCAGCGTGAGGACCTCCTCGCGCAGACGCGCCGCGACATCGAGTCCGAGACGCGTCGCGCGATCCAGGAGATCCGCAACGAGGTCGCCGATCTCACGGTCCTCGCGACCGAGAAGGTCACGCGCAAGACGCTGACCGCGGACGACCAGCGTCGCCTGGTCGAGGAGGCCCTGGCCGACCTCGACTTCGACGCGCTCGCCGGCGAGGGGAAGGCGCGGTAGATGGAGGAGATCGCCGAGGTCTACGCCCGGTCGCTGTTCGAGGTCGCCAAGGAGGAAGGCAAGCTCGACACGGTTCGCGAGCAGCTCGGCCAGGTGGCCGACGTGCTGCACGAGAGCCGCGACCTGCAGGTCTTCTTCTTCTCGCCGTACTTCTCGTCCGACGAGAAGGTCG
Organism: Solirubrobacteraceae bacterium; assembly: GCA_035563115.1. GTDB lineage: Bacteria > Actinomycetota > Thermoleophilia > Solirubrobacterales > Solirubrobacteraceae > CADCVT01. The sequence continues at coordinate 12,520 of DATMVO010000115.1, forward strand.
AAGGCCTGGACAAGGCGATCTCCGACGCCGACGAGACCGTGAGGAACTTCCTCCAGCTGCTCGTCGAGAAGCACCGCATGCCGGCGCTGTTCCGCATCCGCCAGCGCTTCGAGGCGCTCTGGCAGGACGAGAACAAGATCCTGCCCGTGCAGATCACGTCTGCCATCGAGCTCGACGAGCAGACCGTCACCAACATCGGCGATCGCATCGGGGAGCGCACCGGCCGCAAGGTCGAGCTCCGCAGCGACGTCGATCCCAACATCCTCGGGGGCATCGTCCTCCAGGTCGGCAACAACGTCCTGGACGCCTCCATCCGCAACCGCCTCGAGAACCTTCGAAAGCACGTCGCTAGGGGCACCGCCTGACATGCAGATCAAGCCTGACGAGATCACCTCGATCCTCAAGAGCCGCATCCAGGGGCTCGACGACCAGTCCGCCGAGCTCACCGAGGTCGGCACCGTCCTGTCCGTCGCCGACGGCATCGCCCGTGTGCACGGCCTCGAGAACGCGCAGTCGTTCGAGACGCTGTCGTTCCCGCACGACGTCACCGGCCTGGCGCTGAACCTCGAGTCCGACAACGTCGGCGTCGTGCTGTTCGGCGACTGGGAGAAGATCGTCGAGGGCGACACGGTCAAGCGGACCGGCCGCCTCCTCGAGATCCCGGTCGGCGAGGCCCTGCTGGGCCGCATCGTCGACCCGCTCGGCAACCCGCTCGACGGCAAGGGCGCCATCGAGACGTCCGAGTTCCGGCCGGCCGAGTTCAAGGCGCCGGGCGTCGTCCAGCGCCAGCCGGTCACCGAGCCGCTCCAGACCGGCCTCAAGGCCGTCGACTCGATGATCCCGATCGGCCGTGGCCAGCGCGAGCTGATCATCGGCGACCGCCAGACCGGCAAGACGGCGATCGCGGTCGACACGATCATCAACAACAAGGACTCGGGCCTCATCTCGGTCTACGTCGCGATCGGCCAGCGCATGGCCACCGTCGTGGCGCTCGCCGAGCAGCTGGCCGAGGCCGGCGCGCTCGACAACACGATCATCGTGGCCGCGGGTGCCGACGAGGCCGCGCCGATCAAGTTCATGGCCCCGTACGCGGGTGCCGCGATGGCCGAGTACTTCCTCTACAAGGGCGGCCACACGCTCTGCGTGTACGACGACCTCACGAAGCACGCGTACGCGTACCGCCAGATGTCGCTCCTGCTCCGCCGCCCGCCGGGCCGCGAGGCGTACCCGGGCGACGTCTTCTACCTGCACAGCCGCCTCCTGGAGCGTTCGGTCAAGCTGAACGACGACCTCGGCGGCGGCTCGATGACGGCGCTGCCGATCATCGAGACGCAGGCGGGCGACGTGTCGGCGTACATCCCGACGAACGTCATCTCGATCACCGACGGCCAGATCTTCCTCGAGCCGAAGCTCTTCTTCTCCGGCGTGCGCCCGGCCATCAACGTGGGCATCTCGGTGTCCCGCGTCGGCGGCAACGCGCAGATCAAGCCGATGAAGAAGGTCGCCGGCCGCCTGAAGCTCGACCTCTCGCAGTACCGCGAGCTGGAGGCCTTCGCGCAGTTCGGCTCCGACCTGGATCCCGACACCCAGCGCACGCTGGCCCGCGGTGAGCGCCTCGTGAAGACGCTCAACCAGGGCGAGCGCTCCCCGGTGCCGGTCGGCGAGCAGGTCGCGGTCATCTACGCCGCCACCAACGGCTACATCGACCGCATCAACGTGGACCGCGTCGAGGAGTTCAACCTCGCGCTCCAGCAGCGCCTGCGCTCCGAGAAGTCGGACCTCATCGAGAAGATCGCCGGCGGCGACTGGGGCGACGACACCGTCTCCTCGCTCGAGTCCGCGATCAAGGAGTTCGCCGAGGACTTCGGCTTCGACCTCGACGAGGACGGCCAGCCGATCTCCGACGACGCCGCGGACGCGCCGCGCCGCAGCGAGGAGCGGGAGGCTCAGCCCGCGTGAGCTCCCAGCGGGACGTCCAGAACCGCATCGGGTCGATCAAGAACATCGAGAAGATCACCCGGGCGATGGAGATGGTCGCCGCGGCGCGCCTGCGCCGGGCCGAGCAGCGGATCTCCGCGCTCCGCCCGTACGCGGGCGCGATCCGGCGGATGACGCGGCAGGCGGCCGAGGCCGCCGGCAGCGAGATCTCCAGCCTGCCCGTCCTCAAGCAGCACGACACCGACGAGAAGGTGGCGCTGCTGCTGGTGACGGGTGATCGCGGTCTCGCCGGCGCGTTCAACTCGCAGATCATCCGCGCGGGCCTGCGGGCCGCCGCCCAGCACGAGGACGAGGGCCGCAAGGTCACGTTCTACGCGGCCGGGCGGCGGGGCGTCTCCACGCTGACGTTCCGCAAGCGCGAGCCGGCCGGGGCCTACACGGGCTTCACCGACCGGCCCGCGTACGCCAACGCCCGGGAGATCGCCGACGACCTCACCGCGGCGTTCGTCGACGGCGACGTCGACCGCGTCGAGATCTTCTACAACGGCTACGTCTCCCCGCTGACGCAGGAGGTCCGTCGCGAGACGCTCCTCCCGCTCCAGCAGGCGACGATCCTCGACGAGTCCGAGCACGACGACGCCGGCGCGGACTCGCAGGAGGGCAAGCAGCACGCCCTCGTCGAGTACGAGCCCGATCCCGTCGACATCCTCGGCCGCCTCGTGCCCCAGTACGTGGAGATCTCGGTCTTCCGCGCGCTGCTCGAGTCGACGGCGTCCGAGCACGGCGCGCGCATGACCGCGATGCGCAACGCGTCGGAGAACGCCGGCACGCTGATCGACGACCTCACGCTCGAGATGAACCGCGCCCGCCAGGCGGAGATCACCCAGGAGATCATGGAAGTGGTCTCCGGCGCCAACGCACTTTCCTAACGGAGACCCTTCCCCATGGCAGCTACTGCTGAGCCCACCCAGACCCAGACCGGCGGCAACACCGGCCGGATCGAGGAGATCCAGGGCGTCGTCATCGAGGCGGTGTTCCCGGACCACCTCCCCGAGATCAACTCGGCCATCACGGTCGCCCGCAAGGACGCGGACGGCAACGACTTCACGCTCGTCTGCGAGGTCCAGCAGCACCTCGGCGACGAGCGCGTCCGCGCGGTCGCGATGGACTCCACCGACGGCCTGGCCCGCGGCATGGAGGTCGTCGACACCGGCGCCCCGATCGAGGTGCCCGTCGGCCGCGCGACGCTCGGCCGCATCTTCAACCTCCTCGGCGAGCCAATCGACCTCGGCGAGCCGGTCGAGGCGGAGGAGAAGTGGGGCATCCACCGCGACGCCCCAACCGTCGAGAACCTGACCCCGACCACCGAGATGTTCGAGACGGGCATCAAGGTCGTCGACCTCCTCGCGCCGTACGCGAAGGGCGGCAAGGTCGGCCTGTTCGGCGGCGCCGGCGTCGGCAAGACGGTCCTCATCCAGGAGCTCATCAACAACCTGGCGCAGGAGCACGGCGGCCTGTCCGCGTTCTGCGGCGTCGGCGAGCGCTCCCGCGAGGGCAACGACCTCTGGCTCGAGATGAAGGAGTCGGGCGTCATCGACAAGACGATGCTCGTCTTCGGTCAGATGAACGAGCCCCCCGGCGCCCGCATGCGCGTCGCGCTCTCGGGTCTGACGATGGCCGAGTACTTCCGCGACGTCGAGGGCCAGGACGTGCTCCTCTTCATCGACAACATCTTCCGGTTCGTGCAGGCCGGCTCCGAGGTCTCCGCGCTTCTGGGCCGCATGCCGTCGCAGGTCGGCTACCAGCCGACGCTCGAGACCGAGATGGGCCAGCTGCAGGAGCGCATCACCTCGACGCGCAAGGGCTCGGTCACGTCGGTGCAGGCGATCTACGTCCCGGCGGACGACCTCACCGACCCGGCCCCGGCCTCGGTGTTCGCCCACCTCAACGCCACGACGGTGCTCTCGCGCTCCATCTCGGAGAAGGGCATCTACCCGGCGGTCGACCCGCTCGACTCGACGTCGACGATCCTCAAGGCCGACATCCTGGGCGAGGAGCACTTCAACACCGCGAACCGGGTCAAGGAGATCCTGCAGCGGTACAAGGAGCTCCAGGACATCATCGCCATCCTCGGCATCGACGAGCTCTCCGACGAGGACAAGCTCATCGTCGGCCGCGCGCGGCGCATCGAGCGCTTCCTGTCGCAGCCGTTCCACGTCGCCGAGCAGTTCACCGGCACGCCGGGCTCCTACGTGCCGATCGGTGAGACGATCCGCGGCTTCAAGGAGATCCTCGACGGCCAGCACGACGACATCCCCGAGTCGGCGTTCCTGCTCAAGGGCACGATCGACGACGTCGTCAACTCGGTCAAGAAGTAAGCGGATCTGATGGCCTCGCACGAGACGTTCAAGGTCGAGGTCCTCACCCCCGAGGGTGAGGTCTTCAACGACGAGGTCCAGCAGATCTCGACCCGCACGGGCGTGGGCTCGGTCGGCATCCTGGCGCGGCACCAGCCGCTGCTGGGCATGCTCGAGCCCACGGAGCTGCGCCTCTACAAGAGCGAATCGGAGATCGTCCGGTTCGCGCAGGGCGAGGGGTACCTGCAGGTCTCGCCGGACGGCGTGCTGCTGCTCGTCGAGGAGGCCGTCGACCCGGACGCGCTCGACGTGTCCGAGCTGGAGGAGAAGCTCCGCCGCGCCGAGGACGAGCTGTCCTCGGCCGAGGAGGGCTCGGAGGCCGCGCGCCGCGCCGCCCGCGACAAGAAGCGGTGGGAGGCCTTCCTCCGCGTCTCGCGCGGGGAAGAGGACGTGGCGGCCGCGCGCTAGACGCGTCCCGCAGGACCCAGACGTGACGAGGGCCGCCCGGTTGGGCGGCCCTCGGTCGTTCAGGCAGGCTGTGAGGCCGGGTGGCTAGTCGCCGAGCACCTTGCCGACGACGGACTTCATGACGCCGCTCGCGGCGCCCGAGCCGCCGGGGCCGGTGGCCTCGACGCCCGCGTGGACCTCCGGCGGGGCCGGCTGCAGCGGCGTGAGCGGCGCGGAGTTGGCGACCGGGTCGACGGCGCCGACGAACTCGCCCTTGCCGTCGAACGTCGGGCCCGAGAGCCAGCGGGCGCCCGGGTCGATCTCGCCGTCGGGCGCGTGGTTGATGAAGGAGTACGCGTGCTTGGCGTACTCGTCGGTGTTCTCGAAGTCGCCCGGCGCGTTCGTCGCCATCTCCGGCCCGAGCTCGTCGAGCACGGCCAGCCACTGCTGCTGGTGCATCGTGTCGCGCGCGATCAGGTAGCGGAGCAGGTCCTTCATGCCCGGGTCGTCGGTGAGCTCGAGGAGCCGCGCGGCGAGCGTGCGGCCGACGGCCTCGGCGGCGACGTTCGCGCGCATGTTGGCGATCAGGTTGCCGGCCGTGTCGACGCTGTTCGCGTTGAACGGGACGCCGTTGGCGTCGGACGGCATCGCGGCCAGGCCCGCGCTGAGGAAGTGGCGCGGCTCCAGCGCGCCCATGCGGGCGGCGACGGCCGGGTTGGTGACGACCTCGTCGACCATCTCCGACTTCGCGCCCTCGAGGTTCATCGCGACGGCGGTGGCGAGGAGCTCGACGTGGCCGATCTCCTCCGTGCCGGTGGAGAGGAGCATGTCCCGGTACTTCTCGGGACCGCGGTAGCCCCACCCCTGGAACAGGTACTGCGTCATGACGCGCAGCTCGCCCTCGGGGCCGCCGATGGCCTGCTGGAGCATGCGGCCGAAGACGGGGTTCGGCTTGTCGACGCGGACGGTGTACGCCAGGTCCTTGTGATGGAAGAACATGCCCTTGGTCGACCCGGTCTTCGGGCGCCCGAACCCCCATCGCCGCTTGGCGCGTCGGAATGCAACAGGGCGAGCCGGGATTCGCCAACCTCCGCCGGCGACGTTCGGCACGCCGCCCGCGCGGGGAGGAGGTCGACGTGCGCGAGGAGGTGTTCGAGGCCGCGCCGGTCGGGCTCGGGGTGTTCGACGCGGACCTGCGCTGGGCGGAGGCCAACGACGCGCTCGCGGCGCTGACCGGGCACACCGTCGCCGAGCTGCTCGGCCGCCGGCCGTCGGAGGTGCTGGGGCCGGTCGGCGTCGCGACCGAGGAGGCGGTGCGGCGCGTGCGGGCCAGCGGGGAGGCCGAGCGGCTGGCGGGCTCCGGGACGCTCCCGGAGCGGCCCGGCGTCGAGCGCTCGTGGGCGACCGTGCTCTTCCCGCTGCCCGACGCGGGCGCCGTCGGCGTCGCGGCGGTGGAGGTGACCGAGCAGGTCGCCGGGGAGCGGCAGCTCGCGGCGGTGGCCCGGCGCGACGCGCTGCTGGCGCGGGCCGGCCCGCTGCTCAGCGCGGCGCTGAGCGTGGACGAGACCGCACGGGCCGTCGTGCGGCTGGCGGTGCCGGAGGTGGCGGCGTGGTGCGTCGTCGAGCTCGCGCGGGAGGGGCGGCTGGAGCGGATCGCGGCCGCGCCGCCGGACGCGCCCGCGTCCGCGCCGGATGCTCCGGACGCGGGGCTCACGTTGCCGCTG
>DATMVO010000116.1:0-3156 GCA_035563115.1 Solirubrobacteraceae bacterium
CCCGCGGCGGCGACCGGCGGCTCGAAGAGCTGCAGCGCCACGCCGAAGGGGTAGGAGCGCTCGAGCTCGGTCGCCCGTGCCCGCAGCGACCGCGCGCCGAGGAACTCCGCCGACTCGGCGGCCGCGCGCAGCAGCCGCGACTTGCCGATCCCCGGCGGCCCCTCGACCACGACGACGCCGCCGGTGCCCTCGACGGCACCGGCCACGACGGATTCCAGGGTCTCGAGCTCGCCGGAGCGCTCGAGCGGGCCGGCGGCCTGCATGGGCGCACCTTGCTCCACTTCTCGGAGCGAGGCAAGCTCGAACATCTGTCCACCGCAAGTTGCGCGCCGGCACGGCGTTGATGCGGACATGACCCAGCGGCTCCTCCGGATCGCGGTCCGCATCGGCCTCGCCACCGCCGCGGTGATGGTCGGGAGCGCTGTGGCGCCCCCGCTGTGACCTAGGCCTCCGCGGCCGACTCGTCCGCCCGCGGGTAGAGCGTCATGACCAGGCCGGCCTTGACGAGCTCGCGCCCGTCCTGCGCCGCCTGCGCCTCGGCCGTGATGTCGAGCGCCTCCTTGACGACGTCCATCATCCGCACGGAGAGGTGCGTCCAGCCCGCGGCGTCCAGCTCGAGCGGCGTCGAGCTGAAGTGCGTGTCGTTGCGGCGCTCGAACGCGCCGGTCTCCATCGACTCGGCGATCGAGCGGAACGAGTTCTTGAACCACTCCGCCGACATGCCGCGGCGTGCGCTCTCGGGGAGCTTCGCCCAGTCCTCCTCCTCGAAGAGCACGCGGCGGGTCGCGCGGTAGATGTGCTCGACCGAGCCGCGCACCGGCCGCAGCTCGACCAGCTCGATGCAGTCGAGCTCCTCGAGGAGCTTGACGTGGTAGGCGACCCGGGCGACCGGCGCGTCGAGCTGGCGCGACAGCTGCACCGGGCTCGACGGCTTCTCGTTCAGCCGGATCAGGATGCTCGCCCGCAGCGGATGGCTCAGCGCCTTCGCCATGCGGGTCGTCGTGTCCAGGTCTCCTGTCGCCCGGCGCTCGGCGGTCGCCGTCGCGGCCCTCTTGTCCTCGTCCATGCCCGTATCCCTCGTCGGTCGCTCAGCCATCCCCCGCTCCCGCTGCCGCTTCGTGGACCACTGTCGAAGGTTCGGACTGGTCCGCATCGCGAATGTGCGAGAGCATCTCTTTCGAAACGCTAGAGCACCCTTTCGGATTCGCAACATGAACATTTCCCACATCACGCCGGATTCCGACGCCGCGCGCAGCCTCTACGACGACCTGGCGACGCACTACAACGGGTGGACCGAGCACCCCGCCTACCCCGGCTGGATCCGCAGCCTGGAGGCGCTGGCCCGCAGCTACGGGCTCTCCGGAACTGCCGCGCTCGACATCGGGTGCGGGACCGGCAAGAGCACGGAACCCCTGCAAGAGCTGGGCTACGCGGTCACGGGGATCGACCAGTCGGCGCGGATGTTGGCGCGCTGGCACGAGCGACTCGGGCCCGGGGCACGGTGCGTGCAGGCGGACATCCGCGACCTCCCGGCGCTCGGCGCCTTCGACTACGCGACGATGATCAACGACGTCGTCAACTACGTCGACCCGGACGGCCTGCGCGCCGCCGTGCGCGGGTTGCGCGACAACCTGCGTCCGGGCGGCATCGGCCTGTTCGACACGTCGACGATCGCCCTGTACCGGGCGATGTACGCCGGCGACGAGGTCCGCGTGCGGCCCGAGGCGGTGTTCGCCTGGCACGGGACGACGCCGGCCGACTTCGCCCCCGGCGGCATCGCGACCGCCGACCTCTACACGTACGTCCCGCGGCCCGACGGGGCGCACGACCTCGAGGTCACCCACCACGTCCAGTGGCACCACCCTGAGCCGCTGGTCCGCGACGCGATCGAGGAGGCCGGCCTCGTCCTGCTCGGGGTCCATGGCCAGTTTGAGGAAGGTTCACCGGTCAGAGAACTTGACGCCGACCGTCACATCAAGGCAGTGTGGGTCGTGCAGAGGGCATGATCGAGGACCAAGGAAGGAGGAGGGCATGCTCACCAAGGTGCGCAAGCCGCGCAAGCCGGTCGTCCCCGTGCTGTCGAACGGGAAGATCGGCTAGGCGCCATCGCCGTCCGGAGGTCGTCCCGTGAGGGCGCGCCTGCGACGGTCGGTCGACGTCCGGCTGGGGCCGGACGGCGACGTGTACGTGCTGCGCGGTCCGGGGGTCGGAGACCTGATCCTCGAGGGGGATGGACCCGCGCTGGCACGGCTCCTGGGAGCGGTGGACGGACGCCGCTCGATCGAGGAGCTGGCAGTCCATCTCGGCGCGGACGAGAACGAGGTCCGCGCGGCCGTGGAGGAGCTCGCGGCCTGCGGCGTCCTGGACGACGCCGACGCGGAGCGCAGCCGGATCGACGCGCGCGACGCGGCCCGGTACGCGCGGCAGCTGCCGTGCTTCGCCGACCAGCTCGGCTCGATGGAGCGCGCGTCGGAGGCGCAGGCGCGGCTGCGCGGCGCGACGGTGTGCGTCATCGGCCTGGGCGGCATCGGCTCGTGGGTGGCGCTGCCGCTCGCCGAGGCGGGGGTGGGGACGCTGATCGGCGTCGACGGCGACGTCGTGGAGGAGTCCAACCTCAACCGCCAGGTGCTGTTCTGCGAGGCGGACCTGGGGCGGCGCAAGGCCGAGGCCGCGGGCGAGCGGCTGCGCGGGCTGGAGGCGCGGCTCGCGTACGTGGGGCTCGACCGGGCGCTCGCGAGCGCCGCCGACGCGGTCGAGGTCATGCGCGGCGCGGACATCGTCGTCAACACGGCCGACACGCCGACGCACCTGATCGAGCGCTGGGTGCAGGACGCCGCCTTCGCGCTCGACGTGCCGCTGCTCGGCGTCAGCCAGCATCCGCCGCACGTGCGCGTCGGCCCGCTCTTCGTGCCGGGCGTGACGGGATGCCTGGACTGCCAGGAGGCGCGGTGGGCGGCGGAGTGGCCGCACTTCACGATCGTGCAGGCGGCCGAGCAGATCACGCCGCCCTCGGCGACCTTCGGCCCGGCGTGCGCGGTCGTCGGCGCGCTGGCGGCCAATGAGGTCGTCGCCTACCTCACCGGCATCCACCCGCCCGCGACGCTCGGCCGCGGGCTCGAGGTGGACCTCGCCACGCTCGCCGTCGAGCGCCACGCG
>DATMVO010000117.1:0-8527 GCA_035563115.1 Solirubrobacteraceae bacterium
AGGGCGGGCGTCCGCGACGCCGCACGCTCGCGCAGCTTCGGCTTGTCCGCGTAGACCGGCGCGAGGTACCGCAAGTAGTCCAGCCCGGCGCGGACCTGCGTCGCGACGCGGTGGACCATCTCGCCGCGGTACTCGGCGCCCTCGACGACGGTCAGCTGGCCCGCCTCGTGCAGCGCCTCAAGCGCGGCGGCGTGCGCGGGCTTCGTGTCCTGCGGGCGCTCGATCGCCACGTGGACGTCGTGGCCGCGGCGCAGAAGCTCCCGCAGCACCGCCTCGAAGTTGCGGACGAACCCGGCCGTCCGCATGACGAAGAGGACCTTCATGCGGAGCCGGCCAGCAGGCCGACCAGGCGGTCCCAGCCGTGCTCGCGCGCCGTCTCCATCGCGCGCACGCTGATCCGGCGCAGGACGAGCGGGTCGAACGGCAGCGCGTCGCACTGCTGGAGGTCGATCACGTTGTCCATGTGCCGCAGGTAGGGCGGCGAGTGCTCGTCGAGGTTGGTCACGACGACGGCGCCGTGCTCCATCGCCGAGTGGATCGACGTGTTGTTCGCGCGCGCGCCGCCACGGAAGAACGCGGCGAAGAACGTCGTCGTCAGCAGCTCGTTGTAGACCGCGACGTCCGACAGGTTCCCGAGGAAGTACAGGCGGCGCGGGAAGATGCGGTGCATCTCCTGGAAGACGAGCTGGGCGTCGTCGAGCGTCGCGGTCTCGTGGTTGGCGTTGGAGATGTGGACGGCGTACGAGCGGTCCGACGCCTCGAGCAGCTCGCGCAGCCGGGCGAACATCTCCGTGCGCAGCTTGTGCGCCATGCCGAACGAGAAGACGGTGACCTCGGCCGGCTCGAAGCGGCGGTGGTCGAGCAGCAGGCCGGGCGCCCACGCGTCGACGAGCCGCGCGCCGTCGGCGTCGCCCTGCGCCGTGAGCGCCGCGCGGATCTCCCCGTTCCCGCAGAAGACCGTCCCCGCCGCGGCGAGCATCCGCCGCTCCACCGGCGAGGCGCCGTAGGCGTGGAGGAAGAGGTCGAGGCCGGGCAGCGCGTCCAGGACGGCCTCCAGCGCGATCAGCTCCTCCGCGTCCATCTCGCCCGCCTTGAAGGAGAGGAGCGGGTGGCGCAGCTCCGCCACCGCCGGGTCGAAGACCGACCGGAACGGCACCCCGAGCTGCTCGGCGAGGACCTCGTTGAACCGCGCGACCCCCGAGCCGAACGGGTTCATGTGGTGGCTGAGGACCGCGTCGATCCCCGCGCTCATCCGGCCTCCCGCTCCTCGGCCGCCCGCACGGCCTCGACGTAGTCGCGCAGGAGCCGCGACGACGAGTTCAGGACGGTGTCCAGGTAGACGATCTCGGTCCCCTGCTCGGCGCAGATGCGGACCTGCTCGGCCGGCAGCTTGTCGCGCCAGTCCGCGCCCTTGACGTAGAACCGGGGCTGGAGCCGCTGGAGGATCTCCTCCGTGCTCGTCCGCGAGAGGTGGACGTAGTCGATCGGGCGGAGCGCGTCGATCAGCCGGACGCGGTCGTCCTCCGCCAGCAGCGGCGGGTGCTTGCGGGCGACGTAGTGGTCGCCGGAGACGTTGCACAGGACCGGCACGCCCAGCGCCTGCGCGGCGCGGAAGTACTCGACGTGGCCGGGGTGGAGCGGGTCGAACCCGCCGTCGACCATGGCGACGGCCTGGCGGAGGCTCCCGAGCTCTTCGGTGGTGACGATCATGGGCGGGTGGGGTCGCGGGTCGCGAGGAGCGCGTGCAGGACGTCCAGGTCGCGGACGTGCAGCGGGACGAAGCCCGGGCCGCCGAGCGTGTCGGCGGCCTGGCGCATCATCGCGAGGTGCGTGGGGTTGAAGTTGGGGTCGGAGTAGAAGCAGACGGACGGGACGCCCACGAACGGGCCGAGGTACGAGAACCCGCCGTACGTGGTGATCAACGCGCGGGCGCCCCGGATGATGCGCGTCTGCGTCGCGAGGTTGTCCCGCGGCTCCATCCAGCGCCGCGCGTCGACGATCCGCCCGCCGCCGACGGTCGGCTCGCGGTGGTCGTCGACCTCGATGCCGGTCGTGAGCACGACGACGTCGTGGCGCTCGGCCAGCCGGCCCAGGAGCGCGTCGAGGAACGCGCGGTTGTCCGGCGTGTCGGGGAAGCAGTCGCTGAAGTACGCCTTGACCGCGACGTAGCCGCCGTCGACGCCGAGGTCGGGCCGCGCACCGAGCGGCGACTCGGGCAGCGGCGCGTAGCGGACCTGCCGCGCGATGCTCGCCGGCGGCGTGCGCCACGCCCACAGGTAGCGGAAGGCGTTGTACATCAGGGAGGGGTGGACCATCGTCGCGCCGGCCGGCAGCTCGCTCGCGAACCGGCGCAGGATCTCGCGGTCCAGGTCGGTCGTGCGCATGTGCTTCTGGCCGCCGGCGGCCGCGGCGCGCTGCTCGTTGCGCTCCTTGAACTCCGCGGGCGTGAAGACGTCGAAGAGCTCGAGGTGGCGGTCCGCGACGTCCGCGTACCAGGCGGCCGCGCCGCCGCGGGTGATCGAGATCGTGCGGCGCGGGTCGAGCCGGCCGTCGGCGACGAGGCGGCGCAGGAGCGGGACCCAGTAGAGGACCTCGAAGCCGACCTCCGAGATCCACGGGCCGACGACGACCGGGCCGCCGGGGTCGCCGGCCCGGCCGATCCGGCGCCGGGCCTGGCGCTCGACGCGGCCCTGGTTGAGACCGCTCGCGAGGGCCCGGAGCACCGGCGTGGATCAGACGGCCGCGGGCGGGCCCGGCTCGGGCTCGGGCACGCGCTCGTAGACGAGGGCGCGGTTCTTGTCGCCCCAGTCCATCTGGTCCTCGAGGTCGGGGCGGCGGCGGAATCCCTCGAGCACGAACAGGAGGCGCAGGAAGTCCTTGGTGAGCAGCGTGATGTGCGACGGGTCGACGTCGAACTGCGTCGTGAAGTCGAGCAGGTCCGACGGCTCCGGGTGGAAGCGCGTCGTCACGTAGGCGTAGCGCGAGCTGGCCTGGCAGATCCGGCGGACCGTCTCGCGGACCTGGAGCACGGTCATGTGCTCCATGACCTCGCGGCAGACGACGACGTCGAACGAGCGCGGCTCGACGTGCGGGTCGGTCACCGAGCCGATCGTGATCTTGTCCTTCACGCCCTCGGGCGCGAGGTCGATGCTCGCCTCGGCGTAGTCGATGCCGTGGACCTCGACGTCGAGCTCGCGCAGGAGCTCCATGAGGAAGCCCGGGCCGCAGCCGATGTCGAGCACGCGCGTGGGCTCGAGCACGTCCTTGATGAGCTGCGGGTTCTGCGCCTCGATCCGCCGGCGCGTCTCGAGGTCGTACTTGTTCTCGTCCTCGCGCCAGTCGGACGCGAAGTAGTCCTGGTCGTAGTGCTCGGCGGCGACGGGCTTCTGGGCGAAGACGCGGCGCTCGAAGCGGTCGACGAGGGCTCCGAGCTCCGGCTGATCGGGATGGCGCATGAAGGACCGGAGACTAGCGAGCACCTGTCACGAGGGCGCGCTGTTCTACGCTGACCGCCGTTCTGCCCGCGATGCGTCCCCCGAAGCGAACCCCGAAGCCCCCCGAGGCCGAGCCCGCCACCGCGGCCGGCGTCGACGCCGTGCGCGACCGCACGGAGACCGTCGACCAGCGGGTCGTCGCGCTCACGCGGCGGCTGGGCCGGATGGAGATGCAGCTCGAGGCCCTCGTGCGCGCGACGCTCGTCCCCGAGGATCTCGTGCCGCCGGAGGACCGCCTGGTCGCCGGCCGCTTCGGCATCCACTCGCAGTTCGAGGAGGACGGGGTCACGCTCGGCGTCCAGCGCGCCGTCGGCCCCAGCACGCGCCGGTTCGTCGAGCTCGGCTCGGGCCCCAACGGCGGCAACGCCGGGGTCCTCGCCGCCGAGCTGGGCTGGACGGGCCTGATGGTCGACGCGGACGAGCGGAACGTCGCCGAGGCGTCGGCGCTCAACCCCGCGCGCGTGACGGGCGTCGCCGACTGGATCACGGCCGAGAACGTCAACGACCTGATCCGGGACGCCGGCTTCTCCGGCCCGATCGACCAGCTCGGCATCGACCTCGACGGCAACGACCTGTGGATCTGGCAGGCGATCGACGTGGTCGACCCGCGCGTGGTCGTCGTCGAGTTCAACTCGAGCTTCGGGCCCGAGCGGCGCGTCTCGGTGCCGTACGACCCGCAGTTCCGCCGCCCGTCCGAGCGCGGGATCGAGCGGATGTACTTCGGCGCCTCGCTGCAGGCCTTCGTCGACCTGGCCAACGACCGCGGCTACCGGCTCGTGGCGGTCGAGCCGCACGGGGCGAACGCGTTCTTCGTCAAGCAGGAGCTGGCGCCGTCGCTGCCGACGCGCGCCGCGGCCGACGTCTTCCGCAGCTACGTCAAGCACCGCGGCTACATGCGCGGCGGCACGACGGTGACGGAGCTGACCCGCAAGGGGCTCAAGCTCGTCAAGACCGCGCCGTCCTCGCGCCCCCGCCGCCCCGCCGACCCCAACCGGCGCGTCGACCGCGACGACCTCTTCCAGGACCTCTCCGGCCACGCGCCGCTCGTCGGCGTCTCGACCCGGTCGGGCCGGTTCGTCGTGTCGACGGAGGACCAGACCGTCGCGCGGATCCTCTTCGTCAAGCAGTCGCGCGGCGAGATGGCCGTGCTGACCCGCGCGATGGAGCTCCTGGCCGCCGAGGGCCGCGCGGAGCGCAAGATCCTCCTCGACGTCGGCGCGAACGTCGGCACCACGACGGTCGCCGCGCTGGTCGAGCACGGGTTCGAGCGGGTCGTCTCGTTCGAGCCCGAGCCGGAGAACCAGCGGCTGCTCAACGCGAACCTCGCGCTCAACGACCTGCTCGACCGCGTCACCGTCCGCCGCGTCGCGGTCTCGGACGCCGAGGGCACGCTCCCGATGCTCGTCCACCCGTTCAACTCCGGCGGCCACGAGATCCCGCGCGCCGACGGCAAGCCGTTCGAGGGCGAGCTGGACGACGGGGCGGAGGTGGAGGAGATCGAGGTCCCGGCCGTCACGCTCGACGCCGACCTCGAGCGGCTCGCCATCGCCCCCGCGGACGTCGCCCTGCTGTGGCTCGACGTCCAGGGCCACGAGCCGTCCGTGCTGCGCGGCGCCCGGAGCGTGCTCGAGGCGGGCGTCCCGATCGTGACCGAGTTCCACCCGGACATGCTGGACAGCGCAGGGACACGCGAGGTCTTCCAGTCCGTCGTCGCGCCGCACTACACGCGGGCGCTCGACCTGCGCCGGCCCAAGGCCGGCACGACGTCGCTGAGCGAGCTGCTCGGCTCCGTCGACGCCGCGAAGGAGCGCGGAGCCGGCACGTTCACCGACCTGCTGCTGCTCCCGTGAAGCTGAAGGTCCCGGGGAGACCCGCGCCTTCGGGCGGGGCGAAGGCCAAGCCGCCGCGGCTCAGCAGCCCGTCGCTGTGGAAGGCCGTCGACGCGCACGTCTCGCGGATCCTGCACGACGACCGGCAGATCGTCGTCGGCCCGTGGCTGTCGGAGCTCGGCTTCGAGGTCCTCTACTGGATCCCGTTCGTCAGCTGGCTGCAGGTGCGGTTCGGCATCCCGCCCGAGCGGATGGTCGCGGTCTCGCGCGGCGGCGTCGGCAGCTGGTACGAGCCGGTCACGCCGCACTACCGCGAGCTGCTCGACGTCTTCACGCCCGAGGAGTTCCGCGAGCACACCGAGGGGCGGTGGGCCGAGGCCGGCGGCCAGAAGCAGATGGTCTACGGCCCGTACGACCACGCGGCGCTCCAGCGCGTCGGCCTGGACGTGCCCGAGAGCGGCGAGACCGTCCTGCACCCCTGGCTGATGTACCGCCTCTTCCGCGAGTTCTGGCGCGAGCGGGCCGCGATCAACGAGGTGCTGGAGCGCCTGGACTTCCGCCGGATGCCGCCGATCGCGTGGCCCGAGCTGGAGGGACGGCTGCCCCAGGGCCCGTACTTCGCCGTCAAGTTCTACGCGCGGCCGTCGTTCCCCGACTCGATCGAGAACCGCGAGGTCGTGCGGCGGACGATCGAGGGGCTGGCCGAGCGCGCGCCCGTCGTGCTGCTCGACACCGGCCTGCGGATCGACGACCACCGCGAGTTCGCCTCCCGCCCCGCCTCCACGCGGCACGAGGTCGTCGCGCTGCTCGACGGCGTGGCGCCCGAGCGCAACCTCGAGGCGCAGAGCCTCGCGATCTCCCGCGCGTCGGCGTTCTTCGGCACGTACGGCGGCTTCTCGTACCTCGCGCCCGCCTACGGCGTCCCGTCGTTCGCCTACTACTCGGCGCCCGACCACTTCCTGCGCCCGCACCTGGACGTCGCCCGGCGGGCGGCGCGCCGGCTCGACTCGTCGTTCACCATCGTCGATGCGCGGCAGTCGCCGCTCCTGCAGACCCTCGGCCTCGCCGCCTGACCTCATGGACCGCACGCCCCAGCCCCGGCCGGACGAGGACGCCCCGAAGCGGATCCTGATCCTGGCGATGCACCCGGGCTACATCCGCAACTACGAGCGGACGATCCGGTACCTGCTCGACGCGGGCCACGAGATCCACATCGCGTTCTCGAACAAGAGCAAGCAGTCGGCCGACCGCGTCGCCGAGCGGCTCACCCACGAGTACGTGAACCTCTGGCTCGAGCGGGCGCCCAAGAGCCCGCGCACGGCCGTCGAGAACCTGCGCCGCCTCCTGCGCCTGCTCGGGGACTACGCGCGCTACCAGCACCCGCGGTACGTGGACGCCGTCGCGCTGCGCGACCGCGCCGGGGCCAAGCTCCTGCACCTGCGCCGGGGCAGCGGCCCGATCCCGGCGCTGTTCATGACGCTGTACGTGCCGACGCTCGGGCGGATCAGCCACGCCACGTACGCGGACCGCGTGAGCCGGATGGCGCTGCGGCTGGCCGACGCGCTCCCGGCGCCCGCCAGGCCGGTCGGCTGGATGGCCGAGCACCACCCCGACATCTTCCTGACCACCCCGCACCTGGCGATCGGCTCCAACGAGCCGGAGTTCCTGGACGCGGCGCGGGCGCTCGGCGTGCCGTCGGGCCTGCTGGTCGCCAGCTGGGACAACCTGACGAACAAGGGGCTCATCAAGTCCCCGACGGACATGGTCGTCGTGTGGAACGAGGCGCAGCGGACCGAGGCGGTCGAGCTCCACGACGTGCCGCCCGAGCGCGTCGTCGTGACCGGCGCGCAGCGGTTCGACGACTGGTTCGAGATGTCGGCGTCGACGGAGCCCGCGGAGTTCAAGCGGCGTGTCGGGCTGGACCCCGAGCGGCCGTACATCCTCTACCTCTGCTCGTCGCCGTTCATCGCGCCGGAGGAGGTCCCGTTCGTCTTCCGGTTCATCGAGACGCTGCGCGCGAGCGACGGCTCGCTGAAGGACGCGGGCGTGCTGGTCCGGCCCCATCCGCAGAACGCCGACCAGTGGATGGCCGCGGACGTCAGCGACTTCGACAACGTCGTCATCTGGCCGCGCGCGGGCGAGCAGCCCGTCCGCGCGTCGTCGAAGGCCGGCTTCTACGACTCGATGCACCACAGCGCCGCCGTCGTCGGCATCAACACGAGCGCGCAGATCGAGGCGGGGATCCTCGGGCGCACGGTGCACACGGTGCTCGACCCGGCGTTCAAGCACACGCAGGAGGGCACGCTGCACTTCAAGCACCTCCTCGTCGAGCACGGCGGCCTGCTCTTCATCGCCAGCGACCTGGACGAGCTCGTGCGCAACCTCGAGCGGGTGCAGTCCGGCGAGCTGGACGCGGGCCACGCGCGGCGGTTCGTGGAGAGCTTCATCCGCCCGCACGGGCTCGACCGCGAGGCGTCGCCGATCGTCGCCGACGCGATCGAGGAGCTGGCGCGGCTGCCCGAGACCGCCGTCGAGACGCCGCGGCTGCGGCCGCTCGAGCGGACGGTGCTGAGGCTGCTGACGTTCCTGTCGATCTCGTCGCAGCCGGGGCTGCTGGCGCGCGACCTGCGCGACGGCTTCTGGGCGTTCGCCCGGCGGCTGCGGGCCACCACCGCGGGCCGCGCGATCGCGCGCGTGCTGCGGCGGCCCGAGCTCATCGAGACGGGGCCGGTCGCCGTCAAGCCGGGCCGCCGGAACGGCAAGGCGCTCCCGGGCGCGCCGCCGGACGGACCGTACACCGTCGTCATCGAGCCGTGGACGGACGACCTGGCGAGCGAGCTGCTCCTGTGGATCCCGCTGCTGCGCTACAAGCGCCGCCGCTGGGGGCCGGACGCTCAGCTCGTGATCCTCTCCGACGGCGCGCCGGCGGAGTGGTTCTCCACGCTCGGGCCGCGCGAGGTGCTGGAGCTGGGGTCGCTCGGCATCGCGGGGCGCCGCTGGGAGCGGCACGACCGCCACACCGTCGTCACCGAGCTCAAGCGCCGCCAGCCCGCGCAGGAGATCCTCTTCTACGGCACGGACGAGGGCGAGCACCTGCTCCGCGGCGCCCGCGCGGGGAGCACGAGCCTCGTCGCGGTCGACAAGCGCCTGGAGTCGCGCCGGCTGCTCACGCGCGCCGCGGCGCGGCGCGAGGCGGCCTCGGAC
>DATMVO010000118.1:0-2757 GCA_035563115.1 Solirubrobacteraceae bacterium
GCGCCTCGCCGGCGACGATGTCGAACGTCCGCGGCCGCTGCTCGTGCTCGCCGCACGCGCCGCGCACGAACGTCCGGGCGGCGCCCGCGCGCTCGTGGACCTCCACCTCGACGTCGCCGAGCACCTCGCAGACCGCGCTCGCGGCGTCGGCCATCAGCTCGGCGGGGTCGGTGCCCTCCAGCGCGCGGCGCGTCAGCGCGGCCAGCAGCTGGTCCTCCAGCTCGCGCCGCCGGCGGTCGCTCACGTCGCGGATGTGGCCGGTGATGTGGACCTCGTCGCCCGGCACGCGCGAGATCGAGACCTCGCCGGGGAACGTCGTCCCGTCGGCGCGCAGCCCGTGCAGCTGGAAGCGGCGGCCCTGCGGGTCGTCGGCCTCGGCCAGCACGTGGAGCATCCGCGCGTACTCCTCGCGGTCCTGCTCGGCGACGAGCAGTTCGGTCGCCGAGCGGCCCAGCACGTCCTCGGCGCTGCGGTCGAACATCCGCTCCGCCGCCGGGTTGAAGCCGACGACGGTCGCGTCGGGCTTGACGGTGACGATCGCCTCCAGCGCCGCGTCGAGGATCCCGCGCGTGAGCGCCTCCGAGCGCTTGCGGTCGGTGATGTCGCGCGCCACGCCCGCCACGCCGGTGACGCGGCCCTCGGCGTCGCGGACGGGGGAGAGGGAGAGGACGATGTCGCGGCGCCGGCCGTCGCCGGTCAGCGCCACGGTCTCGAACCCGACGACCTCCTCGCCCCGGGCCACCGACGCGATCAGCCGCTCCGCGCCGCCGCGCCGTTCGGGCGGCACGGTCAGCTCGATCGAGCGCCCCAGGATCTCCGCCGCGCGGCGCCCGTAGAGCCGCTCGGCCCCGCGGTTCCAGCTGCGCACGGTGCCGTCCGCGTCGGTGGAGACGATCGCGTCAGGTGTGTGCTCGACCAGCGCGGCCAGCCGGCGCTCGTGCGAGATCTCCTGGACCTGGACGACCAGGTGGGTGGGGAGCCGGCCGCCGGAGCGGATCATCGAGACGTGGAGCTGGGTCCACAGGACCGAGCCGCCCGCGCGCACGAACCGGCGCTCGAGCGAGAACGCGGGCAGCCCGCCGGCGAACAGGCGCGCGACCTGGTCGAAGTCGGTCTCGCGGTCGTCGGGGTGGGCGAGGACGGCCGGGTCCATCCCGACGAGCTCCTCGCGCGGCACGCCCGCCATCCGGCACAGCGCGGCGTTGACCTCCACGATCGTCGTCCGGTGCCCCTCGCCGCCGACGCTGAGGAGCGCCATGCCCGTCGGTGCGTGCTCGAAGGCCGCGCGGAAGCGCGCGTGGTCGAGCACCGGCCCCATCTCCCGCGCCGCGCGCTCGGCGCGCTCGCGGTCCGCGTCGGAGAACGGCCGTTCGTCGTCGTCGTGCCGGCTCAACAGGATGGCCCCCGTGATCTCGTCGCCAAGACGCACCGGTACGCCGAGCACCGCGCGAAGGCGGATGCGGTCGGCGAGGGCGCGGAACTCCGGGGTGGTGGACGGCAGTTCGGCCGCGATGTCGGCGGCCGTGGCGATGGTGGTCTCGCCACGCTGCACGGCCTCGAGGAGCCGTGAGCCTTCGGTGCGCTGGAGGAAGTTCGCGTGCTCCTCCAGCACGGCGCAGAGATCCGGATCCGGATGGTGGCCGGCGGTCGAGACCGCCGCGTCCCCGCGCGGGGTGAAGAGCATGATGCAGGTGCCGCAGCGCAGCTCCTCGGCGAGCGCGCGACACAGGAGCTCGAGCGTGTCGTCCGGCACGAAGGTGGCCAGGACGCGATGCGCCTCGGACGTGAGGCGTGCAGCGTCAGGCTCGCCGCCCACAGCACCTCCCTCCACGGTCGACGTGTGTCCGTTCGTTGGGATCCCCGGCATGCAGCTCCGTTACACGAGACGACGGGAGAGGAGGAGCGGGGCGGCGGAGGAGCCCGTCGCGCCTCGCCGCCGGAGGACCGGTCTGCTAGAGAGTCGGGCCACATGCGGCTCTTCGCGCTTCGCGGCGCCACCACCGTCGACGCCAACGACGCGCAGGACATCCTCGACGCGACCGAGGAGCTCCTGCGCGACATCCTGCGTCGCAACGAGCTGGCCATCGATGACGTGGTCAGCTGCATCTTCACGCTGACGGACGACCTCGACGCCGAGTTCCCGGCCGTGGCCGCCCGCAAGCTGGGGTTCGATCGCGTGCCCCTCCTCTGCGCGCGGGAGGTCGCCGTACCTGGCTCCCTGCCCCGCGTCATCCGGATCATGATGCACTACTACGCGACCGAGACTCACCGCACGCAGCATGTCTATCTCGGAGAGGCAAGGCAACTGCGTCGGGACCTGGAGTCCGCGCAGTGACTCAACGTTCGACGTAGCTCGAGGCCGCCATTCGGCAGGGCGGCGTCGGTCCGTTCCGGGTCTCCGCACCGCCCGCCACTCCGTTAACCGGTTCATCGTCCTTACGCAGGTTCCGCTGTGCGGAAGCGGGACGGCGCGTACCGGAAGAACGGCGTTTCCGCGTGGTGATCGAGATGTTGCGGACACACCGGTACCGGAGTCGTGTCTCATGGCGCTGCGACGCAGCGCACCGCACTCCGGTGCGGGTGGTCGCGGCGATGGATGGGACGCGTGGTGCGCCCAGTGTCCCGCGTCGCGCAGGTGGGTCTGGGGCGTCCTGCTTGGATCTGGGCGCGATTGGCGCGTTCCCGCTCGATTCCTTGGCGCGTCGAGGCCGTTCACGCGCGGGCGAGGAGCGAGCCGGGGGGGCCGGGCGAGCGGCG
>DATMVO010000119.1:0-15645 GCA_035563115.1 Solirubrobacteraceae bacterium
CGGCGCCGCCAGCCGCGCGGGCCCGTCGACCAGCTCCGCCCGCTCGGCCGCCGAGAACGCCGCGAGCGCCGGGGCCAGCAGCTGCACCACCACGCCGAACGGGTCGTCGCGCTCCAGCTCCGACGCGTGCGCCACCAGCGCGAATGCCCCCGACTCCCGCGCCACGTCGTCCGCGGCGACGATCAGCTCCGACTTGCCGCACCCCGCGCCGCCCTCGACCAGCAGCAGCCCGCCCTCGCCGTCGCACGCGCCGGCGATCGTGGCGGAGAGCGCCTCCAGCTCCTTCTCCCGCTCCAGCAGCATCGCCGCCCCCGCACCGAACACCGGCTTCGATCTACCCGCGCGGACGTCCCCTGGAACGCCGAGAGGGCCCCTGTTCGGGGCCCTCTGGCTCTGCTCACAGACATCGGAAGCAGGATGCGCTCGCTTGAGAGGTTCCCCCGACCCGGCGCCCGCAAACTGCGCGCGCCCTGGGGGCGGCGGCTACGCTGGACCGCGCGAATGGCCTCGATCCCGATCAACATTGCGGACCACGTCGGGCGGACGCCGATGGTCCAGCTCACCCGGCTCGTCCCCGATGGCGTGGACGTCGAGCTGTACGGCAAGCTCGAGTCCCGGAACCCAGGCGGCAGCGTCAAGGACCGCATCGGCGTCGCGATGCTGGAGGCGGCCGAGCGGGACGGGTTGATCGAGCCCGGCCGCACCACGATCGTCGAGGCCACGAGCGGCAACACCGGGATCGCGCTCGCGTTCGTCTGCGCGGCGAAGGGCTACGACCTCGTCCTCACGCTCCCCGAGGGGATGAGCCGCGAGCGCGAGCGGCTGCTCCGGCTCTACGGCGCGACGGTGCAGATCACCGAGTCGCTCGGCGGGATGAACGAGGCGGTCGACGCGGCGCGCAAGATGGCCACGGACCCGGACGTCTTCCTGCCCGACCAGTTCTCCAACCCCGCCAACCCGGAGATCCACCGCCGCACGACCGGCCCGGAGATCTGGGAGGCGCTCGAGGGCTCCGTCGATGTCTTCGTCGCCGGCGTCGGCACCGGCGGGACGATCACGGGCACGGGCGAGTACCTCAAGGCGCAGAACCCGGACGTCAAGGTGATCGCGGTGGAGCCGGCGTCCTCGGCCGTGCTGAGCGGTCGCGCGGCGGGCCCGCACAAGATCCAGGGGATCGGCGCAGGGTTCGTCCCGCCCGTCCTCAACCGCGACGTGCTCGACGAGATCATCCCCGTCGGCGACGAGGAGGCCATCGAGATGGCGCGCGAGTGCGCGCGCCGCGAGGGCGTGCTCGTCGGCCTGTCGTGCGGGGCGGCGCTGTGGGCGGCGATCGAGGTCGCCAAGCGGCCCGAGATGGCCGGGAAGCGGATCGTGACGGTGCTGCCGGATTCCGGCGAGCGCTACGTCTCGACCCCGTTCTTCGCTCCCTGAGCCCAGCCGAGGACCGCCGGCCACGCGCCGTAGCCGGCCTCCGGGTTGAGGTGCCCGCCGCCGGGGATGCAGTCGTGCTCGCACCCCAGCGGCTCGGCGAACGCGCGGCGCCCTCCGCCCGGGCAGTACGGGTCGTCGGGGGCTGAGACGAACCGGCACTCGGGCGCGAGGCCGGCGCGCAGCGGCAGCGGGTAGAAGCCCGCGATCTCCGGGATCATCGGCCGCGGGAGCGGGGGCGCGACGAGGAGCGCCCGGACCGCCGGCGCGCCGCCTCGCGCGCGGTGGTGGAGCCAGAGCGCGCACCCGAGCGAGTGCGCGATCACGACGTCCTCGTCGCCGCGTAGCGTCTCCAGCGCATCAAGCCACGGCTCCAGCCCGGGATGGTCCGGATCCGGGAGCGTCGGGAACACGACGTCGTGGCCCGCCGTCCGCAGCTCGTCCGCGAGCCAGGGCTGCCAGTGGCCGGGGCCGGACCCCTGCCATCCGTGGAGGATCAGGTACCGCATGGCGGCGTACCATGGCAGGCATGTTCGGCCTCGGCACGCTGGCGCGAGTGGCGAAGGAGCTCCACGGAGACGTGCAGGCCGTGCGCGAGCGCGACCCCGCCGCGCGCGGCGTGACGAGCGCGGAGATCCTCGCGCTGTGGCCCGGCGTCCACGCTTTGCTGTCGCACCGCGTCGCGCACGCGCTGCACGAGGTCGGAGTGCCGGTCGTCCCGCGCGCGATGTCGATGGCGGCGCGCGCCGTGACCGGGATCGAGCTCCACCCGGCGGCGAAGATCGGCCCCGGCTTCTTCGTCGACCACGGCACCGGCGTCGTGGTGGGGGAGACCGCGGAGATCGGCCGCGACGTGACGCTCTACCAGGGCGTGACCCTCGGCGGCACCGGCTTCGCGACCGGCAAGCGCCACCCGACGGTGCAGGACAACGTGACGGTCGGGTCCGGCGCCAAGCTCCTCGGCCCGATCACGATCGGGCACGGGGCGAAGATCGGGGCGAACACGGTCGTCATCCACGACGTCCCGCCGATGTCGACGGTGGTCGGCAACCCGGGCCATCCCGTGCGGATCGAGGGGCGCAAGCCCGAGGGGCCGGACGCGGACTGGATCCACCTCCCCGACCCGATCGCCGACGCGATGAAGGACCTGTCGCGGCGCGTCGCGCGGCTCGAGCAGGACGTCAACGGGAGCGAGGACGCGGACGTGCGCCCCCTGCGCCCGGTCCGCGGCCCGAACCCCGCGGGCGGGTGAGCCTCACCGACGGCGTCATCGCGCTCCGGGAGCCGGTCGCCGCGGACGAGGACGCGCTCTTCGCCGCCTGCCAGGACGAGGAGCTGCGCGAGTTCGCCCCGTCGGTGCCCTCGCCGTACACGCGGGAGGACGCGCGCGCGTTCGTGGCGCTGGCGGCGGAGGAGCGGGCTTCCGGGCGCGGCTTCCACTTCGTCGTCGCGCCGGCGGACGACGAGTCGCAGCTGCTCGGCACGGTCGCGGTGACGCAGGTCTCGCGCGAGCTCGGCACCGGCTCGTGCGGCTACTGGATCGCGCGCGACCGTCGCGGCCTCGGGCTCGCGTCCCGTGCGCTGGGGCTGCTTGTGGCGTACGCCGAGGACGATCTGGGCCTGCTCCACCTGCGGTTGTGGACGGACGTGCGCAACGTCGCCTCCCAGCGCGTGGCGGAGAAGGCGGGCTTCGTCGTGGCGTCGCACGAGCCGCGGATGGTGCGCGGCGCGTTGCGCGACACCGTCCGCTTCACGCTCCCACCCCGCCGGCTGCGCGACCGCGGCTGAGCTCCCGCCGCCCGGGCGTCGGGCGAGTCCGTCCGCCGTCGGTCTGGGGTCGAGGCCGTCGCTGCACGGCGGCGGTGAGGGAGGTTGTGCGGTTCGCTGATGTTCTCCCGCGCGGCCGGGGCGGGGTGCGGCGGTGGCGGAACTCTTCGCACCCTCACGGGTGCGCCGGGCGTGAGGGTGCGCTGGGTTCCGCCTAGCGGAACTCTTCGCACCCTCACCGCGTCGCGGACCGCGAGGGTGCGATTCGTTCCGGTCGAGCGGGAACGAACGCACCCTCACCGCCGCCGAGACGCCGAGGGTGCGCTTCTTCCCGCTCAGCGGGAACCACCGCACCCTCACCGCGTCGCGCGGCGCGAGGGTGCGTCTTTTCCCGCCCACGACTGAACCCTCTCCCTCGCTGCCCGCCGTGCAGCCACGGCGAGAGCCCCAGACCAGCCGCCGGACGGACGCGCCCACGCCGCAAACGGCGGGCCGCGGCGCGCAGCTACAGGACGGTGTCCTTCGCCTTGTCGACGAGGTTGAAGTGCGCGACCGCCCAGAACGCGACGACCGCCGCGACGATCCCGCCGCCGGTGACGAGCGCGGAGGTCTTCGGGTTGGCCTTGGCGTGCTCCCACGCCTCCTGGGCCTTCGCTTTGAACGAGTCGAAGAAGCGCTCCGCCCACGCGAACTCGGTCGACCAGATCCAGAGGCCGAGGAGCACCGGGGGGATGGTCAGCGGGCCGGGCAGGGCGGCGAGCGCGATGCCGGCCGCGACGCACAGCAGGCCGGCCACGAAGACCGCGATCCGGTAGGGCTGGCGCGTCGCCGGGTTGCGGCGGAGCCGTGCACGCAGCCCGTCGTGCGGCACCTCTGCGGGCTTGCCGAGTCCGTCGTCCGTGCTCATCTCACCGATCTCCTTTCCCGCTGCGCTCTCGCGACACCGGAACGTGGCGCGCCGGACGCCTTGCGCGTCCTCAGTAGAACACGGTACGGGACTGGTGGCGCGGCCGTGCCTTGTACTCCGGCGCCTGCCCGCGCGTCCAGAGCCACATGTCGATCACGCGCTCCGGCACGCCGGTGCGGCGGCTGAGCTCCGCGCACGCGTAGACCGCCGCCGCGCGGATCTCCCGCTCCTGCGCGGCGTTGGTCAGCAGCTGCTCGCCGTCGATGTGCGCGGCGAGCAGCGGGTCGTGGACGAGCACGCCGTCGCAGCGCAGGACGTGGGGGACGAGATTGTCGGCGAAGATCGTCAGCGCGTCGAGGTCGGAGAACGACGCCACGCCGGCCAGGGAGAGGTCGGACGCCAGGATCTGCGCGCGCTTGTAGAAGCCGCGGTCGTTCCACATCGACATCGACGAGCCGACCAGCGTCGCCAGCGCGACCGCGCTCCCACCCGCCTCGCGCACGACCTCCAGAGCGCCGCGCGAGCCGAGCCACCCGCCCAGCTGCCGCAGCGCCTGCGCGAAGAGCGCCATCAGCTCGTGGTCGCGCCGCTGACCCATCACCGCGGCGACCTCGTCCGCCGTCAGCGCCCGCAGCTCCTCGTTCGACCAGGGACCCTCAGCCCGGAACCGGTCGGTCAGCGACGACGCGACCGTGAAGTAGCCGCTCATCCCCGGCCGCTTGCGCAGCGTCGGGAACCACCCGCTGCCGAAGTTGATCGCGGTGAGGGTGAGGCAGAACCGCGCGACGTCCTCCTCAGGCCCGTCGAGGAAGTGCCGCGAAGGATCGAGCGCCGGCGCGGCCGGCTGCTCCACCTGCGGGTCGTACGACGCCAGCCGGTCGAGATCCACCCGCACCCACCGCGCATCCGCGACAACGGAGGCGGCGTGCGCGCGGACGGCCTCGGGGAGCGT
Source organism: Solirubrobacteraceae bacterium (assembly GCA_035563115.1). GTDB lineage: Bacteria > Actinomycetota > Thermoleophilia > Solirubrobacterales > Solirubrobacteraceae > CADCVT01. The sequence goes on from DATMVO010000119.1 coordinate 5,055, forward strand.
CGGAGGCTGGGACATGGCGGCCTCAGAGTAGGGTGGCCCTCGCCTTGACGGTCCGCACCGCGACGTACGACGACGCCCCCGCGCTCGCCCCGGCGCTGGCCCGCGCCTTCCACAACGACCCCGTGGCCCGCTACGCGCTGCCGAGCGACCGGCGCCGCCCCAAGCAGCTCGCCCGCTTCTACACCGAGCGGCTGCGAACCCTCGTCGAGGACGAGCTCGTCTGGTGCGACGAGGACCGCCGCGGCGCCGCTCTGTGGGCCGCGCCCGACCGCTGGCGCACCCCGCTCGGCGAGCTGCTGCGCACCCGCATCTTCTCCCGCAACACGCCGCTCTTCCTCCTCGGCGGCGCGCGCGTCGAGCACCGGCACCCGCGCAAGCTCCACTACTACCTGGCGATCCTGGGCGTGGAGCCGGCGGCGCAGGGCTCCGGCCTCGGCTCCCAGCTCATGCGGCCGATGCTCGACCGGTGCGACCGCGAGCACGTCCCCGCCTACCTGGAGAGCTCGAAGGCGGAGAACGTGCCCTTCTACGAGCGGCACGGGTTCCAGGTGACCGAGGAGGTCGAGCTGCTGTGGGGTCCCAAGATGTGGCTGATGTGGAGGGCTCCGAGATGACCATGCCCGCGGACGGCGCGAAGATCGTCCCCGTCCCCGTCGAGTGCGGCCCGGGCGGGCTGGAGCGCGTCGGCGTCGTCGTCCACCCGACCCGCGAGATCGACGGCGCGCTCGGCGCGCTGCGCGACTGGGTGGCCGACCACGACCTGGAGCTCGTCCAGATCGAGGCGGGCACGAACCGCCAGCGCCCTGTGGCGGAGTTCGGCGAGGTGGAGCGGTGCGACCTCGTCGTCGCGATCGGCGGCGACGGGACCGTGCTCGCGTCGCTGCGCGCGGCGATGCGGACGGGCGCGCCGGTGCTCGGTGTCGCGTGCGGGTCCTTGGGTGCGCTCACCGACACCTCGGCCGACCACCTCGCCGAGGCGCTCGACGGGTACCTGGCCGGCGACTGGTTCCCGCGCCGCCTGCCCGCGCTGGCGGTGCGGTGCGAGGAGGACGGGACCGAGCAGGCCGCGCTGAACGACTTCGTGGTCGTGCGGCGCAGCGGCGGGCAGGTCGCGGTGGACGTCACCGTCGACGGCGAGCTGTACGTCCGGCTGGCGGGGGACGGCGTGGTCTGCGCGACGTCGCTCGGCTCCACCGCCTACTCGATGGCCGCCGGCGGGCCGATCCTCGTCGGCCCCGCGCCCGCGTTCGTGGTCACGCCGCTGGCGATGCACGGCGGCTCGGCGCCCCCGATCGTCGTGCAGGACACCGCCAAGGTCGAGCTCGTCGTGCACCCGACGTTCAGCGGCTTCGACGTCGAGGTGGACGGGCGGCCGGTCGAGGCCGGCGGCGTCCGCTACTCGGTGACGATGCGGGAGGACGCGGCGACGCTCGTGGCCTCCGCGGAGCCGGATCATGGGCTGGGCGGGCTCCGCAAGCGCCGGATCGTGATGGACTCGCCGCGCGTGATGGCGCGCGACGACCGCGAGGCGCGCAAGCGCTCCGAGTAGGCCCCCGGTGCCGCCGGACGCGGGCCTATCCTCGGACGGCTGATGGCCGCCCCTGACGAGCAGCACCTCGAGCCCCTCCTTGAGGGCCTGAACCCGGCGCAGCGCGACGCCGTGACGCACGGCGACGGGCCGCTGCTGATCCTGGCCGGCGCCGGCTCGGGCAAGACCAGCGTGCTCACCCGCCGGATCGCGTACCTCAACTTCACGGGGGCCGCGCGGGCGAACGAGATCCTCGCGATCACGTTCACCAACAAGGCGGCGCAGGAGATGCGCGAGCGCGTCGAGAGCTACCTCGGCCGCCGCACGCGCGCGATGTGGGTCATGACCTTCCACGCCGCGTGCGCGCGGATGATGCGCGCGGAGGCCGACAAGCTCGGCTACACCCGCACGTTCACGATCTACGACCAGGCCGACGCCCGGCGCCTCATCAAGCGCTGCCTGGACCAAGTCGGCGCGGACCCGAAGCGGTTCACCCCGGCCGCCGTCCACAACCAGATCTCGGACGCGAAGAACAAGCTCCGCTCGCCCGACGACCTCAAGCAGATGATGGGCTCGTACTTCGAGCAGACCGTCGCGGAGACGTACGAGGTCTACGAGCGCGAGCTCATGCGGATGAACGCGATGGACTTCGACGACCTGCTCTTCCGGGCCGTCAACGTCCTCCAGCTCTTCCCCGAGGTCCGCGACCGCTACGGCTCGGCCTTCCGCCACATCCTCGTCGACGAGTACCAGGACACGAACCACGCCCAGTACCAGTGGCTCCAGCTCCTCACGACCCAGCACCGCAACATCGCCGTAGTGGGCGACGATGCCCAATCGATCTACAGTTTTCGAGGGGCAGACATCTCGAACATCCTGGACTTCGAGAAGGACTATCCCGACGCGGCGGTCGTGAAGCTCGAGCAGAACTACCGCTCGACGCAGACGATCCTGGACGCGGCGAACGCGGTGATCTCGTTCAACCGCGACCAGAAGCTCAAGCACCTGTGGACCGACCACGGCGCCGGCGACAAGATCAAGGTCCGCGAGCTTGACGACGAGCACGCGGAGGCGCGGTTCGTGCTCGGGCAGATCGAGCAGCACGTCGAGGGCGGCGGCTCGCTGAGCGAGATCGCGATCTTCTACCGGACGAACGCGATGTCGCGGGTGCTCGAGGACCAGCTCGTGCGGCGCGAGATCGGCTACCAGGTCGTCGGCGGCACGAAGTTCTACGACCGGATGGAGATCAAGGACGCGCTCGCGTACCTGCTCTGGCTCTCCAACCCGCAGGACGACATCTCGTTCAGCCGGATCGTCAACTCGCCCAAGCGCGGGATCGGCGCGACCTCGCTCCAGCGCGTGCTGTCGTACGCGAGCACCGAGGGGATCTCGGTGTGGGAGGCGTCGGAGAACCCGTCGTCCGTGCCCGGCCTCGGCACCGCCGCCGTGAAGGCGTTCACGCGCTTCATGGACGCGATGAACGGGCTGCGGGAGCGGCTGGCGGACGACGTCCCGGTCGGCGATCTGCTGGAGGCCGTGCTGGACGACGTCGGCTACATCGACGCGCTGACCGCCGAGCGGACGATCGAGGCCGAGGGCCGGCTGGAGAACCTCCGCGCGCTGGTCGAGGCCGCGCGCGAGTTCGACGCCGCCGCCGAGCCGGGGGAGGACACGCTCGACCAGTTCCTCCAGCAGGTCGCGCTCGTCGCCGACACGGACGGGCGCCAGGACGACGAGGGGCTCGTCACGATGATGACCCTCCACAACGCCAAGGGCCTGGAGTACCCCGTCGTGTTCCTCGTCGGGATGGAGGAGGGCGTCTTCCCGCACTCGCGCGCGCTGGACGAGGGCGGGCTGGAGGAGGAGCGGCGGCTGATGTACGTCGGCGTCACGCGCGCGAAGAAGCAGCTCACGCTGACCTACGCGCGGCGCCGCAACGTCTTCGGCTCGCAGACCTACGGCATCAAGTCCCGCTTTCTGGAGGAGATCCCGGCGGACCTGACCGACCGCGAGGAGCCGCGCGTCGGCCGGTCGCCGGGGTTGTCCTCGTGGGCCGCCGCGGCGGCCGGGACCGCCGCCCGCGCCGAGGAGCGCCGCGGCTCGCGCGGCGGGGGCGGGTTCAACGCGGGCGGCGCCTCCGAGGGCTCCTCCTACCGGATGGGCGACGACGTCGTCCACGCGGCCTTCGGCGACGGCGTCATCGTCGGCGTCGAACCCGGCGGCATCGTCGTCGTCCGCTTCGCCTCCGACGGCTCCGAACGCAAGCTCATGGCCGACTACGCGCCCATCTCCAAGCGCTAGCGCGGCGCCTCAGCACCGGTGTAGCTCCCGGTGTTACACTCCGCCGCATGCCCAGCCCGCACACTCGAATCGGACTCGTGGTCGACGAGGACGTGTCGGCGGCGCTGAGCGTGATGCGCGAGCAGGCCGGCGACGACGTGCCGCAGGCCGGTCTGGCCCGCCGGGCGGTCTTCGACGGGGCCGCGCTGGCGGCGGTGATCCGCGAGGCCCGCGGCGCGTCGGCGCGGCGCGACGCCGCGCAGCGGCTCCTGCAGGACCTCCGCGCCCTGCTCGAAGGGGTGCCGCTGCCCGACGCCGTGCTCGCCAACGTGCTGGAGGAGATCGACCGGGCCGGCACGGACGAGGAGCGCCAGGAGCGCCGCCGGCGTCAGCGGACGCTGCTGCGCTCGTCGGACCCGCACGGCCTGACCGCGCTGCGGATCTCCGACGCCATCGACGACCTCGATGCGGACCCGGTCTAGCCGCCGGTGCGCTGGCTGGTCGACACGTCGGCGTGGGCGCGCCGCGGGCTGCCGGGCATCGCCGACCAGCTCGAGGCGATCCTCGACGAGGACGACGACTCGGAGCTCGTCCTGTCGCCCGCCGTCTGCTGGAGCTGATGCGCGGGCCGCAGGGCACGGCGGTCGCCGCCGAGCGCCACGACCTCGAGGGCTCGCTGCAGCTGGTGGAGGCCGACGCCCGCACGTTCGCATTGGCCGGCGACGCGATGGAGCGGCTGGCCGAGCACGCGGCCGAGGCGCACCGGCTGCCGGTCCCCGACCTCGTCACCGCGGCGCTCGCGCACCAGCACGGCTGCGGCGTCGTGCACGTCGAGGGCCATTTCGACCTCCTCGCCGCCCACGGGGGCCTCGCCTTCGAGGTGCGCCGGCTCGAACTGCAGGCTGACGCCGTCGCCCCCGACGGCTAGGTTCTGCGCTGGACATGGCAGCTGAGATCATCGATGGCAAGGCGGTCGCGGCGCGCGTCCGCGAGCAGGTGGCGCGTGACGTCGAGGCGTACGTCGCGGACGGCGGGCGGCGGCCCGGACTGGCGACGGTGCTGGTGGGCGACGACTCGGCGTCGGCGATCTACGTCGGCGGCAAGCAGAAGGCGTGCCGCGAGGTCGGCATCAACGGCTTCGACCACCGGCTCGACGCGGAGACCACGCGCGAGGAGCTGGTGGAGCTGATCGAGCGCCTGAACGCCGACCCCGAGGTCAGCGGCATCATCGTCCAGCTCCCGCTCCCGGACCACCTCGACGGCACCGAGATGACGGGCCTCGTCCGCGCGGACAAGGACGTCGACGGGCTCACGCCGCTCTCCGCAGGCCTGCTCGCCCTCAACCGCGAGGGCCTGCGCTCCTGCACCCCCGCCGGCGTCATGGTCCTGCTCGAGGAGGCCGGCGTCGACCTGAAGGGCAAGGAGGCGGTCGTCATCGGCCGCTCGAACCTCTTCGGCAAGCCGATGGGCCAGCTCCTGCTCCAGGCGGACGCGACGGTCACGATCTGCCACTCGCGCACCCACGATCTCCCGAGCGTCACGAAGCGCGCCGACGTCCTGATCGCCGCCGTCGGCCGCGACCGGATGGTCAAGGGCGACTGGATCAAGCCCGGCGCGGTCGTGATCGACGTCGGTATGAACCGCTCCGAGGACGGCCTCAACGGCGACGTCGACACCGCGCAGGCGGCCGAGGTCGCGTCCGCGGTCACGCCCGTCCCCGGCGGCGTCGGGCCGATGACGATCGCGATGCTCCTCTCCAACACCCTCCAGGCCGCCAAGCTGCAGGCGAGCGGGGCGATCGCGCCGTGAAGCTCTCGCGGCTGCGCGCGGGGGAGCGGCTGGCGCTTGCCGGGGCGGTCGCCCTGGCCGTCCTGCTCTTCGCCGACTGGTTCTTCCTCTCCACGCCCGACGCGCGCCTGGGCGCGCACGAGACCGGCATCCGCGGCCTGGGCTGGTTCGCCGCGTTCCTCTGCATCGCGGCGATCCTCGCCACGTTCGCGCACGCGTTCACGACCGTCACCCACGACGCGCCCGCGTGGCCGATCGTCCTCGGTGTCTTCACCGCGGTGCTGTCCGTCCTTGCGCTCGTCGCGATCATCGTCCGCCTGATCTTCCAGCCGACGCTGGGCGTCGACGCGGGCGGCGCGGACGTCGACCTCGAACCGGTCGCCTACCTCGCCCTGCTCGCCTCGCTGGTGCAGGCCGCCGGCGGGCTGCGGATCATGGGCGACGAGCGCACCGACGCGCCCGAGTCCCACGCGCAGACCGAGGACGTGCTCCGCAACGCGATGCGCAAGCCGCCGCCCCGCGAGTCCGCCGCCGCGCGCCCGTCGCGCCCCGACGCCCTCGCCGACTGACGTCCACGCCTACCATCCCCAATCAGATGATCGATCGCGAGCAGGTCCTCCACGTCGCCCGCCTGGCCAGGCTGGAGCTGACGGAGGACGAGGTGCAGAGCATGAGCCACGAGCTCTCCGGGATCCTCGGCCACATCGAGAAGATCGGCGAGCTCGACCTCGAGGGCGTGCCCCCGACCTCCCACGTGGTGGAGGTCTCCAACGCCCTGCGTCCCGACGAGGCGCGCCCGAGCTACCCGCGCGACGCGATGCTCGCGGCCGCGCCCCTGGTCGCCGACGACGGCTTCGCCGTGCCGAGCCCGCAGGCATGAGCGCCGAAGACCTCATCGCGCTGACCGCCGCGCAGGCGGTCGAGAAGATCCGCGCCGGCGAGACGAGCGCCGCCGACGTCTACGAGGCGTACCGTCAGCGGGCCGCCGCCGACGAGCTCAACGCCTTCGTCTACGTGCCCGACGCAGTCCCGGACGAGCTCCCCGCCACCGACACGCCGCTCGCCGGCCTGCCCCTCGGCGTCAAGGACCTCTTCTGCACCGAGGGCCTGCCCAGCCAGTCCGGCTCGAAGATCCTCGAGGGCTACCGGCCGCCCTACACGGCGACGGTCGTCCGCAACCTCCAGGACGCGGGCGCTTCGATCCTCGGCAAGACGAACCAGGACGAGTTCGCGATGGGCTCGTCGAACGAGAACTCCGCGTACGGCCCGGTCCAGAACCCGTGGGACCGCACGAAGGTCCCGGGCGGCTCGTCCGGCGGCAGCGCCGCGGCGGTCGCGGCGGGCCTCGTCCCGTGGGCGCTCGGCACGGACACCGGCGGCTCGATCCGCCAGCCCGCCGCGCTCACCGGCATCGTCGGCCTCAAGCCCACGTACGGCTCCTGCTCGCGCTACGGGATGATCGCCTTCGCAAGCTCGCTCGACCAGGCCGGCCCGCTCGCCCGCGACGTCACCGACACCGCGCTCCTCTTCAAGCACATGGTCGGCCGCGACCACTGCGACTCGACCAGCCTCGACTACCCCGAGGAGGTCAAGCTCCCGACCGCGCAGCGGCTCGACGGCATCCGCCTCGGCGTGCCGGAGGAGCTGAGCGGCGAGGGGATCGAGCCCGGCGTGCTCGAGTCCTTCAACCGCGTCCTCGACCTCGCCCGCGAGCTGGGCGCGACGGTGGAGTCGATGAAGCTCCCGCACGCGCCGCACGCGCTCAGCGCCTACTACGTGCTCGCGCCGGCGGAGGCGTCGTCCAACCTCGCGCGCTTCGACGGCGTCCGCTACGGCATGCGCGCCGAGGGCACGAGGGATCTCCTGTCCATGTATACGAAGACCCGCCACGACGGCTTCGGCCCCGAGGTCAAGCGGCGGATCATGCTCGGCACCTACGCGCTGAGCGCCGGTTACTACGACGCGTACTACGGCCGCGCGCAGCAGGTGCGGACGAAGATCGCCGAGGACTTCCACACGGCGTTCGAGCGCTTCGACTTCATCGTCACGCCGACCGCGCCGACCGTCGCGTTCGGCCTCGGCGCCAAGACCGACGACCCCTGGGCGATGTACCTCAACGACTTCTGCACCGTGCCGATCTCGCTCGCCGGCATCCCGGCGATCTCGATCCCGTCCGGCCTGTCCGAGGGGCTTCCGGTCGGCTTCCAGATGGCGGGCCCGGCGTTCAGCGAGAACCGCATCCTCGACGCGGCGTTCGCGTTGGAACAGGGCATCGGCTTCGACGGATCGAAGGCGCGGGCATGAGCAAGGTCGAGTGGGAGCCTGTCATCGGGCTTGAGATCCACGTTCAGCTCGCGACGAACACGAAGATGTTCTGCTCGTGCGCGCTCGGCTTCGGCGAGCCGCCGAACACGCGCACCTGCCCGGTCTGCCTCGGCCTCCCGGGCGCACTCCCGGTGGTCAACGCGCGCGCCATCGACTACGGGCTCCTGATCGGCCTGGCGGTGGGCTCCAAGCTCGCCGACCGGTCGATCTTCCACCGCAAGAACTACTTCTATCCGGACAACCCGAAGGCGTACCAGATCAGCCAGTACGACGAGCCCCTGTGCAGCGGCGGGCAGCTCGGCGACGTGCGGATCCACCGGGTGCACCTGGAGGAGGACGCGGCCAAGCTCGTCCACGGCGGCGGCAGCGGGCGGATCCACGGCTCGGCGACGTCGGTCGTGGACTTCAACCGCGGCGGCACCCCGCTGGTCGAGATCGTCACCGAGCCGGACGTCCGCTCCGGCGAGCACGCCCGCGCGTGGCTGACGATGCTGCGCGAGACGGTGCGCCAGCTCGGGATCTCCGACGTCGACATGTCGCAGGGCTCGCTGCGCTGCGACGCGAACGTCTCGATCCGGCCGAAGGGCGAGGAGCGGTTCGGCACGAAGACCGAGCTGAAGAACATGAACTCGTTCGCCTTCCTCGAGCAGGGCGTCAAGGCCGAGATCGCGCGCCAGATCGCGATCAAGGAGGCCGGCGACGAGGTGGTGCAGGAGACGCTCCACTTCGATCCGCGCACCGGGGCGATCACGTCGCTGCGCTCGAAGGAGGAGGCGCACGACTACCGCTACTTCCCGGAGCCGGATCTCGTCCCGATCGCCATCACGAGCGAGATGCTGGAGCGCGCGAAGGCGGCGTTGCCGGAGCTGCCAACGCAGCGGGCCGAACGGTACGAGTCCTCGCTTGGGCTGTCCGCCGACAACGCCCGCGACCTCTCGTTCCGCCCCGAGATCACGCCGTACTTCGAGGCCGCCGCGGCGGTCGACGGCGCCGAGCCGCAGGTCGTGGCGAACTGGCTCCTCAACGAGCTGATCCCGCGCCTGGGGGAGACCGCGCCAGCCGACTCGCGCGTCTCCACCGACGCGTTCGGCGCGTTCGCGGCGCTCGTGGGGGCGAAGAAGATCACGCCGACCGCGGCCAAGCAGGTGCTCGACCGCCTGGTCGCCGAGGGCGGCTCGCCGGAGGCGATCGTCGAGGCCGAGGGCCTCGGCGCGATGGAGGGCGGCGACGAGCTCTCCGGCATCGTCGACGCCGCGCTGGCGGCCAACGAGGCCGCCGCCGAGAAGATCCGCGGCGGCAACATGAAGGCCATCGGCCCGATCATCGGCCACGTCATGCGCGAGACCAAGGGCCGCGCCGACGGCGGCGAGGTCACGCGGTTGGTTCGCGAGAAGCTCGGTCTCTAACGCTTCCGGCTGGCGGCGACCGTCAGCATCCGACTCAGCCCCGCCCAGCCGAACTGGACGGCCCTGTTCGGACGCTGCCGGTCTCCGCTCGATCGTGCACCCGGGACGCCGTGCTCCGGCCGCCGCTCCCTTCCGGCTGGCCGGTGCAACGGCGCGTCGTCGCTCGGAGCCCCGCGGTTCGCTGACCGTGAGCATCCGCGCCCGGGCCTCGCTTGGGAGCGAACCCGGCGCTCGCGTCGGTCAGACGGAGCGCGGCGCGGGTCGGACTGTGGCGTGAGACCCGACACGTCCAGCCGGCGTCGGCAATGCCCGGGGAGGGCCGTCCAGTTCGGCTGGGCGGGGCTCATCCGGGCGTTGACGAACGCCGGCCCTCGCGACCACCTTCGTCAACCGTCCAAAGGACCCGGCGAGCGCGCAGAGTGTGACCGAGGTCACGTGGCGGGTGTGCCAGTGTGAAGGGTCGTGGCCACCGCTTCGCGAGAGAACCCAAGGCCGGAGCCGAGCAGCTCCGGAAGCGGGCTGTCCTTGCAGACGCTCGTCATCGCCAGCGCCGGCTCCGTCGCCGCTGCCGTCTTCACCCACATGATCTGGAAGGGCGGCGCGATCATCGGCGCCGCGATCACGCCGATCATCGTCGCGCTCGTCACCGAGACGCTGAAGAAGCCGACGCAGGTCATCACCGCCGTCGCCCCGCCCGTGGCGCGTGCGCGGCGCCGCGGGCCGAACGGCACCGAGATGACCGACGTCCCGCGCGCCGGGGTCGGGGGCGCGCCGATGGGTCCGCCGCCGACGAGCGCGGACACGCCGCTCCCCGGCGACCCGCAGCGCGCGGATGAGGACCGGTTCGGCATCTGGCAGGCCGACAAGCGCCCCTGGTACGACCGGCTCAAGGGCCGCCCGATGAAGATCGCGCTCGCCACCGGCGCGCTCGCGTTCCTCATCGGCGCGTTCGCGCTGACCGGCGCCGAGCTCGTCTTCGGCGGCTCCGTCGGCGGCGGGGGAGACCGCGTGACGATCCTCCCCGGCAAGCAGAAGAAGTCCGACGACAAGACGGACAAGACGAAGACGACGACCACCGAGACGACTGAGGAGACGAAGACGGCGCCGGCCGACGAGGAGGAGACGCCGACCGTGCCGGAGGAGACGCAGACCGTCCCGACGGTCCCGCAGGAGCAGGCGCCCCAGACCGTCCCGACGACGCCGGAGCAGACCCCGGCACCGCAGACGGTGCCGACGACGCCCGCGCCCGCGCCCGGCACGGAGA
>DATMVO010000120.1:0-11715 GCA_035563115.1 Solirubrobacteraceae bacterium
CTCAACGCGCGGCTGCGGAGCTGAGCGGGCGCCCGGGGCGGTAGCCTGCCGCGCCGTGCGAGGGATCCTTCCGCTGCTCGTCCTCCTCGGCCTCGCCCTGAGCGTCGCCGCCGGGCCGGCCGCCGCCGCCGAGGTCCGCAAGCCGCGCGCGGGGACGACGTACACCGGCTCGCCCGGCAAGGTCGAGCTCACCGTCGGCACGAGCGGCCTGGACCTCGTCGCGTTCTCGGTCCGCTGCGGGACGACGACGGCGCGCGCCGCGCTCAACGGCGTCGCGCTGAAGCGCACGCGCCGCGGCTACGCGCTCGCGTTCCGCGGCCGAGCCGGCTTCACGTACGCGGACGACGAGGACGGCGCGAACGGCTCGGTCACGCTCACCGGCCGCTTCTCGACGACGGCGAAGAGCGCGCGCGGGACGGTCCGCGTGCGGGTGGCCCGATGCGGCACACGCACGCTCCGGTGGACCGCGCGCCAAGTTCGCTGACCGGCTGCACCCGACCACGCATCATCACGCACGAATCCGGGGTACCGTGCGGCCATGATCCCCCAGCCTCGTCGGGCCGTCCTCGTCGCGCCCGCCCTCGCGTTGCTGCTGCTCGTCCTCCCGAGCACCGCGTTCGGCCAGGCCACGCGGACGTGGGTGTCCGGCGTCGGCGACGACGCCAACCCGTGCAGCCGCACGGCGCCGTGCCGGACGTTCGCCGGCGCGATCTCCAAGACCGCGGCGGGCGGCGAGATGAACGCGATCGACCCCGGCGCCTTCGGCCCGGTGAACATCAACAAGTCGTTGACGATCCGGTCGCAGGTCGAGGCCGGCATCCTCGCGTCCGGGACGAACGGGATCGTCGTCAACGCGGCTCCCACCGACAAGGTCGTCCTCGACGGGCTCGACATCCACGGCGCGGGCACCGGCGCGCCGACCTCGCTCGTGGGGATCAAGGTCCTGCAGGCGCGGGCCGTCCAGATCCGCCGGACGGACATCAGCCGGATGCAGGCGGGGATCGCGGTGGTGCCGAACGCGGCCAGCTCCACGCGCGTCACGATCACCGATTCGCACGTCTACAACAACGGCGTCGGGATCTTCAACGGCCCGTCGATCGCGACGAGCCCGTTCGCGGTGACGGTGGTGAGACGAAGCCTGATCGCCGAGAACACGTGCGGGGTGGTGGCGGCGAGCACCGGCCCGAACGCGACCACGCCGAACGCGGGCGCCGACTGCGGGTCGGCGGCGGGTCCGCTGAACCAGGTCTCCGCGATCGAGCTCTTCGACAGCGGCATCCACGACAACGACACCGGTGTGTACGCGCGCGGCGCGGCCTCGCTCGTCGACCTCTCCGAGAACTACATCACCGGCCACAGCGCGTTCGGGCTGCGGAGCGTCGGCGGCGGGCAGCTGCGCTCGTTCAGCTCGAACGTGATCGTCAACAACGGCGCGTCCGACGTGCCCACGGTCCTGGGCAAGCAGTAGCGCGCCAGACGGGATGAGGCCCACCACCGTGCTCCGCCACCCGCTCAGGTGGGCCGTCGCCCTCCTCACCGCCGCGTTGGCCGTCCTCGCGCTCGCGCCGTCGTTCGCGGCGGCGCAGGGCGGGACGGCCGACCTCGTCGTCGACAAGTCGGGGCCGGCGACGACGGCGGCCGACGCCGACATCACGTACACGATCACGGTCTCCAACGCGGGGCCGGACGCGAGCGACGCCGTGACGCTGACCGACGACCTGCCGGCCGACACGACGTTCGTGTCGCTGACGCAGGACTCGGGGCCGGCGTTCACGTGCACGACGCCCGGTGCCGGCAACCCCGGCACGGTGAGCTGCACTTCGGCGACGCTGGCGAACGGGGCGTCCGCGACGTTCACGCTCGTGGTCCACACCGACCCGGGGATCGTGCCCGCGGGGTTCGTGACGAACACGGCCGTGGTGTCGACCACGGGGTTCGATCCGGCGGAGGAGAACGACCAGTCCTCGACGTCCGCGTTCGTCACGGGCGGGACGTCGGCGGACCTCGCCGTCACCGTCCAGGGGCCCGACGCGGTGCCGTCGGACACCGACATCGCCTACGACGTGACGGTGCGCAACCTCGGTCCGGACGCCGCCGACGTGACGCTGACCGACGTGCTTCCGGGCGACCTGACGTTCGTCTCGCTCAACCAGACCGACGGGCCGATCTTCAGCTGCACGACACCGGCGGTGGGGACGAACGGCACGGTGACGTGCACGGTCGCGTCGCTGGCGTCGGCGGCGAGCGCGACGATCCGGATCGTCGCGCGCGTGCCTGGCGGGACGCCGAGCGGGACCGAGTACACGAACGCGCCGGCGGTCTCGACGACCGCGACAGACCCGGACACCGACAACGACACCGCCGCGACGACGGCGACGATCAGCGAGACCGACCTCTCGACGGCGCTGACGGCGCCGGCCGACGTGACGGCGGGCGACACCGTGACGTACGGGATCACGTTCGCCAACGCCGGGCCCGATGTCGCGACGGACGCGTCCGTGTTCGTGGCGCTTCCGGCGAACACGACGTTCGTGTCGTTCACGCAGGGGTCGGGCCAGCCGTTCACGCTCGGCGTCCCGTCGGCGGGCAGCGCGGGCGGGATCGTCAGCGCGACGCGCGGGGCGTGGGCGTCAGGGGAGACGGCGACGTTCACGCTCGTGCTGCGGGTGGACGAGGGGGCGCCGGACGGCCCGCTCGTGACCGTGGCGCGGGGGGAGGCGTCGACGGCGGACCCGGACGCGAGCAACGACTCGGCGTCGGGGACGACGACGGTGGAGGCGCTGCCGCCGGCTCCCGACCCGGATCCGGACCCGGGTCCCGGGCCGTCGCCGGATCCCGACCCTGACCCGTCGCCGGACCCCGGACCGCCCACGACCCCGGTCACGCCGATCGTTCCGGCGCCAGCCGCCCCGGCGCCGCCGACGCCTGCGGCCCCGGCACCGGCGCCGCGGCCGATGGTCGCCTGCCGCAGCACCCGGCGCGTCACGTTCACCTTCGAGCGCCGCAAGCGCCTCGCGCCGCGCCGGATCACCGTCGCCATCGACGGCGAGACCGTCCGCCGCTACGGCCCCCGCCTCAAGGCCACCGCCAGCCTCGTCGGCCGCACCGCCGGCCGCTACGAGATCGTCGTCACCGCCCGCTACCGCGGCGGCAAGACCATCCGCCGCACCTCGACCATCTCCACCTGCATCGACTGACGCCGTCCCGCGCGTCGTGAGCCGCCGGCGATGCGTCGGCGGCTCACGGCTGCGGAGCAGCAGCGCCGGCTAAGGCAACGGCTCGACGGAGACCTCGCGATCGCTCACGCGCAGATCATGTTGATCCGCGAGCCAGCCACCGTCCGCCGGAGCGAGCGCGCGCAGCGTTCGCATCGTCGCGCTCTGGCGGTCGGCAGACCCGACATGGGCAACCGGACGCCCGTCGAGCGTCACGCCGAGTGCGTCCGGCCTTTCGCGCTCTGTCGCCACGCGCGGACAGTACCCCTGCGTTGCGAGCCCCGCGTCACGATCTCGGGCTGTGCCGCTGTCGTCGTTCGTGTTGACATAACGCACGTTATCGAGCGTTAGAACCATGAATCGCGCCGCGCAGAGGACGCGATTGGAGCGACGTGGACACTGTCCCGACTTGCCGCGTGGACTGGTCTCCTCTGCAAAGACGTGCGTAACGGGCGGCGACCGAGCGCCGCCCGTTAGCTCCGCTCGATCACTTCGAGCGGCGGTTATAGGGCGACTGGTTCGTCGGCTTCAGCGAGACGCCCTGACGGGACGCCTGCGCCTGAACGGCTCCCTCGGTGCGCCCGAGCTTCAGCCCGATCACGCGCGTCGGAGTGTTCTGCCGAGCGAGGTCGCCAAGGGCACGCTGGTCCGACGGCGACCACGGCTTGCCCGAGTTGCGATTGCTCTTGCTCATGCAGCAAACGACACTACGCCCCGCGTCGGACGTCGCCCGCCCCGCGTCAGGGCCCGCGCCCCCATTGCGTCGGACCGGTCGCGCAACGCACCGCCGGGTGCTAGGTATCACCTCTGATACCGTGACGGCATGGCCATGACCCTGCGGCTGACCGACGAGGAGACTCAGGCGCTGCGAGAGCGTGCGGAGCGCGAGGGCCGATCCATGCAGGAGGTCGCCCGCACCGCGGTGCGGGACTACATCGAGAGGTCGAGCCATCGGGAGCTCCTCGACCAGGTGCTCGACCAGGAGCTGCCCCGGTACGCGGAAGCGCTGCGCCGGCTCGGCGAGTGATCTACCTCAGCCTCGAAGATCTGCTCCACATCGCCGAGCGGGCCCTCGGCTTCCCGCCGGAGATCCGCGACCGCGGTCTGCTCGACTCGGCTGCCGCGCGGCCGAGGGCGACGGCGTTCGGCGAGGAGGCCTACTCCGGCCTGCACGAGAAGGCGGCCGCGCTCCTGCACTCGCTCGCCCGCAACCACGCGCTCGTCGATGGCAACAAGCGATTGGCACTCGCCGGCACGATCGCGTTCCTCGGCATGAACGGCGTGCGGCTGACCCTCAGCGAGGACGCCGCATACGACCTCATCATCGCCGTCGCATCGGGAGCGCTCGACGACGTGGCGCCGATCGCCGCCGCGCTCCAGCAGGGCTCGGCGTAGCGTGAGCCAGGCCCGAGCTCTCACGGCGTGTCGTTCCGTTCTCCCGGCCGTGTCGCGTCACACGGAACTACGAGAGCACGACGATCTGACAGGTCGGTCCCGGCGCGTGGGCCAAGCGCACGTCGGCGGTCAGCAGTCGCGCTCCCAGGATCTCGGCCAGCGCGACGTACGCAGCGTCGTAGGGCGTGACGTTCGCTCGGAGCTGCCAGACGCGGTCGAGTAGCGCGAGGTGCGGCGCACGCGTCAGCGGCAGCGCCGCCAGATCATCGAGCGCTTGGCGCGCGCGACGGTCGTCGAGCCGCCCTCCGGCGACGGCGCGCCGCAGCACCGAGGTGACCTCGAGGTCGATCAGCTCCGGAGCGGCGAGTGCTCCGGCGGCCTGGAGCGCCGCGCGTGCGCGATCGCCGTCGGCGTGGTCATCGGCCAAGGCCGTGACGAGCACGGAGGCGTCGACGACGATCACCGCGCATCGCGCTCTTCGTGCAGCGTGTCCGCGGCCCACCCCAGCCCGACCGAACCTCCGCTGCGTCCGCCGGCCCGCGCGAGCACCTCGTCGAGCGGCTGCTGGCGAGCGTCCTCGACGAGGCGAGCGAGCAGGTACTCCTGCAACGACTTCCCCGCGGCCGCAGCCCGCGAGCGGAGCACTCTGTGGACATCGTCCGGGACGCCCTTGATCTGCACGTTCGGCATGCCAGGAACATACTCCCTTGTGGAGCCAGTGCATCCATTATGGCTCCACCCGCCGCGACAGCAGTCTTCACGAGCGCGGGCGAGGCACCGGGGCGGCGGGAGCGCGGGTGGCGAGGTAGCGCACGCGCTGGAGATCCCCCCGCAGGTCCGTCACATCGGCGACGTCACCCGGCCGGCCGCGGTCCTGCGCCACCTTCGTCGGCCGCGAGCTGCCGCAGGTGGTCGCGGATCTCGCGGTCGCGTGCGCCCGCTTCGGCGTCGGTCCAGCGCCAGCGCACGCCCTCCTCGACCGTGAACCGCGGCTGGTCGTGGTCCTGGATCGACTCCACGTCGATCGCAACCGCGCAGACGCGATCGGAGATGGCGAGCGGCTCCTCGACGATGCGCGCCGTGCCGAGCGCGGTGATCGCGACGTCGGCCGCGAGGATCGTCAGCGCGCACCGCGGGTCCTCGCGCAGGCGGCTGAGCGACTCGCGGCGCAGGGCGAGCGCGAGCAGGACGCGCCGGTCCCCCGCGCGCACGCCCGTCGAGACGGGAATCGCGTGCGGCGCGCCGGCACCGGTCGAGAGGATCGCGACGGTCCCGGGCGTCCAGTCGGGCAGCAGCTCCGGCATCGGACCGAGTACGTACCCCGCGCCGTCCCGGCTCAGCGTGAGGCCAGCTGATTCAGCGCGGCCTCGGTCGGCGAGCCCGGCTCCGCCGTGGCGAGGAGGAGCGTCAGGCCCGGGTCCGCGCGCAGGGTCGCCGCCTCGAAGGCGAGCTCGAGCAGCCCGGCGCGCGGGTGGCGGAACCGGTGGAGCCCGGCGGCGGGAAGGCGGACGTCCTGCTCGGCCCACATCGCGCGGAACTCGGCGCTGCGGTCGAGCATCTCCTGGATGAGCTCGGCGGCGCCCGGGTCCTGCGGGTCGCGGGCCGCCTCGGAGCGCAGCACCCGGAGCGAGTCGCGGGCGACGGCGCCCCAGTCGTCGGCGAAGTCGCGCGCCCGCGCATCGAGGAAGGTGAACCGGATGTGGTTGGGCGGGTCGCCGGTCGGGGTGTCGAAGATCGGCGCGTACACCGCGCGCGCGAGCGCGTTCGAGGCCAGGTAGTCCCAGCGGCGGTTGCGGACGAGCGCCATCCCGCCGAACGCGTCGAGCGTGCGCTGGAGCGGCGGGCGGATCGCGGTCGCCGGGGCGCTCGGCGACGACGGTGGCGGGCCGGCCCGCGCCAGGTCGAACAGGTGGAGGCGCTCGGCCTCGTCGAGCCGCAGGGCGCGCGCGATCGCGGCGAGTACGCTGTCGGAGGCGCCGTCGATGTCGCCGCGCTCGAGCTGCGTGTAGTAGTCGACGCTCACGCCTGCGAGCGACGCGACCTCCTCCCGCCGCAGCCCCGGCACGCGGCGCACCGTGCCGGCCGGGACGTAGACGCCGGCCTCCTCGGGCCTCACCCGCCCCCGTCGTGAGACCAGGAAGTCCCGCACCTGACCGCGGCGATCCACGGCTCCGAGAGTACGCCGTCGGGGGTGCTCGCAGCCCCCCTCACCGCGGTCCCGCGCGGCCTACCGTCCTCCCCATGACGGAGACGACCCACCTGGACGAGTCGGCCACCACCACGACCGCCCGCGCCGTCGGCGCACCCGCGGCGGATCACGCGCTCGAGGCGCTGGAGATCGAGCGCCGCGCGGTCGGGCCGAAGGACGTCCGGATCGACATCAAGTTCTGCGGGATCTGCCACTCCGACATCCACTTCGCCCGCGGCGAGTGGGGCGAGATCCCCTACCCCGCGGTGCCCGGCCACGAGATCGCGGGCGTCGTCGCCGAAGTCGGCTCCGAGGTGACGGGCTTCGCGGTCGGCGACCGCGTCGGCGTCGGGTGCATGGTCAACTCGTGCCGCGAGTGCGAGAACTGCCTGAAGGGCGACGAGCAGTACTGCCTGCGCGGGAACACGCAGACGTACGGGTCGGTCGACCGCGACGGCACGGTCACCCACGGCGGGTACTCCGACCACGTCGTGGTCGACGAGGACTTCGTCCTGCGGATCCCCGACGGGCTCGACCTCGACGCCGCTGCGCCGCTGCTGTGCGCCGGCATCACGACCTACTCCCCCCTGCGCCACTGGAACGCCGGCCCGGGCAAGCAGGTCGCGGTCGTCGGCCTCGGCGGCCTCGGGCACATGGCGGTCAAGCTCGCGAAGGCGATGGGCGCGGAGGTCACGGTGCTCTCGCAGTCGCTGCGCAAGCAGGAGGACGGCCTGAAGCTCGGCGCCGACGGCTACTACGCCACGAGCGACGACGCGACGTTCGACACGCTCGCCGGCCGCTTCGACCTGATCGTCAACACGGTGAGCGCGGGCATCGACATCGGCCGGTTCCTGATGCTGCTGCGGACCGACGGCGCGCTCGTCAACGTCGGCGCCCCGCCGGAGCCGCTCCCCGTCCCCGTCTTCGCGCTGATCCCGCAGCGGCGCACGTTCGCCGGCTCGGCGATCGGGTCGATCCGCGAGACGCAGGAGATGCTCGACTTCTGCGCCGAGCACGGCATTGCCGCCGACATCGAGCTCGTCGACGCGGGCCACGTCAACGAGGCGTGGGAGCGCGTGCTGGCGTCCGACGTCCGCTACCGCTTCGTGATCGACAACTCGACCCTCTGAGCACCGCGGGCGGCGGACTACGCTGTTCGTCGCCCGCTGGACTTCACTCCTGCGGGACAGGCCCCCGGACGCTCTTCTACCGTCGCGGGGGTCGCTTCGTTCTGGCGCGCGCCCGGCTACCGCACCGCGGCGACGTAGAACCACTGGCCGGCCTCGCGGCGGAAGGCGCTGAGCTCGTGTTGGGAGCCCGGGCGGCGGGTGGTGGTGTCGCGGAAGTGGGCGACGAAGTCGACGGTGCCCTCGGCGTCGTGCTCCTGGCCCGCCGTGGTGGCGAGGATGTCGAGCTTCGTCCACTCGAGGCGCGGGTCGAGGTCGAGGGTGGCCGGGCGCGTGGACGGATGCCAGCTGAGGAGGAGGTAGGCCGCGTCGCCGACGGCGAAGGCGCTGAAGCGGGAGCGCATGAGGCGCTCGGCGGTGGGCGCGGTGGTGAGGCCGGTGACGCGGCCGCGGTGGAGCGGCTCGCAGCAGGACGTGTAGGGCTCGCCGGAGCCGCACGGGCAGAGGGACGGCAGGACGGGCTGCGGCACGCGGGAGATGCTCGCACGCCACGCGGCGCGTCGGCGGCCCGGAGGACGGCGCCGCGACGCGCGACACGCCAGGAAACGGGGCACCGGAGTCCTGCTGCGCCAGATACCGCCGGAAACGACCAACATCGGTTGGATGGGTCTTCAGCCGCAGCGAGAAAACGCCGAGCGGATGGTGCATGGGCCTCCTCCGCCGAACCACCATCGACGCCGGTCACCCCGTGGCCGACGTCGCGGCGGGCCGGCGGATCGTGCCCGTCGCGCTGCTCGCGACGGCCGCGCTCGCGGTCGTCGTGGTGATGATCGTCCTCGGCGAGCACTCGCGCGAGGACGCCGACCGGGCGCTCGAGGGCCAGGTCGTCATGCAGCACCTGCGTGGCGAGGCGTCGCGGCTGGACTCCGTCACGTGGCGCGACATCGCCAACAAGAAGCCCACGCGCTCTGAGTCGTCCGCCAAGGTCGGCATCGAGGCGTATCGGCTGATGGTCGCCGACGTCCGGCGGCTCCGCCAGCTCGGCATGCCGCGCGCGCAGCTCGGGCCGATCGAGGAGCAGCTCGGCGTCGTCTCGACTTACGGCGTGCAGGCGAGCACGCTCGGGTTCAACGATCCGCCGGCGGCGATGGCGCTGACCAACGACGCGTTCAGCCCCGCGATCGACCGCTTCACCGAGCTCATCCGGAAGGCCACCGCCGAGCAGCGGGAGGCGGTGCAGCGTGCGCGGCGGGACGCGAGCCAGCGCTGGCTGACCTCGATGCTGGTCGGACTGGTCCTGCTGACGCTCCTGGGCCTGCGTCTCCACGTCATCTCCCGTCGCAGGGCGGTCGCGGGGCGCGCTCGCGAGGCCGAGCGGCGTGCCGAGCAGCGCCTGCGCACGCTCGTGCGCCACTCCAGCGACGTGATCGCGGTGCTCGACGCCGACGGCGCGATCCGCTGGGTGTCGGAGTCCTCGAGCTCGTTGCTCGGACGCGACGCGCCCGCCCTCGTGGGGGCCACGGTCGCCGACCTCCTGCATCCCGACGACGTCGCGCTCGCCGCCGCGCTCGCCGAGGACGTCACCCAGCGTGGCAAGCGCGCTGGCGCGGCGGTCCTGCGGATCCGCCACGCCGACGGCGGCTACCGGCGCATGGAGGTCGTCGCCGACTGGCGTCCCGACGACCCCGACGTCGCCGGCGCGCTGCTCAACCTCCGCGACGTCACCGAGCGGCTCGCGCTGCAGGACCAGCTGGAGCACCAGGCGCTGCATGACGACCTGACCGGGCTGGCCAACCGTGCGCTGTTCGACGATCGGCTGCGGGTCGCGCACGCCCGGGCCTCCCGCACCGGCCGGCGCGCGGCGGTGATCTTCGTCGACCTGGATGACTTCAAGTCGGTCAACGACCTGCACGGCCACTCCGGCGGTGACGAGCTGCTGCGCGCGACGGCGCGGCGCCTGCTCGCCGAGCTGCGTGCGGTGGACACCGCGGCGCGGCTCGGGGGCGACGAGTTCGCGGTCCTCACCGAGGAGCTCGACGATCCGCAGCAGGCGCACGCCCTCGCGGCGCGTCTGCAGGCGGCGCTGCGCGAGCCGATCGACGTCGCCGGGCGACGCGTCACCCCCTCGGCGAGCTTCGGCGTCGCGATGGTCGAGCCGTCCGACAGCCCGGAGATCGCGCTCGGCAACGCGGACGTCGCGCTGTACGAGGCCAAGCGCCAGTGCCCCGGACAGGTGGTCGGCTACGAGCCTGCGATGCGTGAGCGGCTGGCCGAGCGCCTCGACCTCGTCGCCGCGCTGGACGGTGCCGTCGGGCGCGGCGAGATGCTGCTCGAGTTCCAGCCCGTCGTGGCGCTCGCCACGCGGCGGGTCACCGGCCTCGAGGCGCTCGTGCGCTGGGAGCGGCCGGGCATCGGCCGCGTCGGCCCGGACCGGTTCATCACCGTGGCCGAGGAGACCGGGCAGATCATCGAGATCGGCGCATGGGTCCTGCACACGGCCTGCGTCCAGCTCGCGTCCTGGGCGGCGCCGGACATCGGCATCAACGTCAACGTCTCGACGGTCCAGCTGCGCGACCCGGACTTCACCTCCGTGGTCCGTGAGGCGCTCGCGGCCTCCGGCCTCGACGGACGCCGTCTGACGCTGGAGATCACGGAGTCCGCGCTCCTCGACGACGACGAGGCGATGCGCGCGCGGCTCGCCGAGCTGCGCGCCCTCGGCGCGCGCCTGGCCATCGACGACTTCGGCACCGGCTACTCCGCGCTGAGCTACCTGCGGAACTTCCCCATCGACGTCCTCAAGATCGACCGGTCGTTCGTGAGCGGCATCGACACCGACCCGGACAGGACCAGCCTGGTCGCCGGGATCATCGACATCGGCCGCCATCTCGACTTGCGCGTCGTGACCGAGGGGATCGAGCGGGAGGCGGAGGCGTCGCTGCTCTTCGAGCTCGGGTCCAGCCACGGCCAGGGCTACCTCTTCTCGCGCCCGGTCCCCGCCGATCGCGTCCCCGACGTCCTCACCCGCCTCATCCCCGAACCAGAGCTCATGACATGACCCATCGCACCATCGCCGTCGCCCTCACGGCCATCACGGCCCTCGGCGCCGCCTCCCTCGCGCCGGCTCAGGCCGCCGCCCCGACGTTCAAGATCCACGCCGAGGTCAAGATGCTGCCCGGCGGCGGCACCATCCTCCGTCAGCGCGGCACGTTCACGGGCGCGCCGCTCGGGCGCGGAACCGTCGACGTGAGCACCCGCCTCGGCGCGCGCAAGGGCACGCGCGTGACCTTCACGCTCAAGAGCTCCCAGGGATCGGTGCGCGGCGCCGGCTACGCGCAGGTGAAGTTCAAGGGCACCGTCATCACCTACACCGGCACCGCCGACATCACCGGCGGCAGCGGCGACTTCGCCGACGTGCGCCGCAAGGGGCTGCGGTTCCGCGGCACCGGCGACCTCGCCGGCGATCGCTTCGCGGTCGACATCGGAGGCTGACCGGCGGGAAGGCGCGGTCAGCGGCGCGGGCGCTCGTCGTCGTGCCGGGACGCGCCGTCGGGGTCCGCGGGCCGCTTGCCGTCGAGCGTCGCCGCGAGCCACTCGATGCCGGCGAGCATCTCCGTGGCGCGCTTGACGCTCGGGTGCTCGCGCGCGCCGCTGACGCGGTCGTGCAGCTCGGCGGCCGCGTCGGCGAGGATCTTCCCGAAGCTGTCGTCCTCGTCGCCCGGCAGGTCGAGGTCCTCCTGCTCCCCCTGCACCTCGCGCAGGGCGTCGCGCGCGGCCTGCGCGGCGCGTTCGC
>DATMVO010000121.1:0-23451 GCA_035563115.1 Solirubrobacteraceae bacterium
CGGCGAGTCGTTTGCCGCGTCGCGGCTCGGGGCCGACGCGCTCGCGCAGGCGGCTCGCTCACGCGAGCGGGAACCGTCACGACGGTCGTCGTGCGCGCGGCCGACGGCGCGTCAGGCCCGCGTCCGGCGATCACGATCGCGATCACCGCGGCGACGCACGCCGCCAGCGCAAGGACCGCCTCGACCCGCGGCAGCCGAACGGCGCCCACAGTCAGGCGCCGTCGGGTGGGTTCCGAGACCCGCTCAGGCCCGCTGGGCGCGACGGGCGCGTCGTCATGCGGCGCGCCCGCATCGTCGCCTGCCTCGCGCCGGGCGGCGTCGGGACGGGCGCGGGCAGCACGCGGCGCGAAGTGGCCGGTGGCGTCGAAGTCGGCATCGAGATCGTCGGTGATCTCGAACGCCGCTTCGCGGGTGCGGGAGGGACGCCGGTTGAGGCCCATGGCGCTCTCTCGACGCGCCGCGCTCCAATGTTGTGCCCCGAGAGGAGAGGTGGTGGTGGGTCCGCGCCGAAGCGCGGACCCACCGGGTGCGGCTAGGCGGCGCCCTCGTACACGTGCACCGCGTCACAGCCGGGGTGGATCTCGGCGGCGATCGCCGTCGCCTCGTCCACATCGGCCGCGTGCACGGTGATCGAGCCCTGCGGGAACCCGAGGGCCCGGCAGCGCAGCTCGACGACGTGACACACCAGCGCGGGCCGGTCGGCCGGCGCCTCCGTCGTCACGATCGCGCCGCACTGCTCGCGGTCAGAGGCCGCGCGCTCCGCGTCATGACGCAAAGCGGCGGGTGCTGCCAGGTGAGCGGTCGCCGACGCCTGGCCGGGGAGCGCGCCCGAACGCCGGGCGGTGCTCACGGCAGGCAGCTGGATGACGTTCGAGAACGGATCCGGCTCAGGCCACTGCGAGATGCCGGACGTCCTGCCGGACGTCGGGCACAGTGGCCGCAACCGCTCGACGACGACCTCGTAGACCGACGTCGACTCCCAGTCTGCGACTGACCACCGGCGGTGCTCAAGGCGACCTTCGATGGCGACCCAGACCAGCTGCCGCAACGACTCGGCACAGTCCTCGGCCAAGTCGTCGCCCGCGACCACGTCGATGTGGACGGCGCCCGGGTCCTGCTCGAGCCTGCGCTGCTCGCGCGGCGCGGCCACCCGCATGCGGCACACCGGCTCGTCAGCTTCGAGCCGGAAGAACTCCGGGTCGCGCGTCAGCCAGCCGGTGATGTAGATGCGGTTCATCAGGTGCTGCTCCTTTCGGCTCCGCTCACGCAGAGCCCCGCCGGGGGATGAAGTCCCGCAACGGCCGGCCTGCGCAAGCGCGCAAGCCGGCAGCAACAAGACGGCCCACGTGGGGAGCCGGGCGCCGAAGCGCCCGACAGGCCCGAACGGGTCGTCTGGCGCTTCGCGTTGTCGGTCGTGCGACGTCGCACGGACCCTGTCTCGACCGGCGCCGGGCCGGTGTTGTCCGGGGTCCGCCACAGCGCGCCCGTCGATCCCGCCCGTTCGCTCGCTCGCCCGCGAGCCAAAGGCCCGCGAAAAACCACTATGGAGTTAGCACCAAACTGGTTGACACGGTCTACGAAGGTGTGCTTTTCTTCGAGACGCTGAGCGGAGCACGCCGCGTCAACGCTCACGCCCGAACCCGCGCTTGACGGCGGGCCGAGGCACCGAACCACACGTCCACCTCCGCCGCGGAGACACCCGATGCCCACCTACACGCCCCACTCGCCCGAGTGCGTCGTCTTCGGCCTGCTGCTCGACTGCTATCCGGCGCCGCTGAGCGTCGACGAGCTCGTGCAGGAGGCCGGGCAGCACGTCGACGCGGTGAACGCCGTCCAGAACCTCGAAGGCGCCGGACTCGTCCG
The DNA here is from genome assembly GCA_035563115.1 of Solirubrobacteraceae bacterium. Classification (GTDB taxonomy): domain Bacteria; phylum Actinomycetota; class Thermoleophilia; order Solirubrobacterales; family Solirubrobacteraceae; genus CADCVT01. Next base: position 1,864 of record DATMVO010000121.1, read on the forward strand.
CCGGACTGGGGATCTCGTGTTGCCGACCCGCCCGGCATGGCTGTGCGCGGTGCTGCTCGGCGACGTCAGCCCGAACGGCTGAGCACCCGCTCCAAGCCGCCGCGGCCGGGTATGAGCGACGGTGCAACGGGCGGGCCGGCGCCCGCACGCTTATGCTTGCCGGCGCTCGTGGCGCTCTCGGCATCGCATTCCCGGCCTGACCCGGCGCTCGGCTCGGTGCTGCGCCGTCTTCGCCAGCAGCAGGGACGCAGCCAAGAACGCGTCGCGGGCGGCGCCGGGATCACCATGAACGCCCTCGGCCGCATCGAGCGCGGCGACACAGACCCGAAGTGGTCGACCGTCAGCGAGATCGCACGCGAGCTCGGAACGACCGTCGCTGAGGTGGCGGCGCTCGTCGAGCGAGAACGTCCCCGCCGCGACCGGTAGCTCCGGCGCGGCTAGTAGAACACGTACCGGAAGCGGGTGCCGTTGCAGAAACGGCGCAGCTTGACGCCGAGCGTCGCCCCGTGCGAGCGGTTCTCCGAACTCGGGACGTAGGCGACACTGGCCCTCCAGCCCACCGGTTCGGTCCCGCGCGTCAGCCCCTTGCCCTTCCCGCGGCCGACAGCGGGCGGGTACTCGTCGCGGTCGCGGCCGGGACGAGTCGGGAACGGCTCGAGCAGCCGATTGCGCCGCGCGTCCGCGCCGCGACGGTTGAGGACGAGCGTCTTCGGCCAGCCGGCGTCGAGCGCGTCGAGGAAATGCCGGCGGACGTGCGGGAACTTCGTCTTACTGAAGGTGATGTTCTGCACCCGGCCCGGCTTCGTGCACCCCGCCGGGTTCGCGCCCTCGTCGGCCTGTTCGCTCGGCCCTGGATCCGGGTCAGGCATCGGCGACGGGGCAGGGGTTGGGCTCGGAGCCGGAGTGGGGGCGGGCGTCGGCGGCGCAGGCGAGGAGGGCGGAGCCGGCGCCGGAGCAGGGGCGGGAGCCGGCGGCGCGGGCGCAGGAACTCCGGGATCCGCACACGGGCACGGCAGGCTCTCGCAATACACGCCGTCGCCATCTGCGTCGCGCGTGTCGGCGGCGGCTTGAGCGGCGGCCTGATTGGGGTAGTCGGCGCACGTCGCGGCGTGCGCGCCAGCGGGTGCGGCGAGCGCCATGCCGGCGAAGACGGACAGGATCAGCAGCAGCCGGGGCATCGAGGGTTCATCGGCATCGGGTCTCGATTGGCTTGAGCTGGACCGACGTCTGCGGTTCACGGCGACATGCGAAGGTGAGGCGTCATGAAGCCGAACAGTTTGCTCCTGCATCTGGCGGTCGATCTGTCGGCGTGGCTGCTGACCCTTCAGCAAGCCATCGGTGACGACGAGCTCGGAGGCGAGCCGGACAATCCCTCGCCCTAGCCGCGCTAGGCGAACTGGTCGCCGTCGCGACATCGCCGCCGGACACGGCGGCGGACCGAGGCTCGCTGCAGCGCGATCTCGGCGGCGCGATGGAGGCACTCGGATCAAGTGTCGCGACCGTCCTTGCGGTAGCTCTTAGTCACTTCTGCCACGTGACGCTCGGAAATCTCGAGGCGCTGCGTCCCACGAGTCGCGGCGCCGTGATCGCTGCTGCTGCCGCCGTCGCGACGCTCCGTACGCGGCTTACGAGCGATGAGGCGGTTGGCGCAGCATGGCGCGGTTGCGTCAGTGCGTTTCGCGACGACGCTCCGTTCCCGATTGGCACGCGCAGGTCGGTGAGATCACCTTGCTGGCGGGCATCACGCGCGGAGCGCTCTGCTACGCGGAGTGCGTCGGGGCGATGCTCTGCGCGTCAGCCGCTTACTCTGCTCGGGCAATGCTGCCTAAGTCAACAGCGCCGGACCTCGCTGCGCTGGCGGGCACCTGCCCCGAAGGAAGTGCCTAGGTTGCCGGTCACCGCAAAGGATGACTGGCTCACGAACGCACTCTCTTCCCTCGCGTCGAAGACGGATCCGGCCGGGGATGGGCCGCAGGTATGGCTGTCAGGTGACTCGCTGCACGAGCGGCTGTTGGGCGGTCCGACCAAAGCCTCCGACAAGCCGGCGAGGTGGTCGTTCCGCGCCTGCGGTCATCACCCGCGGGAGTGGCCAAAGCCGGCTGGCGCCGGGGCCGGCTGGCTGCCGGCGGTTTACGAGCTGCTGCGGCTGTGGGCCACAGTCGAATTCGAGTCGGACGCAGAGGTCGACGCTGATCTCCTGACCAAGGAGATCGAGTCGATCGCCAAGGCACCGGGATGGTCCGCGCTTCGAGACGCGCTCGGACGCCGCGCCGCCGTCGTCGCGTACCGGAACGCCACGTCCGCGGGCACACCAGTTGCGCCGACGGCGTTCGTGCTTTCGGATCCTTCGATCAACGGCGGAAGCGTCGAAAAGAAGAGTCCGAGCGCTTACGCGAAGCTGGTCAACGAGTGGGCGAAACCAGTCCCGGGCGACGAACCCGCCTCGGTCAAGGCACTCAACAAGAGCCTCAACGATTCGTTCCAGGTTTGGACGCGCAGCGAACTAACCAAACAGGTCGCGATCGTCGATCTCGACGTGATCATCTGGTTCCCGAAGGCATCGCACACCGCAGGGGCGGCGTCCCGCTTCGCTCTCGTCGAACTCAAGCGACAGACCCAGAGTGAGGCGCAAGCGCGCGACTGGGGACCTTACGTCGACGACAGCCCCAACTACATGCTCGCCCGCGCCGCAACGCGATACCAGCAGCGCCCTCAAGCCGGTGTTGTCGACGTCGTCGTGAACTACTTTCGAGATCAGCAGCCTCCCTACCGCTGCTGGGTCCATCTTCTGAGCTCGGTCTCGCTGACCGAGATCGTCGGCGTCCGCCATGAGGTCTCAGGTGATACCGCTGATGCCTGCGCGTTAGGGCTACTAGCGCGGATCGATGAATTGCTCGGGCAGCCCTTCACGAGCCGTCGGACCCGGAAGTAGGACGCAATGGACGCAGAGCTCAACCCAACAGACGGACACGACGCGATCCGGCCGACCCCGCTGGAAGACCGTCTAAGAGCGCTTCAAGAACTCGTTCCCGAGGCGTTCGCCGACAACGAACTCGACGCGGAGCACCTACTTGAGGCGCTCGGCGTTGCCGGCCCGACGCGTGCGGGGTACGGACTGACCTGGCCAGGCAAGCGCGATGCCATTGCACTTCTCCAGGAGCCGACCGCAGGCGCGGTCGTTCCGACCGGCGAGATAGGTCAGGCTGAGGTCTCCGCGAGACACGCCATCGTCGAGGGCGAGAACCTCGACGTGCTGCGCTGCATGTATCGCGCGTACCTGGAGGCGGTCGACCTTGTTTACATCGACCCTCCCTACAACACCGGGAAGGATCGCGTCTACGCCGACACCTTTCGCCAGGGAAGCGGCGAGTTCCTCACCGAGTCCGGGCAGGTCGATGACGCCGGCGTTCGCCTCGTCGCGAACGCCAAGACGCACGGGCGCTACCACTCACGCTGGCTCACGATGATGCACCCCCGTCTGTTCATCGCGCACAAGATGCTGCGGGCGAACGGAGTCCTGGTCGTCTCGATCGACGATCATGAGGTGCACAACCTCCGCCATCTGCTCGACGAGATCTTTGGCGAAGAGAACTTCATCGCACAGCTTGTCTGGGACAAAACTCGCAAGAACGACGCCAAGCTGTTCAGCGTCGGACACGAGTATCTCTTGGTCTACGCCAAGTCGCTTAGGACGCTACGCGAAGCGGGAACGGTCTGGCGCAAGCCTCACCCGGGTGGCCATGCCATGTGGGCCCATTACGTAGAACTCCGCGCGAGGCACGGGCAAGACGACAGCGCAGTGGAGGAAGACCTGCGCGCATGGGTGCGCGGCCTCCCCGATGACCACCCGGCCAAGAAGCTGGCTCGCTATAAGCAAGTGGATCAGCACGGCCCGTGGCGCGACCGCGACATCTCTTGGCCGGGCGGCGGCGGGCCGCGTTACGACGTCGTGCACCCGGTCACGAAGCAACCATGCGCTGTACCCGAGGCCGGTTGGCGCTTCGCGAAGCCGGAAGAGATGCAGCGGCAGATCGACGCGGGGCTCGTGGTCTTCCGCGACGACCACACTCAGCCGCCTTTCCGCAAGGCGCACCTCAAACCCGTGGCCGCCGAGTTGGACCCCGAGAACGGTGTGGATGAGGCGACAGACGACGACTCCGAGTCGGAGCCGGAGGGCGTCGGGATGCAAGTGATGGGCAGCTACATTCACGCCCAGGCACAGGTCGCGGTGCGTCATCTACGTCAGCTGTTCGACGGTCGCAAGCTGTTCGACAACCCGAAAGACCACACCGTGCTGGCGGACCTGTTTCGCTACGTGCTGAACGGCCGGGACTCACCGCTCGTGTTCGACTTCTTCGCGGGGTCAGGTTCAACGGCTGAAGCGGTACTTAGTTCGAACACAGAGGCAGGCACCGACTGGCGATTCGTGCTTGCACAGATGCCGGAGCCCACGCCTGACCCGTCGCCCGCCAGAACCGCGAATTACGAGACGATTAGCCAGCTCACAGTCGACCGCGTTAGACGCGTCTTCGATGCCCTTCCACCCGAGGCTCAGGAACGTGAACCGGTGCGCGTCCTCAGGTTTGATGGCGACCCCGCCCCTGCATCGCCGCCGGCGACGGAGCAGGAGATGGCGAACCAGCTCGCACTCAACACCAACGCGGAAGCGTTGTCAGACGACGATGTCCTCCGGGGCGTCTGGCGACATGCGCAGGCGCACGGGATCAGCCTGACAGCGGACGTCGTCATGGAAGACACCGCCGACGCGAGAACGCTGCGGATTAGCGATCCCGGGCGGCCAGCCATGGTCGCATGGCTGGGTGAGAGCGTGCCCGACGATCTAGCGGAGCTGCTCGGTCTATCCGCCGACACGCTGCTCGTCGTCTTGGAGTCCGCCCTCAGCGACACGAGTGCGGGCAACCTCGTCAATAGGTGCCGCCTTGGCACCATCAGGTGACGGTCGATGAAGCTGACCTTCGATCCGGCGTTGCAGCACCAGGTGGACGCGATCAGCGCGATCTCCGACCTTTTCGCTGGGTGCCTTCCCGATGCGCGCGGTCTGAGCGCCGTCGGCGTCGGCGGCGTCGCTCTCGGCGTGTCCGCCAACCCGGCGCCGCTGGACGAGCCCCGGCTGCTCACGAATCTGCGGTCGGTGCAGCGTCGTCAGTCCATCCATTCGGCCGAGAATGTCGGTCCGTCGGAGGAGTCGATCGACTCCCCGGACGGGCCCAAGGTGGTGCGTTTCCCGAACGTCGCGATCGACATGGAGACCGGGACCGGGAAGACCTACACCTATCTACGAGGCGCTCTCGAACTCCATCGTCGCTATGGCGTTCGAAAGTTCGTGATTGTGGTCCCGACAGTCGCCATCCGCGAAGGGGTGCTGAAGAGCCTGTCAATCACCCGAGAGCACTTTCGTGACCTCTATCCCGAGGCTTCTCACACCTGGTTCGAGTATCGCTCGACCGATCTCAGCCAGATCTTTTCGTTTGCCGCGTCGGAGCACGTCGAGTTCATGGTCGTGACGCTCGACTCCGTGAATAAGGACTCCAACGTCCTGCGGTCTCGGCAGGACCGCGCTCGGGGCCAGGTCCCGTTGCATGTCCTCCAAGCGGTTCGCCCGATCCTGCTACTGGACGAGCCGCAGACGATGACCAGCTCGCTGGCTCGCGAGGCCCTCGCGTCGTTCGATCCACTCGCCGCGCTGCACTTCAGCGCGACGCACCGTGCGCAGTATCCGACGCTGTTCCGTCTGACTCCGTTCGAGGCGTACCGCCGCGGATTGGTCAAGCGCATCGAGGTGGAGAGCGTGGTCGCCACCGGCGCTGCCGAAGGGGCATTCGTGAGGCTGACCGAGACGGGAGTGCGAGCGTCGAAGGGGTTCGCCAAGCTGACGGTTCACAAGCTCTCTGCTTCGCGAATACCAGCCGAGAGATCCGTCACGGTCCGGCTTGGTAACGACCTCGTGGCGAAGACAAACGGGAACCGCGACTACGACGGCTACATCGTGACCGAGATTCACCCGGATGAGGACCGCGTGGTGTTCGCGAACGGCGTCGAGATCACAGCGTCAGATGCGGCCGGCGACGACCGAGACGAGATCATGCGCCTCCAGGTGCGGTCAACGGTTCGAACGCACATGGCTCGACAGGAACGGCTCCTCGCTCTGGGCTACGACGCCAAGGTGCTGTCGCTGTTCTTCCTGGAACACGTCGACGACTACGTTCTAGAGGACGGGAAGGTCCGCCGATGGTTCGTAGATGCTTACAACGAGCTCGCGCCGACGTTCCAGCATTTCGCCCAGCTCCCAGTGGAGCGGGTCCACGGCGGCTACTTCGCTAAGCGGAAGGTCACCGGAGGAGCCCTGGTCGAAGTCGACTCCCGGGTAGGACGGGAGTCGCAGGCGGACCAAGACGCCTACCGCCTGATCATGCGCGACAAGGAACGACTTCTCGGCTTCGAGTCCGACCTGCGCTTCATCTTCAGCCATAGTGCGCTGAGGGAAGGGTGGGACACCCCGAACGTCTGCCAGGTTTGCACCCTCGCGCGTGGCGACTCCATCGCGAAGAAGCGCCAGGAGATCGGACGAGGCGTGCGACTGCTCGTCGACACCCAAGGACGGCGGATCGCCGACCGTCAAGCAAACGTGCTGACCGTTGTGGCGAACGAGAGTTACCAGAGATTCGCCGAGCGACTCCAGCAGCAGTGGGAGGACGACGGCGGCGTTGGACAAGTGCCCGTGCAGCCGGTCGCGCCGGTGACGGTGACAGCCCGACCGCAGGTACGCGATGGTGTCCCGTTCGCTGAGCTATGGGAAGCGATCAGCCGGCGCAGCACGTACCAGGTAGCGGTCCGAACCGAGCACCTGATCGAGACCGCGGTCACTCGCCTGCGCGAGGCGGTGATTTCGCCGCCCGCGGTGCAGGTCACGCATGCCGTACTTCACGCAGACGCGACCACCGACTCCTTGCGCGCCGTCGTCACCTCGCTGCCCGAAAACACGCGGCTCAGGTCGAAGGCGGCGTCTGGGGACGAACTCGTGACCCTGGTCCAGGACGGACTGGCAAACCGAACACCGGGCCTCTATCTCACTCGTGCCACCATCGCGCGGATCGTGATCAGCAGCGGCCGCCTCGGGGATGCGCTGGCAATGCCGCGCGAGGTGGGGCAGGTGCTGGTCGCGATACTCCACGAGCTGCTGCCTCAGGAGATGGCGCTGAGCATCAGGTATACGGTCACGGACGATCGGATTCCACCGACCATCCTCGAGGAGAGTTTCGAAGCGCCACCCGACATGGTGGTCGCGACCCCAAGCGGAGCGAACGTCTACGACCATGCTGTCGTTGAAAGCGGGCCTGAACGAACGGCCGTCGCCACGCTGGAGGCGCTGGAGCCCGTGAAGGCGTACCTCAAGCTCCCGAGTCGCTTCACGATCCCCACGCCGCTCGGCACCTATAACCCTGACTGGGCGATTGCTGTCGCAGACGCCGATGGCACGAGAACTCTTCACCTGGTGCGTGAGACGAAAAGCGGGGACGCGAACGCGACGCTGCGCCCGAGTGAAGCAGCGAAGATCAGCTGCGGGACTGCGCACTTCGCCGCGCTTCTGGGAGTCGAGTACGCGCGTTGGGACGGCACGCTTCAAGACCTTCGCCGCCCGTCGGCGTCGGCACCGTCCGTCGGCAGCGCGTGACGCATAACAGCGGAAGCGAGTAGAGGACGCGTGGTTCTATGCGGCGGACGCTCGTGCGCGCGGCGATAGGTCGATCCGCACGAGCTCGGCGAGCCGTTCAGCCTCGGCCTGTCCCAGCTGGTCCTGCAGGTAGGCGATGAGATCGTCCTGCCGAGGCTGTCCGAAGACCATGCGGTAGAGCGTGACCTGACGACGAACGCGGGCGTAGCGCTCGGCGTCGCGGCTGAACGGAATGGCGGGGACATAGCGCTCGATCTCGAACCGGCCCGGTTGGATCCAGAACGGAACCAGATCGTCCTGATGAGACGGGCGCGCTCGCTTGGCCGCCGCGAAGGCCTCCGCCCATGGATCTGTCGCGCCGGAGTGCACCGCGGACGCGCCGAATCGCGCCGCGACGTTCTTGCGGACCGCGTGTCCCTTGTAGCGGTGGACCCGGCCCTCGCGCTGCTCAAGGTCGACCGGGTTGGTCGGGAGGTTCCAATGAACGATCGCGTGGCAGTAGGGGTGGAAGTCGAGACCCTCCTGCCCGACCGACGTGCTCGCCAGGACGAAGGGGCGAAGCGGCGAGTTGAACGCGCGGCGAACGGCCTCGGCGTGGATCGACTGCCTGGAACCCTCGTCGCGCGACTGCCCGTAGCGCATGGCGAAGTGGGTCCGCCACGGGACCTTGCTCGTCCGGTCCAACGGGTCCACCTCAACGCGGCTTGCGCCGAGGCCGAGGGCCAGGGCCACGCGTGCAACGACGTCTTCGAGTACTTCGGTATCGCCGCGGAGGCCGGCGCCGGCGTCCTCGGCCATGAGGTGCATCCACTCGTCCATCACGGCCTGGAGCCCGCCGTTGAGCGCGTACGACAGCGCCTGGCGCCAGTAGGCCGCCTTCGGTTGCGTCGCTTCCACGGCGGCGATGCCTTCGGGGCTGTTGAACACATGGCGCCAGCCCCAGCCGACGCGGGCGGCGGCCAACATCGCGCCGTCGGACGGAACCTCGGGGAGGACCCGCAGCAGCGAGCGAGCCGCGACGGTCGCGGGCGCAGCTACTGCGAGGTGCGCGAGCACCTCCGCCAGGTCGTTCGGCATCGACCCGAGCGTCACCCCGCCGTTGATGACCGACCGGGCCTCCATGACGTGCTGGGAGAAGTTCTCGGTGCCGCCCGCTCCGTCTCCTGCCCACGTCGCGACGAGCTCGTGCGTCGACCAGAACGACCGAGCGTCTGCGCGCTCTCGGTCGAGCAGCAGGGGTGCCGCCCAGTACCAACGCGGATCGGAGGCCGGGAGCGCAGGGTCGACGTTCGCTGATAACGGCTCGAGCAGGGCGTCGACGCGCGTCCGGACCTGGCGAACGACCTCGGCCGGGGTGAGCAGCTCGTCGTGCGCACCGACCATCCGTGGGTCACCGACCTCGGCGAGCGCGGCGCTAGGCGCGAGGAAGCTCAGCGTCGTCATGCTCGACGGCCTTGGGTGCTCGCCCTCCGAGCGGTCGAGCTTGAAGTCGAGCAGTCGCCGTTCGTTCGCCCGGCGCGCCTCTGGCGAGTTGTCGGCCGCGGCGTCGAGCGCGCGATGCACGTGCCGCTCGGCCTCGTAGCTGAGGTAGCCGGCGATCGTGCGCGGCACGACGGTCCACGACGAGAAGATCAGCCTCTTGGTCGGCGGGCGATCGGCCAAGCGCAGGAACGGCGGACCCGGTCGGTGGTACGGCATGGAAGGGGGGATCCACAGGAGGTCCCACAGCTGGTCGACCGAGTCAGTCGCCAGTGAGCGCAGTCGCGGGTTGCCGGGGTGAAGGGGTTCGTAGCTGCGGAAGGCCTTCCAGTCGAGATCCTCGCGAACCCCGGCGAGTGCGTCGGCAAGCGCGCCGTCGTTGGGACGCTCGACTGCATCGTCGATCGCGTGCTTGAACTTGTACTCCTCCATGAACTGCGCGAGCCACGGCGAGCTTTTCCAAAGCTCGGTGACGGCCGCGCCGCTTCGAAGGATCCCGCGGTCGCGCAGCACGCCGTGCAGCGCGGCCAGGCGCGCGAACCCGCGCACGTCACCGGCGTCCAGCTTGAGCGCCGGCGCCTGACGTTCGGTGAGCATGCCGTTTCGCGTTGCCGAGCTGGCGAGGCGCTCGGTGCGGACCATGACGCTGGTGAGCGCGGCCTCGATGTCCGCTCGCGCGCGTTCGAGCTCTCCGACCTGGGCCGTCCCGGAGACGAGCTGCTCGCGAAGAGCGCGCAACGAGCGCTCGACCGCGTCCGCCCGCTGCTCGTCCTCGTACAGGAAGGTCAGCAGCCTGCGCAGCTCGGTGTGGTGGGCCGAACCGTCCTCGCCGGCGTGGCTGAACGAGCGATACGGCGTGGCCGAGAGGAGCAGCACGCGCGCGAACTCGCCGCGATCGTTGCCGAACGAGAACAGCTGCTGGGCGAGCTCGGCGGCATCGCTCTCGCCGTCGAGCAATTTGGAGAAGCGCTGGAACTCATCGAGGATCACGAGGTCGGGCTCGAGCGCATCGACGCAGCACCGTGCGAGCTCTCGTCGCAGAGCGCCGATGAGATGCAGCTGACGATCGCGTTCGGTGGCGGGCAGGCCGGCGCGGCGGTTGGCGGCGTCCATCAGCGCGAAGAGCTCGGCCCGGAGGGGGGAGTGCAACATCTTCGCGGCGAACGCAGCCGCGATGCCAGGGTCCGGCCCGGACAGCGCGCGCAGCTCGTTCTTGAGCGAGCTGACCTTCGCGTCGAGGCGGAACACCTCGTAGACGCCGCGGTGCCGCGGGATGTTCCACACCGGCCTCAGCAGCCGAAGCAGCAGCGCACGCTCCTGCGTCCATCCGCCGCGCGACCGAGGGTCGAACGACGTCCCGGGCGTCAGCGAGACGAAGTTCACGCCGTCGGTCTGGAACTTCTCGAGATGGAGAGGCAGCAGCGTGATCCGCGACGGCAGCGACGTACTGGCGTGGCCGTCGATCTGCAGGCGCTTCAGGTTCTGCTTCGCGATCTCCTGGTTCGAGCACACGTACACGACGTCGACGCGCTTCACGCCGCTATCGCGCAGGTGGGCTACCGCCCGCTCGACCACCCCTCGTGCGACAAGCGTCTTCCCGAGGCCGACCTCGTCGGCGACGAGGAAGCGCCGCGCCCCCTCGTCGAGCAACCGCTGCGCCACCCAGTCGACCGTCCGCTGCTGGAAGTCCTTCAGCCCCGTCGTGCTCACGGCTGGCGCTCCTCGTAGACGGTGCGGAACGGTTCCCAGAGCTCGAGGAGCTCAGGCGGGAGGAGGCCGTCGATGCCCGCGAGCTCGTCGAGGAGCGACCGGATCGCCTCAAGCCGGTCCGGCGCGTCGCTGAGGGCGCGCAGCAGGCTCTCGAGCAGCGGCGTCTCCCGGATGTCCGCGCGACCGGCAGCACCGCCGAGCTCAGATACGAACCCCAACCCGCCGCCCTGGTCGCCGGTGCGATCGAACGCCAGCAGCGCGCGCAGCAGCCGAAGCACCTGCGCCGTGTCCTTGAGCAGGTCCCGGAGGATCGCTTCGCGGCGCCCGTCCGGCTCGCCATCGAGCTGCGCCTTGACGATCACGCGCTTCGCCATCCGGACGCCGTCCCGCTCGCCGACGATCGCCAGGACGTAGAACGCGGTCAGGTCGGCGATCGCCTGATCGCGGAACCGGCCGAGGCTGCGGGTTCCCGGCACGAGCGGTGCGGCGAGGACATCGCCGAGGCCGGTCATCGGCCAGCAGTCGACGTTGACCCAGTCGGGGAAGGCGACGGGCTCGTCGGTCTGAAGCTCCACGTCGAACGTCGTCGGGCCGGAGCCCGCCGCGACCTTGGCGACGAGCGCGCGCTCCGCGATCGCGCGAGCGACGCCGTCGAGCTCGCGCTCGATCTCGGCCTCGAGCGGCGGCTCGGCGGCAACGTCGCGTCGCGCCGCCTCGATGAGGTTCGCGCGCAACGCATACCGGTCGTCATGGTCGCCCAGGACCGCCTCGACCCCGCAGAACTTCCGCCGTCCGTCGAGCCGGACGAGGAACTCGACGTTGTCGGCGAAGCCGGAGGAAGTCGCGTTCGCCGAGCCGGTCCAAACGTGCGCGTTCCATCCCGCGTCTGCGACGTAGAGCTTCGCGTGCAGGCCGCTGAGGCGGCCGTCCCTGGACTCGGTCTCCGACGGCTCCTGCTCGTCGAGGGTGTACACGCCTCCGAACGCATTCAGACCGGCCGTCGCCACGCCCTCCAGCTCCTCGGCGCGAGAGACGAGGATCGACCTCCGGGCCTGTTCGGGAGCCAGCGTCGACAGGCGGGTGGCTCCGATGAACGGTGAGACGACCAGCATCCGCGTGCGTCGTGTCGCGAGGAGCGGGTCGTCCTGGTGCCCCGGGATGCCGAGCGGGCAGAGCGTGATCGCCTCGAAGCCGTCTGGCGGTGCAAAGCGGACGCGTCGGAGCTCGTCGGCGAGGGCCTCGATCTCAGCGCGACGACGATCCGCGATCCGCCCGACGGCGAGGGACGGGAGCACGCGGACGAAGTCGACGAGAGGCCGGGTCTCCGCCGCGAGCCCGCCGCGCGGTGTCGGCGCGCCGTCTACCACGACGACGGTATCCCAGCTCTGGTCGAACGTGAGGTTGCGCGATCCGCAGACGAGGCGATATGCGCGAGCGCCGTCCGGGTTCCGGTACCGAGCGACCCAGACCTTCGGGTGGAAGACGCCGCCCAGCGGCGCCGCAACAGGCACGACGACGTCCTCGAGCCAGGACGCGACGAGCGGTGGCTGCTCGCTCGCCGCGGTTGCGCCGGCCTGACAGAACACGGTGATCCGGTCGGCGTGGCGGCGGACGGCCTCCAGCGTCGCAACCGGTTCGGTCGTCGGTTGTCCGTCGTCTGCCTCCCAGTCGGCGAACGTCAACCCGAGCGGAACCGACAGGAGGGCGCCGAGATGCATCGAGTACGTCGTTCCGACCAGCAGGTCGGGTTGATGCCCTGGCGGCGGCGCAAGCGCCTCGCTGAGCAGTAGCCGGTCGTCAGTGCGCAGCATCGCCCGTCTCCAGCCCCGCGCGGATGTCGGCGATCAGCCGGCGCGCCGTCGACCAGCGGAAGTCGAGCGGGGTGGTGCCGGAGCGTCCGCCCCACTGCGCCAGTGCCTTCGCGTTGACCGTCCGCGCGTTGGCGCCCTTCATCCTCCGCTCGCGGCTGATGATGAGCGCACGCGCGTCCGGATCGTCGACCAAGCCGTCGGGGCCGCGGGACACGAGCAGGTCCTGCCACCTGCGGACGAAGGTGCGCGTCGGAGGGGGCACGCGGTCCCCGGTGACCGCCCAAAGCTCGTCGAGCGGCCAGGCGAGGTGGGCGCCGGCGCCCGCCGCGGCGCTCGCCCAGCGCTCGAACGACGCCCGGTGCCGATCGGTCAGCTCCGTGCTCTCGCGCATCCGGGCGAGCTCGACGTTGTACGTCCACGACGCCCCGTGCATCAGGAGCGAGAACCGTCGTCCCTGCTCGATCACGAACTGGGTCGGCTGGTCAAGCTCGCGCTTCGCCGGGTGCTCCCAGAGCTGATCGACCGCACCGTGGTCGGCCGGGACCTTGACGAGCTGCGCGAGGGCCGAGCTGCGTGTCGCGTCCTCGAAGGTCAGCCGCTCGACGAGGAACTCGGCCTCGTCGAAGGTCAGCGAGAAGTCGGCGGCTTCACCGTGGTTGGGTGGTGACGGCGGCAGGTTCGGATGCCAGACCTCGCCGACCGATGGATCGAGCGGCGATCCGTCGTCATCGCGCTCGTCCTGCGGCCGGCGGCGCGCCAGCAGGCGCTCGATCACGCTCTGCGGTCCGCCGACACGACGGATCCCCCACACGTGGAGGCCCTGCCAGTACAGCGTGCTGGGCATCCGCTTGAGGTCGCGTCCCGCGTCGACCCCGATCAGCCCGTCGGCGTCGGCGGTCGGGTCAGCCGCACCGGTGCGCTTGACGGTGGAGATCAGCTCCGCCTCGGCGTCCCTGAGACGATCGGACAGAGACCGCTTCCCGCCACGCGCGACGGCCTGCTGGTACGCCCAGGGGACGAAGAGGTGGTAGCGGGCGCGGGTGTGCAGCGTGCTCGTGCCCGGGAGGAGGAGGTCCGCCAACGCATCGCGTACGGAGCCCACGCCCAGCTCGTCGCGGCTCTCGGTCTGGCGCAGCGCGCGCGCGAGCTCGCGGGCGCGCTGGCGCTCACGCTCGGAGGTCGCGAGCCAGAAGAGACCGGACATCAGCGATCGCGGAGGCGGATCACACCGGGTCCGCGAGCTCTGCGAACCGGCACAGCATGTTGATGAGCTGCATGTCCGTGACGGTCCGGCACCGGCTGTGCAGCAGCGCCGGCGAGCAGACCACGACCGCCAGCGCCTGCGCCCGCGACACCGCCACGTTCAGCCGGTTCTTCGAGAACAGGAAATCGAGGCCGCGGGGGACGTCGTCGCCGCTCGAGCTGGTCATCGAGAAGAAGACGACCGGGGCCTCCTGTCCCTGGAACTTGTCGACGGTACCGATTCGGGCGTCCGGCATGGCCGCCTTCAGCGCGCGGACCTGCGCGTTGTACGGCGCGACGATGAGGATGTCGTCGAGCGTGAGCGGTCGCTCCGTCCCTTCCGCGGGGGTGAATCGCCCCTTCAGGAGCAGGTCGACCTGCTCCTTGATCGCCGCGACCTCCTCGTCGGAGCGCTGGCGGTTGGCGTGGTGGTCGACTGTGAGCAGGCGTAGGCCAGTGCCGCTGAGGCCCGGCGAGACGACGCGCTGGCGCGCGCAGTCGACGACAGACTCGAGGGCGCCTTCGTACATCGTCTCCGAGACGAAGCCGCAGACGTCGGGGTGCATCCGCCAGCTCGTCTCGAGCAGGACCCCCGCGGCGCGGTCGACGATCGCGCGCTCCCCAAGCAGGTGGCGCAGGACCGCGGCTCCCGATCCGTGGGCATGGATGCCCTGGCTTACGTGCGGGAGCTGCTGAGGGTCGCCGAGGAGCACGACGCTGCGGGCGCCTGTCGCACACGCGAGCGCATCGGCCAGCGCGACCTGCCCCGCCTCGTCGACGAACAGCACGTCGACCGACGCCTCGTTGTCGGCCTTCGCCCAGTGCCAGGCGGTTGCGCCGATGCAGGTGACCGGCCCGACGTCGTCGCCGCTCGGCGGGTTGGAGCCAGAGACGAACCGGCTGCTCGTGTATCGGCTGGCTTCGCCGTTCGACTTCTTCCACCCGACGAAGTCGAACTGCGCTTCGTCGGCGGCTTCGTCGATCGCGTTGAGGAGGTTGATGATCGCCTTGTGCGACGTCGACACGACGCCGACGGTCTTGCCGTGCCGCATGAGATCGACGGCGAGCCGCGCGCCGGTGTACGTCTTCCCGGCTCCGGGCGGCCCCTGGATGACGAGCGCCGAGTCCTCGAGCGCGCGGACCTGCGTCTTGAGGACGTCGAGGTCGACCGGCCCCGCCGCCAGCGGAGGGGCCGAGAGCGCCATGCGCGGGGCCCTCCGCATGAGCAGGTCGAGCGCGGCGTCGAGATTGCCCGTCGGATCGAGCCCGTCGGACACGATCCGGTTCGCAACGCGGAAGAGCGCGGACTCCTGCGCGGTGGTCGAGACGTAGTCGTTCGGCAGCAGCGACGTCGGCGGTGCCTCGCCGTGCTTCCTCGAACGCTTCACGCGGACGGTGCGGGCGACCTCGTCGTGGTCGAGGAGTTCCGCCGCGCGACCTTCCTCGTCGTAGACGCCCCCCGCGGTCAACTTCTGATCCTGCTCGGGGTAGGCGAGCGTCCAGGCGTACGAGGCCTTGGTCGGTTCCTCCCGCTCGGCCGCCGGAACCGGCTTGAGTTCGCCGATCGCCTCTGCGTCCTCGTCGCGCAGCTGCGCGCCGGTCATCGCGACGCGTGCGTAGTACGCCCACCACAGCGGCTTGTCCTCGCGTCGGTGGTAGCCGAGCAGACTGAGCATGAGCCGCCGGGCGCGCTCCAGCTCGTCGTCGTCCTGCTCGTTGTCGGGCAGCCCGTCGGTCAGCGGTCCCCGCACGGCCTCGAGCTGGTCGAGGTACTTCTGGGCGCTGTCACTGGGCGCCTCGATCGACTTGGGGGCGAGCTCGTCCAGGACAACGTCGTACTGACGCTCGGCGTCGGCGCGTCGTGCGATGAGCCATCCGAGCAGCGACTGCGTCGACCGGCAGTCGTCCTCGTTGTAGGCCGCGATCCGGTCGAGCAGCGCACGTTCGCCCGTCACCAGGAACTCTGACCAGCCGCGCAGCGACCCGCGGTCCGCGGTCCGCTCGAACCCGTGGACGGGCTCGAGTCCCTTGAGTCCGTACGACTCGACGCCGATGCGCAAGCCCTGCCGGACGATCCCGTACAGATCGACGAACACCTCGCGCCGGAGCAGCTCGTCGACCTCGGCCTCCCGGGTGGCATGGCGGGCGGCGAGGCGCTTGATCGCCGACGGCTCGTACGCGTTGTAGTGGAAGACGTGAAGGCCGGGGTCCTCGTGCAGCCGTTCGGTCACCCAGTCGATCCACGCCTCGAAGGTCTGCCTCTCCTCGGCGCGCGTCGTTGCCCAGCGGGCGTCGTACCGCCAGACGTCGTTCTCCAGGAACACCGTCCCGAACAGGTACTCGAGGCCCTCATCGCCCCAGAACGGGTCGCCCTCGAAGTCGAAGAACAGGTCACCTCTTGACGGACGCGGAAGGCGATGCAGGCCGCGACCGTGCTCGGGCTCGAGCAGAACGTGCTTCGGCGTATCGAGCGGCCGGCTCTCGAGCTGCAGCTGCGCCTGGAGCTGCATTCCCAGCAGCGTCTCGCGGGCGAGCTTCGGGACGCGGGTCTCGGCGGGAAGCTGGGCGAGGCCGCCGACGGTGTCGATGCCCTGCTGCACGAGCTTGACCGCCTGCGAGCTCTGGGCCGTCGCGACGAGGGACACGTGGTCGTCGTCCCGGCGGCGGTCGGCGCAGCGCTTCCACCACGGGCAGAACTGACACTGGTCGACCTTGTACGGATAGCCGACGGGCACTCCGATCCCGGCCTCCAGCTCGGCGCGGCGCTCGACGTACCGTGCACGGACCCGCTCGCCGTACGCCGCAAACTCGTCAGGCCGGTACGTCTTCCGCTCGCCGTCGCCGAGGATGAGGTGCATCCGCTGCGGCGCCGTGCCCTGCACCCGCGTGAGCTCGCGGTCGTACAGCAGGAGCTGGAAGACATGCGCGGGCCGGCTCTCGCGGGCAAGCTTGGCGTCGTGAACCTCGTACGAGTAAGGGCCCAGGTCTGAGGCGGGTTCGTCAACCCGGACGAGGAAGTCCGGGAACCCGACCCAGCCGTCGTCCTGGAAGCAGCCCTGGTACACGACATCCGCGCCGGAGCGCATGGCGGCCTCGGTCGCGGAGGCGCGCTCGGCGAACGACGCGTCGGATGCAATCTCGACTACGTGATGCCCGTCGTGGCGGAAGCCCTGGAGCACGCTCTGCTCGTGCGTCTCACCGCGCTCCTTCAAGCGGTCGTGGGCTGGCTGCCCATCCTCTGGGCGAGCGAGCCGACCGAGCTCGACGAGAAGGTCGAGGTACGTCCGGTGCTCGCAGCCGAGGAAGTCGTTGAGCCGGCTCGGAGACAGCAGACTCCGCGTCTGCGACGTGGCACGCCCGTCAGGAGCTGTATCCGAGGGCGTGCTCATCGATCTCGCTGCTCCCCGCCGCGCGCGCACACGCTCGGGACGGTGCGCCCCCGCGTGTTCGGCGCCGCGTTACCGCGCCGATGCGGTGACGAAAGCTCCTGAAGGAGCGTCTCGCTGCGGATGCGCGACATCCGGGTCGGGTCGCGAGACGAGTAGTCAACGGGCACGCCGCATCTTCTTCCGGTGCATCGGCACAACGCAACCGGACGTCCGTCCACGGGGGTAGCCAGTCACGACCTGACGTCATGCGCGAGGCGCTGGGCGTCGAGCTCGACGAACTGATCGAGGACGAGTGGCGCGGCGGCGAGCCGATCAAGCCTAAGCGGGCAACTCGCGGAGGTCTTGCGTCCGACGGCCAGGCATCGCGACGCGTAGCGGCCGCTTGGACGGTGAGGGGAGATCCCTAGGGCCCTGCCGTCGCCGGGCCCCGAGACGAGATCTCACGTCCGCTGGCGGGACATTTCAGAAGGAAGCCGATCACCGCCGTCAAGCGTGCGCAGATCGTAAGGCCACCTTTGGACCGGTTCGCGTGAAACCGCGCTGTAGAGGCCGTACGGGTACCTGCGGGACGTTCTGGAGGCCTTGACAGGGTCCGGCGCGGGTCGCAAACCGGGCTGGCTCGGGGTCGAGGTCCGCCGCGCTCGCACGATGCCTGTCGCTTGGCAGGCGCACATACATCGACATCTTCGACGTCTGCGAATGGACGTATACGAAGATCAAACGTGGGTGCACAACCACTTTCGCGTGATCACGTCAGGGGTCGACCTCCGCAGACGGTTGGTCGACCGACCGGAACGTGTCCCGAAACATATCCCCGAGTCGGCATTTCTTGCCTCGCGCAGCCGTGGACGACCTACAGGTGTTGTCTCTAATCCGGCCGTACATGACGTTGGACAGCAGACAAGATTTCCGAGGACACGGTGCGTAGTCCTCGGCGGCCGCGGCTAGCTCGGCCGACCGCGCCGACCGACAACGTGGTCGGCCGGCGTGGTGATGGGTGCGGGCTAGCTCACGAGGGTGGGGAGTCGGCCCGCACGCACCAGCTGCTCAGCACGTGTGGCTGCGTCCCGCAGGAAGCTCTGCTCGAGGTGGCCGTAGATGGCTTGGGTCGTGGTGATCTGCGCGTGGCCGAGCTGCTTCTGCACGTAGATCAGCGGGAGCTCGGCCGCCAGCCATGACGCTGCTGCGGTGTGCCGGAGGTCGTGAAGGCGCAGCGATGTGCGGAGCCCAGCGTCGCGGAGAACGGCCTTGTGGACGTCGCGGGACAGGTCCGAGCGGTTCAGCCCGCCTCCGCGCCGCCCGATGAAGACCGGCAGACGTACAAGGTCGCCTGCCTGCCCCTCGCCGCGCCTTGCCTTGAGGTCTCGGAGAGTCCGTTCGAGGCCGGGGCCGAAGTCGACAGAACGGAAGCGGTCGCCTTTGGTGCTGCCGTCAGTCGAGCCCTGTCGGCTGCGGACGACGCGGATCACCCGTGCGTCGAGGTCGATGTCCTGCCAGGTGAGCGCGATCAACTCCGAGACGCGCAGACCGGTGGCGATGAAGGTCTCGGCGATCGGCCGGTAGTGCTCGTCGCACGATGCGAGGTAGCGCGGGATCTCGTCGAGCCGCAGGTAGTCCATCTCCCGGTGGGGGAGCGCGACCTTGATCCGCTCGCGGCTGCCGGGCTTGCTGGCCGCCGGGTTCTTGGCGATCAGGCCGTCCTCCTCGGCGTGGCCTAGACAGACCCGCAGGACGATGATCGAGTTGTTGATCGTCTTCGCGCCGGCCTTCCCGGTCGCTCGCAGGTCGGCGACGTAGCGGCGCACGTCCTTCTGCGTGATCGCCTCCAGCCGCTTAGAGCCGAAGAACGGCTTGAGCCGCAGCCGACCGTGCACCTCGTAGTCGCGGTAGGTGCCCTCCTCGATGCGCGGGCGATGCTCGGCCAGCCAGTCGTCGAAGTACTCGGCGAATGTCAGGCCGCCCGCGACGACTTCGCCGCGGTCCACGGCGGCCATCTGCGCGTTGAGGTACTTGACGGCCTCGCGCTCCTTGCGAAAGCCGCGCTTCTGCTTCGCGACGCCGTTGGAGGTGCGATAGCGGACGTCGTAGACGGTCGTCCTGTCCTTGAGCTTGCGCGGGTAGATCGAGCCTCGAGCCATCGCTACGCCGCCTCTCGGGCCGCGCGCCGCAGCGTCTGCGACGTCGTGTCACCGACCTGCCAGCAGGCGCGGGCCTGCTCGATGTGCGCGAGCAGGTCGGCGCGGATGAACCGCACCGGCCCGTCGGGGCCGCCGAGGCGGATCGCGGGGAGCCGCCCATCCTTGGCGGCGTCGTAGAGCCAGGTCCGCGAGACGCGCAGCATGCGCATCGCCTCTGCGGGCGTCATCAGCTCGGGCTCGGTCGTGGCGTCCGTGCTCATGACGGTCTCTCGACGCCGGGAGCACGGCTGTTGTCCGCCTGTTAGGACGCTCCGGACAGGCCGCACCCGGCTACTGCGGCAGCCGCCGGCAGGGCCGTCTTTGGCGGTCGTGTTACCACGCGCGTTACCACGGCCAAGATCGGCCGCATCCTGCAGTCCCTTCGGCAACGAGAAAGGCCCAGCAATGCTGGGCCTTTCGCATGCGCCGAAGTGGACTCGAACCACCACGGGGTTATCCCCCACAAGGCCCTCAACCTTGCGCGTCTACCAATTCCGCCACCGGCGCGTGGGCGGCCAACACTGTAGCGCGCTCGTGAACGGCAGCGGCCGCCCGCGTGCGGAGCTTGCATCCGTCCGCGGCGCCGTCTAGGTTTCCGAACACATGTTCGTAGCCGCCGCCCTCTCGACCTGCCAGCCAAGGAGCGCCCCGTGGACCTGACGAAGCGCCAGCAGGAGATCTTCGAGTTCATCAAGCGTTATTCCGCGACGCACGGCTACCCGCCGACGGTGCGGGACATCGGCAAGGCGGTCGGCCTCGCGTCGTCGTCGACCGTCCACGCGCACCTGGCGAACCTGGAGAAGGCCGGGCTGCTGCGGCGCGATCCGTCCAAGCCGCGCGCCATCGAGCTGCTCGACCGCGTCGTCGACGGCGTGCGGGAGGCGGGGGAGTCGGCGGTTCGTGCGATCACCGGCAACGGGCTCCCGCTCGTCGGTCAGGTCGCGGCGGGCGAGCCGATCCTGGCCGAGCAGAACATCGAGCAGCACATCGAGGTGCCTGCCGAGGCGGGCGGCGACGCCGGCGAGTTCCTGCTGCGGATCAAGGGCGAGTCGATGGTCGACGCGGGGATCCTCGACGGCGACCTCGTCGTCGTGCGCAAGCAGGACACCGCGCGCGACGGGGAGATCGTGGTGGCGCGGGTCGGCGACGACGAGGCGACGGTCAAGACCTTCTACCGCGAGAGCGACCATATCCGCCTGCAGCCCGAGAACCCGACGCTCCAGCCGATCCTCACGCGGGACGTGCAGATCGAGGGCAAGGTCGTGGGGCTCCTGCGCTCCTTCTGAAACCTCAAGACGGAAGGCCTCCGTGGCGCCTGTGCGCGGTCGAGCTGTGGTCTGAGGTTGAAGGGCGGTCTCGGCTGGTGGATGCCGGGGCGTGTCTGCTGGTGCACGGCATCCGCTGTCGTACTGGTTGTCCGGCCGTGGATGCCGGGTGCCGGCAGACGCGGTCCGGCGCCGCCAGACGCCACCGCCCTTCGACCTCAGGCCACCACTAGACTGGGAGACGCACACCAGGCAGCCGCGGAGGCTCGTCTTCGAGGAAAGTCCGGACATCACAGGGCAGGACGGTCGGGAAGCCGACCCGGGGAAACCCGCGGGAAAGTGCCACAGAAACACACCGCCGATGGTCGCGCCCGCGGCACAGGCAAGGTTGAAAAGGTGCGGTAAGAGCGCACCGGCGTCGTGGTGACACGGCGGCCAGGCAAACCCCGTCCGATGCAAGGCCAAGCAGGACCGCTCGCAGGTTGCCCGCCGAGGTCCAGGTCGGCCGCAGAGATGGATGGTTGCCCAACGACAGAATCCGGCTTACCGGCGTGCTACGGGAACGGCCCTGCTTCGGCGGGGCCGTTCCTATTCCGGCGCCCGCGTCGGTCGGAGGTCGCGCCGCTCACCGCGCGGTGACCAACGGATCGGCCGCGCCGTCTACGCTCGGCCGTCGATGCGCCTCGGCCTCCTCCACGAGCTCCCGCTGTCGTACCCGTGCGCGCGGGACGCCGAGCGGCAGGCGGTCGAGGAGCCGTTCGCGCTGGGCGAAGCCGCCGACCGCGCGCCGCGGAGGGTCGCACCGTGACCGCCGCCGCGCCC